>NZ_JAMYOQ010000012.1:0-185478 GCF_040319905.1 Mesorhizobium sp. M0833 | reverse complement strand
AGCGGTGAAGAACCGCCAGCCAACTTGCCGCCCAGAAAAGCCTCCGCCAAGCTCAACTGGCCCATCTGCTTCACTGCCATCGCGATTCCCTCCGAGCTTCGTCTCAGAGAATCACAATCAGCGAATTACGCAACAGGCCCACAAGGGGAGAAGGCAAGAGCTGCCGCTACTCCGCCTCCGCTACCATCTGCCGGCCGCCAACCCAGTCGCGCCATGCCCGCTCATCGCCGTGGAACACGTTGAGGTCGATGCGGCCCCTCACCCCGTGCGACAGGCCGGAGCCGGAATATTGCCAGAACAGCCATTTGCGGCCGGGATAGACCTTTGACGGGTGGGCGGCCACGGCGCGCACCCAGAATGGATAATCCGGGAATGCGCCGCGCAGATTGTCGCGGTAGAAGTCGGGCGCGGTGTAGATGATCGGCCGCTGGCCGTAGTGGCGCTCGAGCTTGTCCATGAACACCTGGATCTTTTCCAGCACCTTTTGCCGCGAAGGGCGGCGCTTGCAGCTGGATTCGCCGTTCCACTCGACGTCGATCACCGGCGGCAGCGCGCCCTCGACCCTCGGCACGTTGCGGATGAACCAGTCGGCCTGCTCGCCGGCGGTGCGGCACCAGTAGAAGAAGTGATAGGCGCCGCGCTTCAAGCCGGCGGCGTCGGCATTGCGCCAGTTCCTGGTAAACATCGGGTCGATATGATCGCCGCCGTCGGTCGCCTTGATGTAGGCGAAGTTGGCGCCCTGAGCGCGCAGCTTTTGCCAATTCACATTGCCCTGCCAGCGCGAAACGTCGACGCCATGGACGGCAAGGCGCCTCGGCGAGGAGGACTTACCGAAATTGATCGGCTTGGCGTCGCGAAAACCATAGCGCGTGACCGGCTCGGCAAGCATCGCCGGTGCTGCGCGTGTCAGCCGCTTCGGCGGCGACATCAGCGCGATGACCTCGGCCGGCGGTTCGACGTCCTGATCGGGCACGTTCATCGCGACCGGCTGTTCGTCCTGCTCCTGTTCGGCAAAAGCGGGCGCAGCATCAGTCTTCGCCACGGATGCCACCGGCGCGGGTGGCCGCACAACCGAGCTGGTGGTCTCGCCGGACGGCACTTGCAGCGCATCCACGCCGGAGGTCGACGTGCAGCCGGCAAGGCACAGCGCTGCGATCGAAAAGATGACGACGCCTGATAACCGCATCTGGACCTGTACGCAAAACACAACAGACCGAAGGCAGGACAACGCCGCCGGACAAACCAAGCTGGATTCCTAACAAGAAACTACCAACAAAGTTTGAATCGAATTGTTAGGGGGTTTGCATCGGGAGGTTCGCCGGGACGGGGGTCCGCCATCCCCCAACGCTCGACCACGTGGCTGCCTCGCAATCCCGCTTGACAACTCACGGCATGAGATTAGTCTCCACTAATCTTACGGTGTAAGGCCATACTTGGGAGGAAGTCATGCAGCCCGCCGCCCTGTCAGAATTGCAGCCCGTAGCCCCGCCCGAGCCACGCTCGCCCGCCATCGGGATCGACGAAATATCGCGCGATCTCAGCCGCGTTATCGAACGCGCCGAGGTCAATGCCTGGCTCGATCTCTATCGCGCCGCCCCGGCAGACTTTGCCGCAAGGCAAGGCCTTGCCATCGCCGAAGATGGCGATCTCGTCTGGACCACCTGCACGACGATCCCGTTCATCCATTTCAACTGCGTCAAGAATCTCGGTGTCGATAGCGCTGCCACCGAGAGCCGGCTCGACGCGCTTCTGGCGCATTATCGCGAGGCCGGTATTCTGCGGCCCTGGTTCTACACCAATCCGCATACCGAGCCCGCGACGCTCAGCTGCTGGCTCGAGGCACGCGGCCTGCAGCGTCAGGGCGGTTGGGAACGCATCTTTCGCGACGCCACGCCATTGCCAACGGAGCCGCTTTTCCCGTCGAAGGATGTCTCGGTCGAGCGGGTGACGTCGGCAACGGCAAGGGAATGGGCTGGGTTCATCGACAGCCAATATCGGTTGCCGACCTCACCATGGTTGCTAGCGCTGGCCGGCCGACGCGGCTGGCATCATTATATGCTGCGGCGGGACGGCGCGATGGCGGCGGTGCGCTCGATGGTCATCGGTGTCGACGGCATGGCCTGGAGCGGCATCGACGCGCCGGTGCCCGGCATCATGGCGCCGAGCTTCGACCTCGATGCAATGCTCGGCGAAGCGATGGTGCGCGACGGACTTGCGGCCGGTGCAAAACTGTTCGTGGCCGACATCGAGGCGCCGCAGTGCGAACGCGACGGGCCGGCGTATCGCAACTATGCGCGCCTCGGCTTCAGGCTCGCTTATTTCCGCAGCCATTACAGCTATTTGCCGGCAAATTCCGGCTGACCGCTTCAAGACCCTAGCCGCAAAGCCACAGCTTGTGGCAGGTCGTGGCCATAAGGTGGGCCGGCGGTACAAAACGATCGTTGACCGCCACATCATCGTCCGCCCGGCGGACCTTTTCCTCGAGCAGCGTGCGAAGTTCTGCCGGCTGCACGCGGTCGCGCTCCATCACCAGCTTGATCATCGGATCACTCAAGAGCTCGTCCAGGGTGTTGATGCTGTCGTTCATTCCGTCGCCTCCTCGACTGCCGCCCGCACGCAATAGATAGGCAGCAATGATGGCCCGCCAATGACGCTTTGCCGGCTATCTCGTGTCGCTTTGGATTAAATTTTATCCAGACTTCACCTCAAGCCGGAGGTGGCGCGCCTTCATATTGCGGCAGGCCGTCGTCGATCTGGACCCAGGGCTGCTTCGAGGCGGTCCAGATGTGCATCTCAGGCCTGAACACCGAAGGATCATCGAGCGAGCCGGTCGTGATGCCGATGATGCCGGCGGAATCGCGCCGGGAAAACATCGTCGTGCCGCAACGCGGGCAAAAGCCACGCTTGAGATCGGGCGAGGAATTCACCGTCGCCACCGGTCCGTCGACCGTCACATCGTCGATGCGGAACAGCACGCGCGCGTTGAAGGCGGCACCCAGTGCCTTCTGGCAGAGCCGGCAATGGCAGACGCGCTCATTGATCGGTGTCGCCTCGGCATGGTAGCGCACCGCACCGCACAAACACCCGCCCTGATATCTTGCCATCGCCCATGTCCCTTCCCTGCGAGGATAGGCGATACCTATCGATAGGCGTGGCACCGTCAATTGAAAAGCTTTGATGGCGTTATCTAAAGCTGTGATCCGGCCGATGGGCGATCGGCTGGATGCGCCGCGCCAAGGCCTCATCAACGAAATGCCGGCCATCTCGCGGGAGACGGCCGGCAGACAATTGACTGAGCGTCAGTTCGTTTCGTTGACGACCTCATCCCAAGTCTTGACCTTGGTCTCGCCATTGAGGAACGGCAGCGTGGCAGCTGTCAGTTCCGGCGCGAAGAACACGTCATAGTGGGTGCGGTTCGGCAGGATCGCCAGGCGGTTTTGCGACAGGTTCTCGCGCATCCAGCCGGCGTCCTTCAACCCGCCGCCAAGCATCTGGTAAAACTTGATCTCGTGCTCGGGCCGGTACATGTCGCTGTCGCCGAACACCAGCATGACCGGCATTTTCAGCTTCGGCACGTCGGCAGAATAATCGTAGTCCTTGCGCATATAGGCGCCGAGCTGGTCGAGCAGTTTCGGAAAATCCTTCGGATGCGGCGCGACCGCGACGTAGGATTTGTACATCGGCGTGTCCTTCATCATGTCGGCCATCGCTGCGCCGACTTGTGCCTGCTGGCCACGCATCTCGGCATAGAAGCCGTCCGCGGCGTAGCCGGTCGAGACCAGGACGAGCCGGCGCACCACGTCGGGATGCTGCACGGCCATGCGGAAGGCGACGCCCCCACCCAGCGAATAACCCATGACGTCGACCTTGTCGTAGCCGAGCGCCTTGACGATCGCCGCCATGTCGTCGCCCATCGCCTCCAGGCTGAGCGGCCGGTCGCCGAGTGCGGTGCGGCCATGGCCCTGCAGGTCGACCCCGATGACGGTGCGGTTTTCGGTAAGCTTCGGCAGGATCGGCGCGAACATGTCGGTTGTGCCGAGACCGCCATGCAGCAGAAGCAGTGGCTCGCCCTTGCCATAGACGGCGTAATAATAGTTCAGGCCGTTGATCGGCAGCAGGCCGGACTTTTGCGGCTTCGGCAGTGTTGCGGTTGCGGTCGTCATGGCGGGCTTGGCCTCCTCTGCGTTGATGGCGCCCGGCGCGGCAAAGAGCGCGGCGGCCGAGGCGAAAATGGCAATAAATATCGATCTGGACATATCAGTCTCCCTCTCTCGTTTGCATCAAAGTCGCTTGTGCATCAAAGTAGCTTGGCGACCTCCTCGAGCTGTTCGGCGCACTGGCCCCAGCCGTCGTGAAAACCCATTTTCTCGTGCTGTTCGCGGTCGGCCACCGACCAATGCGCAACCCGGGCGATGTAGCGGGTCTTGCCCTCGCCCTCGTCGTCGAAGGTCAGCACGACCGTCATGAACGGCTTTTCGGACGGCTCCCACGCCCTGGCATAGGCATCGGTGAAGACGAGCCTTTTGCCTGGTACGACTTCGAGGAAGATGCCTGGATTCGGGAACTCCTTGCCGTCGGGATCGGCCATGACGACAAGGGTGGAGCCACCGGTCCGCACATCCATTTCGGCGCGCGGCGTCGTCCACGGCTTCGGCGAGAACCATTGCGTCAGCAGCTTCGGCTCGGTCCAGCAGCGATAGACGTTCTCGCGCGGCGCATCGATGATGCGGGCGAGAACCAGCTCGCGGTCGGAGTTGGGGGCGATGTCGAGCTTGGTGGTCATGGCGTTCCTCACACGTCGGTTTGGCTTTCGTGTCTAGGACGAACCGACAAGACGCAAGCCGACACGGCCCGCGAAAAAATCCGCGGGACCGGAGATTCGAGCGACGGAACCGAGTGGCTTCAGTGGCGCTTGGCTTGCACCAGATAGGCGTCGATCTCGGTCTCGCCGAGCCATTTGGCCGCTTCCAGCCGATGCAGGCCTTCGACCAAGACGTGGCGCTTGCCGTCATGGCGCACCTGGATCGGCATCTTCATGCCGTTTTCCAGAATGTCCTCGGCCAGATGGCGGACGGTTTCAGGATGCAGCGTCTTCTTGCGCGCGGTCGGCACGTAGATGTCGTCGACCCTGACCTTTTGCACTCTCAGCATATCGGCTCCCGTGCGGACAAGGCCGCCCTTTGTGAGATAGTCTGTTTGGCCGGCAAGGCCAAGGGAGCAGCCCGGCAATGGCTGGCCCGATCGTTTCCAATTGACGCTTGGCCGGCGGATAGCCGAAATGGCGGCCTTCGAACTTAGCGGTGTCCATGAACCATCTGCCGACCGAGTTTCCCGATTTCGGACTGACGCCGGAGCAGCGACGCCAGGCGGTGCGCAGCCATTACTGGGAATGGCCCGGTATGGATGGCGGGCGCGGCGAAATCTGGTGCTACAGCGACCGTTTTTCCTATCGCCCCGGCGAGATGGTGGCGCTGCATGTCAGTTCGACGGCCGCCGGTTTCGGCATCGCGATCATCCGCGACGGCGGCGCGGAAACGACAATGTTCGAAAGGACCGGGATTGCGGCGCGCTGGCAAGATATGCCGGATCAATGTTCGGTCGAAGGCTGCGGCTGGCAGGCGTCGTTCGAGTTTCGCATCGGCGACGACTGGCCATCCGGCGCCTATCGCGTCACGCTTGAAGCGGACGGTCGCGACGGCAAGCCGATCCGCTGTCATCACCTTTTCATCGTCTCGCCGCAGCCCGGCAAGAAACCCGGCCGCGTGCTGCAGGTCGCGGCCACCGGCACCTGGCTCGCCTACAACACATGGGGCGGTTCCAACCATTACGAAGGCATCACCGGGCCGGCCCGCGACCAGTATGCACGAATGGTGTCGACGCAGCGGCCTTGGTGCCGCGGCTTCGTCGTGCTGCCCAAGGATGCGCCGCGCGTGCCGCTCGAAGTCGCGGTGCCGCCGAAAACCGTGCCGCGCTACCCGCACATGGAATGGGCCTTTGCCACCGGCCATTCGAAGAAATACGCCTCAGCCGGCTGGGCAAGCTACGACAGCCATTTCTTCCGCTTCGCTGAGCGTTCCGGCTACGCCGTCGATCTCGCCAGCCAGCACGACCTGCATTTTTCGCCCGACATTCTCGACGGCTATGACTGCGTCGTCTTCGTCGGCCACGACGAATATTGGACCTGGGAAATGCGCGATGCGGTCGACACCTATGTCGAGCGCGGCGGTCATGCGGCGCGATTTGCCGGCAACTTCATGTGGCAGACCAGGCTGGAGGACGAAGGCCGCCGGCAGGTCTGCTACAAATACCGCGCCCGCGCCGAGGACCCGGCCTATCGCGGCGGCGATATAAGGCGCGCCACCAATTCCTGGGAAGCGCCGGAAATCGGCCGGCCGGGTGCGGCGACCTTCGGCCTCAACGCGACAAGAGGCGTCTATGCCGGCTGGGGCGGCTGCGCGCCGCGCGGTGTGCGCGGCTTTCCGGTCTACCGGCCGGAGCATTGGGCCTTTGCCGGTACCGGCATCTACTATGGCGACCTGCTCGGCACCGACAGCCATGTCTATGGCTATGAGGTCGATGGGCTCGATTTCGAGATCCGCGGCGGCCTGCCCTACCCCACGCCCGACAGCGGCGCACCGGACGGCCTGCAGGTGCTCGCGGTCGGCATGGCTGCCCAGGTCGAGGAAAGCGCCGACATTCCGTTCGAGGACCAGTTCCTCGGCGACGAGGATGGTCGCTTCACCGCCGAAACGCTGTTCGGCGAGGCGAGCGACGCCAATCTGGACAAGGTCAAACGCGGCAACGGCATGATCGTCAACTTCCCGCGCGGCAAAGGGGAGGTGTTTCACGCCGGAAGCTGCGAATGGGTTGCCGGCCTGCTAAGGCAGGATGCGATGGTCGAGCGTGTTACCAGAAATGTCCTCGACCGCTATCTCGGAAAGTCATGACATGCTGAAGTCCCCTGCCCCGGAAGCCCGCGAAGCCTCGCATCTGTTTTATCTGTCCAGCCTGCGCCGGCCGCTGATCGACCGCGCCGAAGGCATCTACATGTGGACGCAGGATGGCCGCCGCTTCATCGACGGATCGAGCGGCCCGATGGTCGCCAATATCGGCCACTCCAATCGCAACGTGCTCGACGCGATGAAACGGCAGATGGACCGCGCCACCTTCGCCTACCGCCTGCATTTCGAGAACGAACCGGCAGAGGAGCTCGCGCGGCAACTGGCGGCCAAACTCCCCGAGGGCCTGGACCGCATCTTTTTCGTCTCCGGTGGCTCGGAGGCAACGGAATCCTGCGTCAAGCTGGCGCGGCAATGGGCAGTCGCCATCGGCCAGCCCAGCCGCTGGAAGGTGATCACGCGCTTTCCGTCCTATCATGGCGGCACGCTCGGCGCGCTCGCCGTCACCGGCGACGATGCGCTGGCCGAAACTTTTGCGCCGATGATGCCGGTCATGCCGACGGTGCCGGCGCCTGCCGCCTGGCGCGACCGCGACAATCTTTCGATGGAACAGCGCGGCACCCGCTACGCCGACATGCTGGAGGAAAAGATCCTCGCCGAGGGACCGCAGAGCGTGCTCGCCTTCATTATGGAGCCGGTCGGCGGCGCTGCCACAGCTGCATTGGTGGCGCCCGACAGCTATTATCCGCGCATCCGCGAGATCTGCAATCGCTACGGCATCCTGCTCATCCATGACGAAGTGATGAGCGGTGCCGGCCGCACCGGAAAATTCCTTGGCGGCGACCACTGGAACTGCAAGCCAGACATCGTCGCGCTGTCGAAGGGGCTGGGCTCGGGCTATGCCCCGCTCGGTGCGCTGGCGGCACCGATGCGGCTGGTGCAGCCATTGCTCGCGTCGGGCGGCTTCCAGCACGGCCATACCTATGCCGGCAATCCGCTCGCCTGCGCCGCCGGGCTCGCCGTGCTCGGCGAGATGGACCGTCTCGGCCTGATCGCGAACGCGGCTGTCATGGGCGAGCTATTGATGGCCGAGCTGAAGGGATTGGCGAAGCGGTTTCCGTTCATCGCCGACGTCCGCGGCAAGGGCCTGCTCACCGGTGCCGAAATGGTCGCCGATCCGGACACGCTGAGGCCGATCGAGCCGGCGAAAAAGGCCACTCAGCGCCTGCTCGACCTCGCCTATGAGCGCGGCCTGATCATCTACGGACGCAAGGTCAAGGGCGGTGTCGACGGCGACAATTTCATGGTCGCGCCGCCGATGATCGTCACCGCCGCGCAGATCGGCGAGATCATATCCATCATCGGTGACGCGCTCGAGGTGCTGGCCGGCGAGCTCGACCTGCCGGTCGAAGGCTGAGGAACGAACCATGGCACCGCGCAAAGTCATCATCACCTGCGCCGTCACCGGGTCGGTGCACACCCCGTCGATGTCGCCGCATCTGCCAGTGACGCCGGACCAGATCGCCGCAGACGCAATCGCCGCCGCCGAGGCCGGCGCTTCGATCCTGCATCTTCATGCCCGCGACCCTAAGGATGGGCGGCCGACCGCCGACCCCGAGGTGTTCATGCAGTTCCTGCCGCGCATCAAGCAGGCGACCGATGCGGTGATCAACATCACCACCGGCGGATCGTCGCTGATGACGCTCGACCAGCGGCTGGCCGCGCCGCTCAGGGCAGAGCCGGAAATGTGTTCGCTCAATATGGGTTCGATGAACTTTGCGCTGTTCCCGATGCTCGAGCGGCCGCGGGAATGGCAGCACGAATGGGAGCCGAAACTGCTCGAGGCCACCCGCGACACGATCTTCAAAAACACCTTTGCCGACATGGAGACGGTGCTCGAGAAGCTCGGGCGCGGTTGCGGCACGCGCTTCGAATTCGAGTGCTACGATGTCGGCCATCTCTATTCGCTGGCGCATTTTCGCGATCGTCGGCTGGTGTCTGGACCTTTGTTCATCCAGTTTGTTTTGGGCATCCTTGGCGGCATCGGCGCCGATCCAGAAAACCTGATCCACATGAAGCGCATCGCCGACAAACTGTTCGGCGACAGCTACCAATTTTCGGTGCTGGCCGCAGGACGCCACCAGATGCCGATGATCTCGATTGCGGCGGCGATGGGCGGCAATGTCCGCGTCGGGCTGGAGGACAGCCTCTACGACGGGCGCCAACTCGCCAAGTCCAATGCCGACCAGGTGCGCCGCATCCGCAGCGTGCTCGACGGATTGTCGCTGGACGTCGCGACGCCGGCCGAGGCGCGGCAGATGCTGGCGCTCAAGGGCGGCGACCGCGTGGCGTTCTGAGATGCGGCCGTGACCAACCCACCGTCAAGAGACATTGTCATCCGGCCCGGCCGGGTGGAGGACGTCGAAACCATCCACGCCGCGCTCCTACGGCTCGGCGCGCATGTCGGCGCACATCAGGAGATCACCTCGACAGCTCGGGATCTCCGCACCTATGGCTTTGGCGAGAAGCCTGCCTTCTCGACCCTGATTGCCGAGGTCGGCGGCGAGTTTGCCGGGCTTTGCCTGCATTTTCCAATCTTCTCGACATGGATGGGCCGGCCCGGTGTCTATGTGCAGGATCTCTATGTCGCGGACCGTTTTCGCGGCCGCAGGATCGGCGAGCGCCTGCTGCGCCGGGTCGCGGCGCAATGCCGGAAGGACGGCGGCGGCTATCTCAAGCTGTCCGTCGATACCGACAACGAGACCGCCAAGGCTTTTTACGAACGGTTGGGCATTGCCTGGTCCAGCTACGAGCAGGTGCAGAAGATCGTCGGCGACGCCTTTTTCGCCTTCGCCGATGCACCGGAGGAGCTAACATGAAAGCCTTCTATGCCGAAGAACAGAAGCGCCACGACCCGAAGGCATTCCTCTCCAGCGGCGCGCCGCAGCCCAATCCGGAAAAGCCGGAACGGGTCGAGCGATTGTTGGCCGGCGCAAGGGCTGCCGGCTGCACGATCGAACGGCCGCGGGATCACGGACTCGGCCCGATTGCCGCGGTACATACGCCGGAATATCTCGATTTCCTTCACCATATCTTCGCGCGCTGGCAGCGCATCGAGGGCGCCTCGGCCGAGGTCATCCCCAACATCCACCCGATCGCGCGGAACGGCTCCTATCCGGCCTCGGCGGTCGGCCAAGCCGGCTACCACATGGCCGACACAGCCTGCCCGATCTCCGGCGAGACGTGGCAGAGCGCGCTTTGGAGCGCCTGGAGCGCGGTTGAAACCGCCGAGGCGGTGATGTTGGGAGCGCCGGCCGCCTACGCGCTATGCCGGCCGCCCGGCCATCACGCCTTTGCCGACGTCGCCGGCGGCTTCTGCTTCATCAACAATTCGGCGGTCGCCGCACAGGCTCTACGCAAGCAGGCAGCGCGGGTGGCGATCCTCGATGTCGACCTGCATCACGGCAACGGGACGCAAGGCATCTTCTATGCCCGGCCGGACGTGCTCACCGTGTCGCTGCATGCCGACCCGGTGCGGTTCTATCCGTTTTTCTGGGGCTATGCGGACGAGCGCGGCGAAGGCGCCGGCCTCGGCTACAATCTCAACCTGCCGCTGCCGCGCAAATCCGGCGATGCGGCTTTCCTCGAAGCACTGGCGGCAGCGTTCCAGCGCATCGACGCCTTCTCGCCCGATGCGCTTGTGGTCGCGCTGGGCCTAGACGCCTTCGAAGGTGATCCGTTCGGCGGGCTGTCGGTGAGCACGCCTGGTTTTTCGCGCATTGGAGAGGCGATCGCCCGGCTCGGCCTGCCAACGGTCATCGTCCAGGAAGGCGGTTATCTCTGCGATGAGCTCGGCGACAATCTCACCGCCTTCCTCACCGGTTTTGGCGGCGCCCACAAGCGATGATCCGTCGGCGTGGCCCGCTCAGGATCGCTCCTGCCTCAGCATGGCGACAACGCGGTGCACGCTCTCCAGCGTCTCGTCGATCTCGGCTGCAGTGTTGTAATGAGCGATGCCGATGCGCACCACGCCCTGCTCGGCCGGAATGCCGAGCTGGTGGACGATCTCCCAGGCGTAGTTGTGGCCGGACCACAGGAAGATGTTTTCCGCATTCATCTGCCGCACGATCGTCTCCGGCACTATGCCTTCGACAGTGAACGACACCGTCGGCACACGCTCATTGATCCGCTTCGGATCGGTGATGCCGTGGATGGTCAGGCCGGCAATATCCGACAGACCGTCGATCAACTGTTGCGTCAGCGGGTTCTCGTAAGCGATTGAGACTTCGAAGGCCTTGGCGATTTTCCGCCGACGCGACCCTTGCGCGCCAGCTGCCGCTCCCAACTCGGCAAAATAATCGACAGCCGCCGACAGGCCGGCCATCAATTCAATTTGCGGCGTGCCGAGCTCGAAGCGCTCCGGCAAGGCATTGGACGAGCAACGGCATTTATACGGCTTAAGCGCATCGATAACGTCCAGCCTGCCCCACAAAATTCCCATATGCGGGCCGAAGAACTTGTAAGCCGAGCAGATCAGGAAATCGCAGCCGAGCTTTTGGACGTCGATCAGGCCATGCGGCGCGAACTGAACGGCATCGACGTAGACCAGCGCACCAGCCTGCCTGGCGATGCCGGTCAACGTCTTCACCCTGTTGATCGACCCGGTGAGATTGCTGGCGTAGTTGAGCGCGACGAGCCGCGTCCTCTCTGAAAGCAGCGCGGCCAGCGCCGCCTCCTCGATCTGCCAGCTCTGCTGGTCGAAAGGCAGCCAGCGCACGACAAGGCCAAGATCTTCAGCCAGTTGCAGCCAGGGTGAGACGTTCCCCTCATGGTCCATGCGGGTGAGGATGATCTCGTCCCCGGGCTTCATCGTGCGGCCGAGCGTTCGCGACATGTGGTAGCTCAATGTCGTCATGTTGGCACCGATGACAATTTCCTGCGGGCTCGCAGCGCCGAGAAAATCCGCCATCGCCAGATGGGCCTCGTCGACAATGTCCTGTGCCGCAATGGTGGTCTCGAAGAAGCCGCCGAGGTTGGCATTGGTGGTCAGCAGGCAGCGTGACACCGCGTCCGCCACCGACTGCGGCACCTGCGTGCCGGCAGGATTGTCGAGATAGATGCGCCGGCGGCCCTTGTCGGTCAGCGACAAAGCCGGAAATTTCGCGCGCGCCGCGTCGATCCGGAAGCCCATGGCTGTTCCCCTCTCCTTATGACGATCGGACAACCACGCCCGACGCATCAAGGGCACGGATTGCCGACGCGCTGGTGGATCGCATCAACGGCTTTCTGCATGTCCTCGGTCCAGACCACGTCGGCGGAAGAGAGCGCCATTTCGAGTTGCGAAATGGTGGTGGCGCCGATGATGTTCGAGGTGACCAAGGGCCGGTTCGAGACATAGGCATTGGCAAACAGCGCCGGCTCCATGCCGAAGGTGCGCGCCAGCCGGTTGTATTCGAGCTGCACCTCGGCAGCATTCGGAGTCTCATAGCGCTGGCCGCGGTTGAACAACTGCGAGCGCGAGCCCTGCGGCCGGGCGCCATGATCGTATTTGCCGGTCAAATAGCCTTGCGCCAGCGGTGAATAGGCAAGCAGCGACACCTGCTCGCGCTCGCAGACTTCGGCAAGGTTCACCTCGAAGGTGCGATTGACGAAATTATAGGCGTTCTGCAGCGACGCGACGCGCGGGCCGAGGCCCTTGTCGGCTTCGGCAATGAAACGCATGACGCCCCAGGAATTCTCGTTCGACAGGCCGAAATGGCGGATCTTGCCGGCCTTCACCAGTTCATCAAATACGGCAAGCGTCTCGGCGATCGGCGTCTCGCCTTCCGGCACACCGGCGGCATCGGAGCGTCGCGGCAAGGTGCCGATGCGGTTTGGATTGGCGCCCCACGGCACGTCGCGTTCCGGCCAATGGATCTGATATAGGTCGATGTAATCGGTGTTGAGCCTGGCGAGTGACTTATCAATAGCGTCGAAGATATCGGCGCGCACCAGTTTAGACGGGCGGTCGCCGCGAAACCAAGTGTTGGCGGTGCGACCAACTACCTTCGAGGCGATGATCACTTGGTCCCGATTGCGCTTCTCCTTCATCCAATTGCCAATGATTGTCTCGGTACGGCCTTGTGTCTCCGCCTTGGGTGGGATCGGATAGAGTTCGGCGGTGTCGATGAAATTGACGCCGCGAGCAAACGCCAGATCCATCTGGGCGTGACCGTCCGCCTCGGTGTTCTGCTGGCCCCAAGTCATAGATCCGAGGCAGATTTGCGACACGAAAAGATCGGTCTGGCCGAGACGGCGTTTGTGCATGGAGTTTCTCCGGCGGGAATTTTGCGCGGCTGCGCGAGGAGGAAGCAATAGCATACAGGAAAGCGCCGCCCGCTTCCAAGCCCACCGACGGCAGGTCAGGCGACTTTCCCAGGATGCCGGCGAACGGAATTTTTCGCTGCGGCTAACAAAAAAGGCCGGACTGCATGTGAATGCAGTCCGGAAGTTCGCCAGGAATGGCGAGGAAAAACCGGCCAAGTGCCGGGACTGAGACCTACGGTCGAAGCACCGCCGAAGTTTCGCCGGAACAGCCGAATTATGTCAAAAAAGATCAGGGCAGCATGGCTGCCATGCGAATGCTGCACTGCACAATTGTCATGATCTGCCTATATTGACGGCCGTGGAGGTTCAATAAGGGGCTTTAATCATGGGATTCTTCACTGAAATGTTCGCCCGTCCGCGTCCGCGGGAACAACTGCGTTATCGTGCGGCACTGGCGCTGCTCCATTCGATGAGCAATGCCGATCGCGCCGATATCGGCGTCAAGCCGGCCGATTTCCCGCGCATCGCTCGGGAAATGTCCGTACGCTAAACAGCGCGCCGTGAGAATCCCGCCGCAGCGGGATATCTCACGAGCTGATCTCAACGCAATCCGAGGAAGATCGACTTGCCCAATGGCACGCCGTTGTGGCGCAGGATGTCGTAGGCGGTGGTCAGGTGGAAGTAGAAATTGGGCATGGCGGCATGCAGCAGATACTGCATTCCCGGCATCGAAACCTCGCGCCCCGCAAGCCGCAGTTCGACCATCCTGTCATCTGAACCATCGAATTCGGCCGCCGAAAATGTCGCGAGATAGTCGAGCGTCTTGGTAAGGCGGGCCTGCAGATCAACGAAGCTCGTCTCATTATCCTCGTATTTTGGCACCTCACGCCCGGCAAGCCGCGACGGCGCGCCCTTGGCGTGATCGGTGGCAATCTGTACCTGCCTGGTCAGCGCAAACATGTCCGGCGCCAGCCTCGCCGTCAGATACACCTGCGGATCGATCTTGCGATCAGCCGCATTTTGCTCGGCAATGTTCAGCACATTGGCTAGTGACTTCAGCCTCGCCGAAAATACCGGCACGGATGCTTCATACATTGATATGGTCACAAGAAATCTCCACGCGGCCCTACTGCCTATGGCGAGAGGTAGCGCTTTCGCAGGCGATTGTTCAAGCGTCACCACGTCGCCGCAATCGATATGATAGGATTTTTTATCGAGTGGAGGTTCCCGATGAGACGCGCCCTTTTTGCAGCGACCGCCTTTATCTCTCTTGTCGTTGCCGGCCAATCGGCGCTCGCCGCAGACGCGCCTTATATCGACGACAGGTCGAATGCCGAAGCGGTGATCCGGTCGCTTTATAGTGCCATCAGCCGGCACGAATTCGCGCGCGCCTGGGACTATTTCGGTGACACCAAGCCGGCCAAGGATTTCAATTCCTTCGTCAAAGGCTATGACGGCACGGACACGGTCGAAGTCAAAACCGGTGGCGTATCCGAAGACGGGGCTGCCGGCAGCATCTACTACAGCGTTCCGGTCGCCATCCGGGCGACGGCCAAGGACGGCAGCGAGAATGTCTTTGCCGGCTGCTATACGCTGCGCCAGATCAACGCCTCGATCCAGGAACCGCCATTTCGCTCGATCTTCATCGACAAGGGTGCGCTAAAACCCTCAAAGGCCGATTTCGAGGATGCCGTGCCGGCAAGCTGCGGCGAAGGACCGCCGCCGCCGAAGAAGGACGCAGCGCTTGAGCAGGCCAACAAGGCGTTTGCCGCGACTTATGGCGACCAGTGCGACAAGGATCTTTTGGCGCAGAAGCCAGACACTTTCTCGATCCACTATAAGGACAAGGATGCCGCTGCCAGCGATCCCGAAAGCGAAACGCGGCTTTTCCATTTCGCCTGCTCGGCCGCGGCCTACAACGAAAACTCGATCTATTACATGAGCGACGACGTGCTTGGCGTAAGACAATTGCAGTTCGCCGAACCTGAAATGGACATCCGCTACGAGAACAATGACAGCGACGGCAAATTGCTGGGCATGACCATAGTTGGCTTCCAGACCTCCGGCTGGGCAACCAATTCCGATTACGACGAAGAGACCAAGACGATCACCACCTTCAACAAATGGCGTGGCATCGGCGATGCCTCTTCGTCGGGGACCTATCTGTTTCGCAACGGCGATTTTTCCCTGGTCCAGTACGACGTCGACGCGTCTTATGACGGAGAGGAAAATCCGCAGACGGTCGTCGACTACAATACCGCGCCTTAAGGGGCCTTCGACAACATCCAGTTGAGCGTGCCGCGCCAGTCGGTCATGCGGATGGGCGTGCCGTGCGTGCCGGTCTCGAAGCGGACGAAGCGTGTGGGATAGCTCTTTGATTTGGCCAGGATGGAGCGGAAGAAGGCTTCCTGTTTCTCGATTGGAAACACCGGATCCTTGCTGCCTTGGCCGAAGAAGACCGGCACACGACGCTTGAAGGCGGGGCTTGAGAAGAAACTCTCGTCCCATAGCGAGCCGAGCAGCAGCAGCCCATCGATGCGCCGGCCGGTATCATTGCGGGCGGCCAGCTTCCAGCATAATGAGCCGCCCATCGAGCCGCAGGCGACGAAGATTTTTGCGCTCGGCGATTGTTCGGCATAGTGGTCGATCAGCGCGGCGATCTGGGCGGCACCTGTGTCGCCGAAATCGGAAAAGTCCGGCGATAGATAGAGACCGCCATTGCCCGCCATCAGGTTCTTGATGCGGTTGAAATTACCGCCGAAGGTGAAGTCGTCGGTGCCCTGCTTACGGCTGCCGCCCTGCCCGTGCAGATAAAGCACGATGATGCTGGCGCCCCCGGTCTTGCCGACGGCAATGTGGCGGACATCGCCGGCGTCGGTCTTCAGCAAGAGATCCTGCTGCACCTTGCGCACGCCGGTTTCGGTGTATTGCGCGTGCACACGACGCTCAGGCACTTCGTCACGAGCGTTGATGTCGCGCAGCTCACGATAATCGACGACCGTATAGGCGCCGTTGCTCTCGGACGAGAGGGTGACCGGATAGGCGAACAGATCGTCCTTGAAGGGTTTGAGTTCGAGAGCGTTGGCATAGGCGACACAAAAGAGCTGCAAAAGAATCGCCATCAGCAGGGCCGGGAGGCCCGAGGGGGTCAAGCGGAACCGGAAGCAGGAACAAAAGGCCATCCCTCAGCCATGCGTTTTTCGGCTTCGGTTTGTCAATCCTGCAGCACGCCGCCGGCGCCTTCCAGCGCCTCGCGCGTGTCGACATCGACCGCTGCCCCTTCGCCGATCTCGACATCGATGACGTCGAGCCCTTCGGCTTCGACCAGATGGCGGGCGCCGGTATCGCCTTGGAGGTGAGCGATCGCGGCAAACAGCGGACGCGGCAGCAGCACCGGATTGCCGCGCCGCCCAGCGTGCGAGGCCCGCACCACCGATCGGCCTTCTGACCTGCGGAACGCCTCGATCAGCCTGTCGAGGTCGGCCGAGGCGACGCCGGGCATATCGCCGAGGACAATCATGGCGCCGGCGGCGTCGCCGGAAATCTTGGCGATGCCGGCCTTTAGCGACGAAGACAGACCCTCGGCGAAATCCGGATTGTCGGCGAAGGTCACATCGAGGCCAGACAGTGCACTGCGCACGCGCTCGCTCTGGTGGCCGGTGACGACGATGGTGGCCGCGGCTTTCGAACCGACCGCGCGTTCGGCAGTGCGGCGGACCAGCGGCTTGCCATCGAACAGTGCCAAGAGCTTGTTCGGCCCGCCCATGCGGCTGGAGCGGCCGGCGGCCAGAAGCACAATCTCGACCTTTGGTTCGGCTTTGGCCGGCAACGGCTCGCGCGGTTGCGGCCGCGTCGGAATTTCCATCAACAGCCCGCCGACACCCATGCCGGCAATATCCCTGGCGGTCACGTCGAGACCGGCTATCAGCCGGTCGAGCACCCAGTCGAAGCCGTTCTCGTTGGGACTGCGGGCGCAGCCCGGCGCACCGATGATGCGCTTGCCGCCGAGTGTGCCGAGCACCAGCAGATTGCCGGGATCGACCGGCATACCGGCGCGGATGACAGTGCCGCCCGCCCTTTCGATCGCAGCAGGAACGACGTCGCCGAAATCGGCCATCGCCGAAGCGCCGAAGATCACCACCATATCGTTGTCGCGGATCAGCGAGGCCGCAGCCTCGGCGACGGGGATAATTTCATGCGGCGTTCGACGCTCCGCCGTCAGCCTGCCTCCCGAACGCGCCAGGCGTGCTTCGGTGACGCGCAGCGTCTTGTCGAGCACGCTGGGTTTGATGCCGGGCAGCACCGTCTGGATGACGCCGACGCGCACCGGCTGATAGGCGTTGACCGCAAAGATCTCGCCGCTCGCGCAGATCCTTGCCACCGCATCGACCAAAGCGGAGGCGACCGCAAACGGAATGATCTTCACCGTTGCCACCATCTGACCTTTTTCGACCGGCGCATGCTGCGCGAGTGTGGCGATGGTGATCGTCGGATCGACGGCGTTGATGGCGTCGATCATCGCCGCGTCGACGGTGAACATGCCGGCAGCCTGCGCGTGCAGGTTGACCCTACCTGTCGCGGCAGGCTTCGCCTCGATGTTGCGATGGATCATACATGCGGCGATCTTTTCAGCGGCGACGTCCTCGCTGAGATCATCGGGCGCCAACACCGCCGCGACGACCTCGGAAATGCCAGCGGCCTTCAACAGGGACACATCCCCGGCGCTTAACCGGTGCGCCTTGCGGAAGCGGCGCCCTCCGGCTGTAGTGGCGTGCGCAAGCACTGCCCCTTCGGCCGCATCGATCGCAACGGGACCAAATTTCACGCGACTGCGCCTTTGGATTCGAGGCCGCGGGAGCGAAAGGCGTGGATCGCTTGCGCCAACACCGCGACGGCGATCTCGGCCGGGCTGGCAGCCCCAATGTCGAGGCCGATCGGGGCATGAATGCGGGCGATCTGGTCGGCTGTCGCCCCCGAAACCAGCAGGCGTTCCACACGTTTGGCGTGGGTCTTGCGGCTGCCGAGCGCGCCGACATAAAAGCAGCCGGCGTCGAGCGCCGCCTTCAACGCGAAATCGTCGATCTTCGGATCATGGGTGAGAGCAGCCAGCGCCGTATAGTTATCGAGCGGCTGACGCGTCAGCACATCCTCTGGCCATTCGGCATGCAGCGCGATATCGGGAAAACGATCGGGCGTGGCAAAGGCCGTGCGCGGATCGATGATCTCGACAGGATAGCCGGCGATCCTAGCCATCGGTGCCAGCGCCTGGCTGATGTGGACGGCGCCGATCACCACCAGGCGCGGCTGCGGCAGATGTGCGTTGAGGAAGAACGTGCGCCCCTCAGCTTCGACCGAACCGGAATTGCCCGTGCGAAATGCCTTGGCGACGGCCGCCCCGAGTTCACCGGCTACCCGGTCTCCCTCGCGCACGACACGGTCGCGGCCGTCGCCGAGATCGGTGACCAGGATTGCCGCGCGGCGGGCGCGGCGTTCGGCGTTGAGTGTCTTCAGCGCATAGGGATCCATTCGAGATCAACCCAATCTTTCTACATAGACCTTGATGCGGCCGCCGCATGACAGGCCGACTTGCCAGGCGGTCTCGTCTGCGACGCCGAATTCGAGCATTTTGGCCTTGCCGCTGTCGATAACCTCGACCGCCTCGGTGACTACGGCGCCTTCGACGCAGCCGCCCGAGACGGAGCCGTGGAAATTGCCTTCGGCGTCGATGACCAGGTGGCTGCCGACCGGGCGCGGCGCGGAGCCCCAGGTCTCGACCACGGTGGCAATGGCGACATCCTTGCCGTCCTTCATCCAGCCCTCCGCGATGATCAGCGGGTCGCGAGCCTCATCGAGATAGATACTGCGTTCCATGATTCCTCCTTGGGAGACATGTGGTTACGCGACGCGCTTCACGCCAGCCTCGATCCATCGGCGCGGGTCGACCGAACCCATAAAAACAGCACGGTTGCCAGCGACCGGTCCGCCACATAATCCGCACGGGTCAACAGATCGAGCGTCTCGTCGATCATCCGCGGCGCCGGACGCGGTTTTCCACTCGGTCATTCTGTCTCCGCGGGCGCGGCCACCTGAAAGCCTCTACAAAGCGTGGTAGCCGCGGTTGTGATAGATCAGCGGCCGCAAGTTATCGCCCATACGCAAACCTGTAACCTTGCCAAAAAGCACACGGTGGGTCGCCAGATCCTTGGAGTCGATCAGTTCGCAGTCGAAGACAGCGAGCGCGCCCTTCAGCGTCGGCGCACCGGTCGAGATCACATCCCATTCGGCCAACGCGAAACGCTCCTCGACCGGCAGGCCGGTCATGCCGGAAAAGCCGATCGACAGCGGCTCCTGATCCGAAGCCAGCGTGTTCAGGGCAAATTTGCCGTTTTCCACGAACGGCTCATTCTTGGGATTTTCGCGATTGAGGCAGACCAGGATGGTTGGCGGCGTGTCCGACACCGAGCAGGCCGCGATCACCGTCGCGCCGCGCCTGCCGGCGGGGCCATCGGTGGTGACTACATGCACATGACCGGCAAAATGGGCCATCGCGTCGCGGTAGGCCTGCGGCCCGATGTCATTCTTCTTCAGCACCGATGATTTTCCACTAGTCAGAACCAACCGTTATATATGGGGGGATATTGCAGCCCACAAGCGAAGTGCTTGACGTATATCCTGGATTCCCGTGTTGCGCCAAAGCTGGCCAGCCTTTAGGTCTTGACGGCATTGGCGCCGGCAGAACACGCGACCGGCGCGGAGGAATTCTTCGCTCGCATGCGACCTTGGACAACCACAATAGCGGTGCTGGCCTGGCTCTCGGTCGCCGGGGGTGCGAGCGCCGAGAGGCTGCTGGTCGGCGTCGCGGCACCGCTGTCGGGGCCGTCGGCGATCCTCGGCAAACAGATCGAGGCAGGCGCGACAATGGCGGCTGAAGCGAACGACGCCGAAATCACGACGATCGATGACGCCTGCACGGCCGATGGTGGCGCCGCCGCCGCGCGGGAGTTCGCCGCGGCCAAGGTCAACGTCGTCATCGGGTTTTTGTGCACCGACGCAATCGAGGCGGCTCTGCCGATCCTCAAGGATGCCGGCATACCGGTGATCACAGTCGGCGTTCGCACGGAAAGCCTGACCGACCGGCGCGCCAAGACGGGATGGCCGATCTATCGTCTCGGGCCGCGCGGCGACGACGAGCGCAATGCCGTCGCTGCCATCCTCACCCGCCTATGGCAGACCGAGCTGTTCGCCATCGTCGACGACGGCACGATCTATGGCCGCGAAATGGCCGAGACGTTTCGGGCAGCCGCCGAGCAAGCGGCCCTGAAGCCGGTGTTCGTCGACACGTTCCGGCCGCAGCTCGACAACCAGATCGGCCTGATCGGCCGACTTAAGAAAGCCGGCGCAACGCATGTCTTTGCCGGCGGCGACGGCGATGATGTCGCCATTATGGGCCGGGATGCTGGCCAGCTAAATACCGGCATGGTGTTTGCGGGCGGCGAAGCGTTGCGCGCGCCGCTCGGCGATGTGCCTTATGCCATCGGCACGCTGATGATCGCGCCGCCCGAATGGGCCGATGTCGCCGACCCCAAGGTGCTGCAGAGCTTTGCCGGGCAAAACATCGTGCCGGAAGGTTACACCCTGCCCGCCTATGCCGCGGTCGAGATCGCCAAGTCGGCTTCGGCATTGACGCAAAGCTCCGGCGAGAGACTGGCCAACGTGCTGACCGCGCATGACTTCGCCACGGCGATCGGACCGATCCGCTTTGACGAAAAAGGTGACCTGACGCAAAATCCTTATCGAGCCTACCGTTTCGACGGCGGCCGTTTCGTGCCGGCGGAGAGCCAATGATGTCCAGCACGGGGATGTTCCGTACGGGTCCGCGCAATCTCATCACCGACGTCGCCGGCCTGCGTGTCGGCAATGCGGCGAATGCGAAGCTGAAATCCGGTGTGACCACCGTCATCTGCGACGAACCGGCCGTGGCCGGCGTGCAAATCCTGGGCGGTGCGCCAGGCACCCGCGAAACCGACCTGCTCGAGCCGCACAATTCGATCCACGCCATCCATGCCGTGGTGCTTTCGGGCGGCTCGGCTTTTGGCCTTGACGCCGCGTCGGGGGTGCAGGCGGCCTTGCGCGAAAGAGGCATCGGCGTCGAGGTCGGCGGCTTTCGGGTGCCGATCGTGCCGGCGGCGATCCTGTTCGACCTGCGCAATGGCGGTGACAAGGATTGGGGCCGGTATCCGCCTTACCGCGACCTTGGCTACGAAGCCGCGCAAGCCGCCGCGATCGACTTTGCGCTCGGCACTGCCGGCGCTGGTAGTGGGGCTTTGAGCTCCGGCCTGAAGGGCGGGCTCGGCTCGGCCTCGACAGTGCTGGACAGCGGCGTCACCATCGGCGCGCTCGCCGCCGTCAACCCGACGGGCTCGGTGACGGTCGCCGGGACCCGCCATTTCTGGGCGGCGCCGTTCGAGATCGGCGACGAGTTCGGCGGCTTAGGCTTTCCCCACCCAATGCCTGACGATGCCAGAAAGATCCTGCTGAAGTTCCGTGACAAGCATGCCGCAGAGCAGGCGGAAACCGGCGCCAATACGACCATCGCCGTGATCGCCACCGACGCGGTACTCACGAAGGCCGCCGCCAAACGCCTGGCGATATCAGCGCATGACGGCTTTGTCCGGGCCATTTGGCCGACGCACACGCCCGCAGACGGCGATCTGGTCTTCGCGCTGGCAACAGGCAAGAGCGGCATCGAGCTCAGGCCCAACGATGCGATCGATCTCTACGCCGCGGCCGGCGCCACGATGGCGCGCGCCATCAGCCGCGGCGTCTTTGCCGCGAAGCCGGCCGAGGGCGATCTGTTCCCGGTCTGGTCGTCGCGCTGACCGCGCCGCTTATTCGGATTTGCCGTAACCGGACTGGACTTATGATCAAGTGGGGTCGGATTTTTCTTCCTCGAACGTGACCGCAACGTCGGAGTTTGCCGACAGCCGCACCTTTTGGCCCTCGATCTCGGCGACAAGGCTGAGAGGAATGAAGTGGTGATGACCCCTGTGAGCGCCCTCACCGCTGTCGCGCTTGGTCAGCTTGATGCGATCTCCGTCAACCTTGTCGACAGTACCGACATGGACCCCGTCGGCGCCGATCACTTCCATACGTTCGCGAATCTTGGCTGCATCTGTCATGGGGGTCTCCCTTATAGCGCCGCGCGCTTTTGAACGCGCAAAGGACGCTCTAAACATTTTGACTCAATGTGCCGTACCTTCCGAAATCGATCCTGATTTTCGGAAGGCACGATGCGGTGAAGCTGCCGACAATAACAAACGACAGCCGGATTGGATGCATCGACTTTGTGTTTCAGTCAGCACGATCTTTTGACGGCATCGTGATAGGAATTTAACGACGTCCACCGCCTGAATGGAATTCCCCATGCGAAATCTTGCTCTGTTTGCCGTCTGCCTGCTTGCCCAGCTTGCAACTTTGGCCGCCGCCCACGCAGGCGATGTCGCCGAGCTTGAGATCCTCGGCTTCAGCCGCGATGGCGGGGTCTTTGCCTTCGAGCAATACGGCGTCCAGGACGGATCGGGATTTCCCTATGCAAACCGCTATTATATCGACACGGCCGACGACAGTTTCCTGAAGGGCTCGCCGATCCGTGTCCGGCTCGACGACGAGAATGCCGCGGTGGACGCGGCGCGGCTGCAGGCCCGGCAAAAGGGCGAAGCGATCGTCAGTCAAGCGGAACTGAAGGCAAATCGCGGCATCACCGCCGGCTTCAACCCCGTGACCGAGCTTTCCGCCGATCCCTTCCGCATGGTGGTCAATCCGCGCCCGATCTTTTCGCCGGTCGACGAGCCGCTCGAGTTCCGGCTCGACCAGATCGGCATGAATGACACCGAGCGCTGCCAGAGCCAGGGCGAGATCAATGGCTTTCGCCTGCTGCGCATCGATGCGAAGGACGGCGGTCAGACGAGCATTATTCACGAGGACAAATCGATCCCGCAAAGCAGAGGCTGTCCGAATGGCTACCAGATCGGCGCGGTTCAGACATTTTCACTGGATAGCCTCAGCGCCTATGCCGTGCTGATCGCAGTGCGCCAATACGGGTTCGAGGGGCCGGACTATCGCTGGATCGCGGTAACCGGTCGCCTGTGACGTTCCCCGCCATGCGCTATCGCGCCCTGTATCGTCTCCGCCGCGCTCTGCCGTCGCTGCGCACGGCATTTGCCGGTGCCTTGCTGTGGGCCATGGCGATGGGCGCCAGCGCGCTGCTCAATTTGCTGCAGTACAATTGGGAGACCCCGGCAAAGATCCGCTTCGTCTCGCTGCTTTATGCAGCCGGCGGTGCGCTCGCTTTCCCGATTGGGCTGTTCCTGGCGCGGCTCGTCTCGCTCGGACGCCACTGGGAGATCGCCCTCGCCGCCGCCTTCGTCTGCCTTCTCGCAGCGACGATTGTCTTCACCGGCGGCCTCTTTGGGCTGCAATACCGCTCCTACTATGTCCAATGGCATGCGCCCGCGTTCACCATCACCTGGGTTTTCCAGTTCGTGTTCACGATGTTGACGGCACTCTACCAGTTCGTCGTCCTTGGCATCCGGCTGTATTTTCCGCTCGGTTTCATTGCGCTCGCTGTCGCCAGTGTCTGGTTTGCGCGCCAGCAACGTTGAGCATTTTGCCTGCCTCTGTTAGGACGCGGGCAAATGCTCTCGCAAGTCAGGACCGACTGATGATCCCTCGCTACTCCCGGCCGGAAATGGTGGCCATCTGGTCGCCCGAAACCCGGTTCCGCATCTGGTTCGAGATCGAGGCCTACGCCTGCGACGCATTGGCCGAGCTCGGCGTCATCCCGAAGGAGGCCGCTAAGACCATCTGGGAGAAAGGCGGGGCGGCGAAATTCGATGTCGAAGCCATCGACGAGATCGAGCGCGTCACCAAGCATGACGTCATCGCCTTCCTCACCCATCTTGCCGAATTCGTCGGCCCGGATGCCCGCTTCATCCACCAGGGCATGACATCCTCCGACGTTCTCGACACCTGTTTCGCCGTGCAACTCACCAGGGCCAGCGATATCCTCCTGGCCGATATTGACGGGCTGCTTGCGGCGCTCAAGCGCCGCGCCTTCGAGCACAAGGATACGATTACCATCGGCCGCAGCCACGGCATCCATGCCGAGCCGACCACCTTCGGCGTCAAGCTGGCGCAGGCCTATGCCGAATTCTCGCGTTGCCGCGAGAGGCTGGTGCACGCGCGCGAGGACATCGCCACCTGCGCCATATCCGGTGCGGTCGGCACCTTTGCCAATATCGACCCATATGTCGAAGAATACGTGGCCAAGAAACTCGGACTGAAGCCGGAGCCGGTGTCGACGCAGGTGATCCCGCGCGACCGCCACGCGATGTTCTTCGCCACGCTCGGCGTGATCGCCTCGTCGATCGAGCGGCTGGCGATCGAGGTGCGCCATCTGCAGCGCACGGAGGTACTCGAAGCAGAAGAGTACTTTTCACCCGGCCAGAAGGGTTCGTCGGCGATGCCGCACAAGCGCAACCCGGTGCTGACCGAGAATCTAACCGGCCTTGCCCGCATGGTGCGCTCGTTCGCATTGCCGGCAATGGAGAATGTGGCGCTGTGGCACGAGCGCGACATCTCGCATTCCTCGGTCGAGCGCATGATCGGGCCCGACGCGACGGTGACGCTCGATTTCGCGCTCTCACGGCTGACCAGCGTTGTCGACAAACTGCTCGTCTACCCCGACAACATGCTGAAGAACATGAACAAATTCCGTGGCCTTGTGCATTCGCAGCGCGTGCTGCTGGCGCTGACGCAAGCTGGCGTTTCGCGCGAGGACGCCTACCGGCTGGTGCAGCGCAACGCGATGAAGGTGTGGGAGCAAGGCGCTGATTTTCTTGAGGAACTTTTGGCCGACAAGGACGTTGTCGCTGCCCTGCCCGAGGCCGAGATCCGCGAGAAATTCGACTTGGGCTATCATACCAAGCACGTCGATACGATCTTCAGCCGAGTGTTCGGAGAGGCCTGATGATTTCGTCGGCCGGAGATTTCGATTTCCTTGCCCTGCCCGGGCGCGGCAACTCCGGGCCGGATCATTGGATGTCGCATTGGTGCCGGGTGTTCCCCAATTCGAGCCGCGTGCTGCAGGCCGAGTGGGACCGGCCTAAGCCCGGGGACTGGATCGGCCAGGTGGATGCGGCGGTGGCCGCCGCACCGCGCCGCGTCGTGCTACTTGCGCATTCGCTGGCGGTGGCGACGGCGGTGAAGTGGGCTGCTAGTGCCAGTCAAAGCCAACTCGACAAGGTCGCGGCGGCATTCCTGGTTGCCGCGACCAATGTCGAGGATACCGATCCCTCATTCGACGCGGTGCGCCCGTTCGCGCCGATGCCGCTGAAGCGCCTGCCCTTCCCGGCATTGGTGGTGGCGAGCCGCAGCGACCCGCGCGTCACTTTCGACAAGGCGAGCGCTTTTGCCGCAGCCTGGGGCGCGGATATCGCCGATGCCGGCGATCTCGGCCATATGGGAAACGAGGCCGGCCTCGGCCTGTGGCCGGCGGGCCTGCTGATGCTTGGCCGCTTGCTTGAAAAGGCGAAACTCTAACCGAACTACGCCTTGCCGGGAACGGTCCTGATCACCGTGCCCCACGGATCCTCGCGGGTCGTTGCATCAGCCACATTGTCCGAACGCATCTCGACCCAGGCCAAGCCGGAGCGGGCGGGATCGCGGCGGCCGGCACCCGCGCTCTGCCACGCATTTGCGCCAATGTGGTGATGATAGCCGCCGGACGACAGGAACACCGCCGCGCCACCGTATTTTGCCACGGTGTCGAAACCGAACTCCTGATGCCACCATGCTTCGGCTTCTTCCGGTCGGCCGACCCGCAGATGGACGTGGCCGATAATGCTGTTTTCCGGCGCGCCCTGCCAGCCGACATCACCGGCCGGCACTTCGGCAATGACCGACGGAATGTTCAGCCGCTCCGTCGCCATCGCGATCTTGTCGCCATTCCATTTCCAATCCTGGGGGCGGCGGTCGGCATAGATCTCGATGCCGTTGCCTTCCGGGTCGGTAAGATAAAGCGCCTCGCTGACCAGATGATCGGACGCGCCCTCGATGCCAATCTTGCCGGCGATGGCGTGGTTGATCCAGCGGCCGAGATCGACCCGGCTAGGGAGCAGGAAGGCGGTGTGGAAAAGACCGGCGGTGCGCGGGTCATCGGGTTTCGCAGCCGGATCCGCTTCGATGTCGAGCAAAGGGCGATTGACTGCGCCGAGCGTAATCGTGCCGCCGGCGCGGCTCAGTTCCTGCAAACCGACGACTTTGCGATAGTAGGCAGCGAGATTTTCTGCATCGCGCGCCCGCAGGCCGACGCGGGCAACGCTGACCGGGGTCGTTGCGGCATAAGGCAGTTCGCTCATCAAAGTGCTCCGTTCAGCCGGCGCTCGACAAGCTTCCAACGGAGGAACCCGGCGCCATCAATCATTCTACGCCGTGTCCGTGCCAAAATCTCGGAACAGCCATTCTTTCCTGGCGACAGATTGTCGATCGCTATCGTTCACACAAGAGCGCAAGAAGCGAACAAGGTGTTCACAATAGCGAGCAGACCGGGCTCATGAGAGGTGCGTTTGCATGTCGCTGTTGAGTTTATACCCGGTTGCACCCGACAGCGCCTCTCGCTACATGCGCGCCATGAAAGTCAGGGAAGCAGATATTCTCATCGTGCCGGGCTACACCAATTCCGGCCCCGATCATTGGCAGAGCCGCTGGCAGGCGAAACTATCGACAGCGCGCCGCGTCGAACAGACGGAATGGTCGAAGCCGGTGCGCGAGGATTGGACGGCCGGTGTCGCCAAGGCGGTTAACGAGGCCGAGCGGCCGGTCGTCATTGTCGCTCACTCGCTTGGCGTCGCCGCGGTCATTCAGGCATTGTCTCGGTTCGAGCGACCGGTCGCCGGCGCTTTCTTCGTGGCGCCGCCCGATGTCGCCAATCCAAAGATAAAGCCGAGGCACCTGATGACCTTCGGTCCCTATCCGCGCGATCCTCTGCCATTTCCGTCGGTGGTGATCGCCAGCCGCAACGACCCGTTCTGCGCCTTTGGCGTCGCCGAGGACATTGCCGCGGCCTGGGGCTCGCTGTTCATCGACGCCGGCGATGCCGGTCATCTCAACGCGGATTCCGGCTTCGGCCCCTGGCCCGAAGGTTCGATGACCTTCGCGAAATTCCTGACGGATCTCTAGGAAGCGATCGAATCCCTGACGCTGCTCAGCAGGGTCTTTGCCCCAAGCGAAATCAGCGAATGCTCCGAACCCATCGCCAGCAGCCGGTAACCCATCGACACCACACGACCGGCAATGGCCGGTTCCATCACATAGATCGCCGCATGCTTGCCGGCCTTGCGGGTGCGCTCGGCGATCGAGGCGACGGTCTCCATCATGCTCCCCAGCGTCGAACTGACGGTGGTCCCCTTCGACCAGGCGATCGAGAAATCCGACGGGCCGAGGAAGATGCCGTCGATACCCGGCGTGTCGAGAATGCCGTCGAGTGCAGCAAGCGCGGCGCGCGTTTCGACCATGGCGAACGCCATGGTGCGCTGGTTGCTGTCGCGCAGCCAGTCGGCATGATCGCCCTTGCCATGGCGCGGAAAGGCATAGGTGGGGCCCCAGGAGCGCTCGCCGAGCGGCGGGTATTTCATGGCGGCGGCAAACAGCCTTGCGTCCGCCACTGAATTCACCATCGGCGCAATCACAGCCTCGGCGCCGAAGTCGAGCGCGCGGCTGGCCATGTCGAAGCGGCCGACCGGGATGCGCACCAAAGCCGGCTTGTTGGCGGCCAGCACCGGCACAAGCCCGCGCAGCACGCTGTCCTCGTGATGGCCACCATGCTGCATGTCGAGCGTAACCGCGTCGAATCCTTGTCTGGCCAGTATCTCGACCGTCAAAGCATCCGGCACGCCTGACCATGCGGTGAACAGTGTCTCGTCGGCCGCAAGGCGTGACTTCAGGGACATTGGCGATTTCCTCTTTGGTTGCAACAATTCAGCCGGAAATGACCGCAAAGGCAAAGAAAAACCGCCCGGTTGGGCCGGGCGGTCGATTGGTCCAGCATTCGATCGGTATCGAAAAGGATCAGGTGTTCTTGATCTGCTCGATCGCCTGCGCCATCAATTCATCCATGGTGCGGCGGATCTGATGGTCCGACTGCTCAATGCCGGCCGCATCGAAATCCTTGCGTATCTTGCGGAAAACGTCGTGATCGCCGGCTTCCTCAATGTCGCTGACGACCACTTCCCTGGCATAAGCGTCGGCATCGGTGCCTGACTTGCCGAGCTTTTCGGCAGCCCACAGGCCGAGCGCTCTGTTGCGGCGTGCCGCTGCCTTGAACCGAAGTTCCTCGTCGAATGCGAATTTGCGCTCAAAGCCCTCTTCGCGGTCTTTCATGCTGCTCATGGCATCCCTCCGTGAAATCCGATTCGTCGTGCCAATATGTGTTGCCGGAGCACAAACCAAAAGGGCGCCGGCCGGTCAATATGCTACATTGCTTGCTGCGCTGCGGCATTTCGGTCCCCGAAAGCGGTTGATTGAAAGGATTTGCCGATTGAGCAAACAGTGCGATTGGGATAGACACCGGCATTGAACCCCACCGTCGCCATCTTATTTTAGGCAGACGGACAGGAACTGGTCGCTTGCCGCCTGCCCGCAAATCCAGAGAAAAATCAGATGAAAAATCGCCGCCGCATTTATGAAGGCAAGGCCAAGATCCTTTATGAGGGACCGGAGCCTGGCACGCTGATCCAGTTCTTCAAGGACGACGCTACCGCTTTCAACAAGAAGAAGCATGAAATCGTCGATGGCAAAGGCGTGCTCAACAACCGCATTTCCGAGCACATCTTCAATCATCTCAACCGGATGGGCATTCCGACCCACTTCATCCGCCGGCTCAACATGCGCGAGCAGCTGATCAAGGAAGTCGAGATCATCCCACTCGAAGTGGTGGTGCGCAACGTCGCCGCCGGCTCGCTGGCCAAGCGTCTCGGCATCGAGGAAGGCACCGTGCTGCCGCGCTCGATCATCGAATTCTATTACAAGGCCGATGCGCTCGACGATCCGATGGTCTCGGAAGAGCACATCACCGCCTTCGGCTGGGCGAGCCCGCAGGAGATCGACGATGTCATGGCGCTGGCCATTCGCGTCAACGACTTCCTTTCCGGACTGTTCATGGGCGTCGGCATTCAGCTCGTCGATTTCAAAATCGAATGCGGCCGCCTGTTCGAAGGCGATATGATGCGCATCGTCGTCGCCGACGAGATCTCGCCGGATTCCTGCCGGCTGTGGGACGTGGCGACCCAGGACAAGCTCGACAAGGACCGCTTCCGCCGCGACATGGGCGGGCTGGTCGAAGCCTATCAGGAAGTTGCCCGCCGCCTCGGCATCATGAACGAGAACGAACCGCCGCGTCCGGCCGGGCCGGTGCTGGTCGCATCGACCGACGGTGTCAAAGGCAAGCCGCACTGACAGCTTGCCAGCTCAACAGATGAACAGGAGCATGTCCAGCGTGATCAAGGCCCGCATTACCGTAACTCTCAAGAACGGCGTGCTAGACCCACAAGGCAAGGCAATCGAGCATGCGCTGTCCGCAATGGGTTTCGGCGGCATCGGCCAGGTGCGGCAAGGCAAGGTTTTCGATGTCGAGCTTGCCGAGGGCGACAGGGCCAAGGCTGAGGCCGATCTGAAAGCCATGTGCGACAAGCTTCTGGCGAATACGGTGATCGAGAATTACGCGGTGGAGATCGCCTGAGGTGAAATCAGCCGTCGTCCTGCTCCCCGGCCTCAATCGCGACCGCGACATGATCGCGGCGCTGACCAAGATTTCCGGCACGCCGCCGGTCACCGTCTGGCAGACGGACACCGAAATTCCCGATGTCGACCTGATCGCCATTCCCGGCGGCTTTTCCTTTGGCGATTATCTGCGCTGCGGCGCCATTGCCGCGCGCATGCCGGTAATGCGGGCTGTCGCCGAAAAGGCGGCCAAGGGCGTCACGGTCATCGGCGTCTGCAATGGCTTCCAGATCCTGGTCGAGGCCGGCCTGCTGCCGGGCGCATTGATGCGCAACACCTCGCTGAAATTCGTCTGCCGCCAGGTGAAGCTGCAGATCGCCAATGCCAACACGATGTTCACCCGCCGCTACCAGCCGGGCCAGATCATCCGTGCGCCGGTGGCGCACCATGACGGCAATTATTTTGCCGACGCCGAAACTTTGGCCCGCCTCGAAGGCGAAGGCCAGGTGGTGTTCCGCTATGCCGAAGGCACCAATCCCAACGGCTCGATCAACGACATTGCCGGCATCGTCAACGGGCGGGGCAACGTGCTCGGCCTGATGCCGCATCCCGAGAACCTGATCGAAGCGGCGCATGGCGGCAGCGACGGCCGGGCGCTGTTCGAAAGCGCCTTGGGCATCGCCGCTTGAAGCCTTCAATTTTCCTCCTGGAGCGACGGTCATGAAACTGTATTCGCGGCCGTTGTCGCCCTATTCGTCGATCGTGCGGGCGCTGGCCTACATCAAGAACGTGCCGCTCAAGGTCATTGCACCGCCGCCTGGGTTTCCCATCCCCGAGGCATTTCGTGCCATCTCGCCGCTGAACCGGATTCCGGTGCTGATCACCGGCTCGGGCGAAACGATCGTCGAATCGGTGGTGATTGCCGAATATCTGGAGGAGCGCTTTCCCGAGCCAGCGCTGCTGCCCAAGGATTCGAAGGACCGGGCACTGGTGCGCATGTTCGCTCGCATCACCGACCTTGACGTGCTCGCCCCCACCATGAAGCTGTTTGAGCTCTATTTCGTGCCGCAGCGCAACGAGGCCGAGATCAAGGCACAGTTCGCCCGATTGCATCACGGGCTTGCAGCAATCGAGGCCCGCATGGCGCATGGCCCGTTCGCGCTCGGCGACGACATCTCCTTCGCCGATGCGTGGCTGACGCCGACCCGCTTCGTCTTCAACAATTTTAGGGCGACGATCGGCCGCCCCGACCTGCTTGATGCCTATCCGAAATTCGATGCCTATGAGCAAATCGCCTTGCAGCATCCGGCGCTGTCGCGCGTCTGGGGTGAGATGACGGACGGTCTGAAGATCTTTCTGTCCGAACTCGAGATGGGCGCCGCTTGACCATGCGATCGACACTAGCCCGCCTCGCCCTCGCCGCTTCCGCCGGTCTTGTACTCGCCTCCTGCCAGTCAGGCCCGAAGAGCACGCCAGCGCCGGCGGGCAAGAGCGCGTCACTGCTTGCCATGGAGCAGGTGGCAATAGCTGCCCACAAATGCTGGATCGCCAGCAAGGACCCTGCGTTCAAATCCTATCAGATGGCCAACGAACTGAATTCGTTCAGCGGCACACCGCGCTTCCTGCTGGTGCCGGCCAAACACTATGGCGGAAAGCCGTTGCTGGTCGTGCAGGCGCAAGGCAATTCGAGCCGCGTCGACGTATTCGGCCCATTGATGGCGGAACCGCTCGGCGCCCGCATCGGCTCGGACATTGCCCGCTGGCAGACGGGCAATCCGGCCTGTGGCGCTGCTGCCTAGCCCAATGGGTCGCTTGCTGCAGATCACCGGTCTGGTCGTCGGCCTGGCCGGGCTCGTCCTGCAGCTCTGCATCACCGTCCCGGCATCAATGGAAGCCGGCCGCGGCTTTGTCGGCTCGCTGGTCTTCTATTTCAGCTTCTTCACCATCCTGACCAATATCGGCGCGGTGCTCGTCCATGCCTCGTTGCTGTCGTCAACGGGTTATGCCTGGTTTCCGGCTTTTGCCGCCCCACGGATGCGGGCGGGCGTAGCCGTCGCCATAACGCTGGTTCTCATCGTTTATGCAACGGTCTTGGCGCAGCTTTGGCAGCCGCGAGGGCTGTTCCTGCTCTGCGATGTGCTCTTGCACTATGTGACGCCGGTGTTGTTCGTGCTGTGGTGGCTTGTGGCGGGCGCCGACGGCTCGACGCGGTGGCGTGACATCTCCTGGTGGATGATCTATCCGATCGCGTATCTGGCCTATGTACTGGCGCGGGCGCCAATATCGGGCGAAGTGCCCTACCCGTTCCTCAACGTCGCCAAGAACGGCGCGACCAGCGTCGCCGTCTCGGCCGTGGCCATCACGGGGCTTTTTCTCGTGCTATGTATTGTGGCGTATTGTGGCGGTGCTTGTGGACCGCGGCGTCGCGCGGCTCAGGACGGCGAGCGTCCGCTGAAGCGCTCGAACGCATCAGTCCCAGAACGGCCTTAGACCTTCACGATGGGCATCGCAGCGCGAGATACCGATGTCCTTGAGCTGATCGTCGGTCATCTCGAGCAGGACCAGCCGACTGCGCCGGCGCTCCAGCAGACCATCGATCCATCGGACGAATGACGTGACCACTTGCACGATCCGGCGAACATAGGATCTCCGGCCCGACGAGCGGCTTCCGGTCAATTCAACTGCCGCGTAGCGGATTGTCTCTATTGTACCCATTGTCTTTCTGCCAAGATTGCAATTGTGCCTTTCGTGCGGCCCGCTTCATATGTATTGACTCCCATTTCGGTGCAATGTAAAAAATTGTCACCATGACAACTTGGCTTCCGGACCTGACCGCCCGCACCGGCCCGCTCTATCAGCGGCTTGCCGATTCCATCGAGACGGACATCGACCGCGGCCTGATCGGTGCAGGGGCAAAGCTGCCGCCGCAGCGCGATCTGGCATACGACATCGGCACGACCGTCGGCACGGTCGGCAGGGCCTATCAATTGCTGCGCGAGCGGGGACTGGTCAGCGGCGAGGTCGGCCGCGGAACCTATGTTATCGCTCAACAGTCGGAGAGCGCAAAGCCGGATTTCCTGGGGCCGGTCGAACAAGGCACACGCTATATGGATGCGCCCGGCGACAAGCTGCGCTTCGATAGCACGGCCGCACCGGATGTCGGCCAGGGTGCCATCGTCGCCGACGTGTTGACACGCACGGCGCAAGACCATCCGCATGAGATTTCAAGCTATACTCGTGATTTCCCGGACCGCTGGTTGGAAGCGGGGAGGCGCTGGTTGTCGCGCAATTCCTATCGCCCGGCGGCGGATGCAATCGTTCCCACGCTCGGCACCCACGCCGCGGTGATGGCAACCATTGCGGGACTCACCGCCCCCGGCGACTATGTCGTCTTCGAGCACCTCACCTATTCGCAGATCTCCCGCAGTGCCGGCCTGATCGGTCGCCGGACCGCGCTGGTGGCGGCTGACGACGAGGGCATAGATCCCCAGGATTTCGAGCGCGTCTGCGCACAAAAGCATCCGAAGATGATTTTTTTGATGCCGACGGCGAAGAACCCGACGCTGACAACGCTGTCGGCATCGCGCCGCGAAGCAATCGCGCATGTCGCCCGTCAATATAACGTCGTCCTGATCGAGGACGATCTCTATGGTGGACTGACCGATGACCCAACGCCTTTAATGGCCGAATATGCTCCCGAACGGACCATCGTTGCCGGCGGCCTGTCGAAATCGGTCGCGGCGGGTGTTCGCGGCGGTTGGCTCGCTTGCCCGCCGGCCTACCGTCACCGCATCCGGGTCGCCCATAAGATGATGACGGGCGGCCTGCCCTTTCTGCTGGCGGAGGTGGGCAGCCGGCTGGTGCTGTCCGGTCAGGCCGCCGAGATGCGCAAGCGCAGCATTGCCGAGATCGGTGCGCGCATCGCGATCGTGCGCGAGACACTCGACGGCTTCGACTTCAAGGCGCTGGACAATGTGCCGTTCGTCTGGCTCACTTTGCCCGACCCGTGGCTGTCCGGCACCTTCAAACAGGCTTGCCTCGAACATGGCGTGCTCATCGACGACGAGGATGAGTTCAAGGCAGGGCGTTCCGAACAGGCCTTTCATGGCGTGCGGTTTGGCATCTCGCAGCCGCGACAGCGGGACGATATCGCGCACGGCGTCGCGGTGATCCGGCGGCTTCTGGACGAGGGCCGCGCCGGCTACGACAGCTTTTCCTGAACCGGCTTGAAACCGGCGGGTCGAGTGGCGATCTTTCGCTACTTGCCGTCAGCTGTTGCTTTCCATCGTTTTAGTCATCCGACGGGGTGTATCGGCTGCAAAGCTTGCGATAAGACGGGACTCGATCTCAAGGACACAATTGCCGATCATGACCATTTCCAATTCCGTGCCGATTACTCCTGAACTCATTGCCGCGCACGGGCTGAAGCCCGACGAGTACCAGCGCATCCTCGACCTGGTCGGGCGCGAACCGAGCTTTACCGAACTTGGTATTTTTTCGGCGATGTGGAACGAGCATTGTTCCTACAAATCCTCGAAGAAGTGGCTGCGCACGCTGCCGACCACCGGGCCGCAAGTCATCCAGGGCCCGGGTGAGAATGCCGGTGTGGTCGACATCGGCGACGGCGCCTGCGTCGTCTTCAAGATGGAGAGCCATAACCACCCCTCCTATATCGAGCCTTATCAGGGCGCTGCGACCGGCGTCGGCGGCATCCTGCGCGATGTCTTCACCATGGGCGCGCGACCGATCGCGGCGATGAACGCGCTGCGCTTCGGCGCGCCGGATCATCCCAAGACAAGGCACCTCGTTGCCGGCGTCGTTTCCGGCGTCGGCGGCTATGGCAATTCCTTCGGCGTGCCGACGGTCGGCGGCGAGGTCAATTTCGACGCCCGCTACAATGGCAATATCCTGGTCAATGCGTTTGCCGCGGGCCTCGCGAAGACAGACGCAATCTTTCTGTCCGAGGCCAAGGGCGTCGGCCTACCGGTGGTCTATCTCGGCGCCAAGACCGGCCGCGACGGCGTCGGCGGCGCCACAATGGCCTCGGCTGAGTTCGACGACAAGATCGACGAGAAGCGCCCCACCGTGCAGGTTGGCGATCCGTTCACCGAAAAATGCCTGCTCGAAGCCTGCCTCGAACTAATGGCGTCCGGCGCCGTTATCGCCATCCAGGATATGGGTGCGGCCGGCCTCACCTGCTCGGCGGTCGAGATGGGCGCCAAGGGCGACCTCGGCATCGAGCTCGATCTCGACAAGGTGCCGGTGCGTGAAGAGCGCATGAGCGCCTATGAGATGATGCTTTCGGAGAGCCAGGAGCGCATGCTGATGGTGCTGCGCCCCGAAAAGGAAAAACAGGCCGAGGCGATCTTCCACAAATGGGGCCTAGACTTTGCCATCGTCGGCAAGACCACCGACGATCTGCGCTTCCGCGTGCTGCACCAGGGCGACGAGGTTGCCAACCTGCCGATCAAGGATCTCGGCGACCAGGCGCCGGAATATGACCGTCCCTGGGTCGAACCGAAGAAGCCGGCGCCGCTGGCCGGCGATGCACCTCAAGCCGATGTGGCCGACGCACTGCTCAAGCTGCTGGGGGGACCGGACCTTTCCTCGCGCCGCTGGGTGTGGGAGCAGTACGACACGCTGATCCAGGGCAATTCCCTGCAGCTTCCCGGCGGCGACGCCGGTGTGGTGCGCGTCGATGGCCACCCGACCAAAGCGCTCGCCTTCTCCTCCGACGTGACGCCGCGCTATTGCGAGGCGGACCCTTACGAGGGCGGCAAACAGGCCGTTGCCGAATGCTGGCGCAATCTTACCGCCACCGGCGCTCTGCCGCTCGCGGCCACCGACAACCTCAATTTCGGCAATCCGGAACGGCCGGAGATCATGGGCCAGCTGGTTGGTGCCGTGAAAGGCATCGGCGATGCCTGCCGGGCGCTTGGCTTTCCGATCGTCTCCGGCAACGTCTCTCTCTACAATGAGACCAACGGCCAAGGCATCCTGCCGACACCAACCATCGGCGGCGTCGGGCTGATTGCCGACTGGTCGAAAATGGTGCGGATCGGCTTTGCCGCCGAAGGCCAGATGATCGTGCTGGTCGGCGCGCCGACCATGTGGGGCACGCATCTTGGCCAGTCCGCCTATATGCGCGACATCCATGGCCGCGCCGACGGCCCGCCGCCGCCGGTCGATCTCGATCACGAGAAGCGGGTCGGCGACCATGTGCGGGCGCTGATCGGCTCCGGTGTCGTTACCGCGGCGCATGACGTTTCCGACGGCGGCATCGCGGTGGCGCTGGCCGAGATGGCGATGGCCTCCAGCATCGGCGCGACCATTCCCGGCCTGATCGGTACGGATCCGATCCCCGTCTGGTTCGGCGAGGATCAGGGCCGCTACCTGCTGACGCTGTCGATCGATCCGCAGAGCGAGGAATGGGACGCCATTCGCGAACAACAAAGCAAACTCGGCATTTTTGCACCGTGGATCGGCTCGACCGGCGGCAGCGAATTGAAGCTGGGCGAGGCGCGTGCGATACCGGTCAGCGAATTGACCGCCGCCCACGAATCCTGGTTCCCTCGCTTCATGGCAAATGAGGTCGTGGACCCGTGATGTGATCAAGCGGGGCCGTTTCGGTGTGGTTCATCCGCCTTTTCGACCATATCTATGAGATCACGACCTGAACAAGGAATCCTCATATGGCAATGGACGCCCACGACATCGAACGGCTGATCAAGGAAGGCATTCCGGACGCCAAGGTGACCATTCGCGACCTGGCCGGCGACGGCGACCATTATGCGGCTGAGGTTGTGGCCGAAAGCTTTCGCGGGAAAAGCCGCGTCCAGCAGCACCAGATGGTCTATGACGCGCTGAAGGGCAACATGGGCGGCGTGCTGCACGCGCTTGCCCTGCAGACCAGCGTGCCGGACTGAGCTCTCTTGCAGTTACCGGCTCGCAAGCTTCTTACCGGTCACGGCGATGATCGGCCCGGCTGGATAGTTTCCACCCACAATCATCCGCTCGCCGTTCGACAGCGCCGAAACGGCCCCGTCGAAGAAAAGCGCGCTGGGACAATCGAGCGCGTCTCGAAACAGTCGGGCGAAGCTGCCGAGGCTGACCTCAGAGCGCGAGATCGCCAGCACGACAGTGTTTTCGTCACGCACGCCGACGCCATTGCGGATATAGCGCGATGTGCCGTTTTGCTCGAAGCGGGGATGAAGCCGGCCGTCGATCACCAGCATCGGGCCGGATTGCGTGGCAAACATCACGTCCAGTCTGGTCGCAACATAGGCGCTTGTCTCGATGACCGCCGCCTTGCCATCCTTCCGGACCAGGAAGACGCCGTTCGGTTTCAGGAAGAAATTGCCTTCGCTGTCGGCGAGGTTGATCGGCGCCTTCTCCCGGCCGTCCTCGACGAGAAGGCCGACCGGAGTCAGGTCTTGGTGATACATGCCGGCGTTCATGGCGAGCAGCACCGGCCGGCCCTGATCCGCCATCGCCTTGTCGAATTTGTCCAGTGAACCGAAAGCCTTGCCGTCAATGCCTGCGTGGAACACACCGATGTCATAGCGGCGCAGATCGATTTCGCAGACGACATAGGCGACCGCCTCGAAGCTCGCGTCGCGGCACGGCGCCGGTAATCCACCGCCGACGACGAGAGGTGGCTGCCTCGGCGACTTGGCCCACCAGATCAAGGACAGTGCGGCGAACAGAACGGCGAGGACGACCCCGGCGAGATACCGTCTTTTCATCACGCCTCGGGACAAATGGTGGCCAACGGCTTGGCCCAAGATCAGACCTTCCTTTGCGCCATTTGCATGGCAAGGCGGCAAACATCTTGTTTCGCGCAACCCATGGGTTTATTTGAAGGGTAATGTTCGAGCCTGACTCCCACAGGCATGAAAGGGTATTCCATGAGCGGCATCAACGATTACATTGACAATGAGGTGAAGGGCAACGACGTCGTTCTCTTCATGAAGGGCACCCCCGGCTTTCCGCAATGCGGATTTTCCGGCCAGGTCGTGCAGATCCTCGACTATATCGGCGCCGACTATAAGGGCGTCGACGTGCTGACGTCGGCCGAACTGCGGCAAGGCATCAAGGACTACTCCAACTGGCCAACCATCCCGCAGCTCTACGTCAAGGGCGAGTTCGTCGGCGGCTGCGACATCATCCGCGAGATGTTCCAGGCGGGCGAATTGCAGACCTTCCTCGTCGAAAAAGGCGTCAGCGTCAAAGGCGCCGCCTGACTTCTGTTTCTGCGTATGACCTTCCGACTGCGATTTTCGGGGGTCAAGCGATAAGCGCCGGGGCAGCCCCCACCTTGGCAAAAAGTTCTGCCCGACATCGGGGCAATCAACGAATGGATGCGTCGGCCAGCCGGCGCATTTTCGTTGAGGATCGGACTGGCCGTGGATCAGCAAGCACAAGCGCAGCAAAAGGCAAGCACCTTGCCCATTCCGCGCTGGGAATTCATTGCGCTGTGCGCGGCGCTGATGGCGCTCAATTCGCTGGCCATCGACATTATTTTGCCGGCGCTGCAGCAGATCGGCGCTTCGCTTGGCGTCGAAAATGAAAACCACCGGCAATATGTGGTCACCGCCTATATCCTTGGCTTTGGGGGCGGACAGCTGTTCTTCGGGCCGATCTCGGACCGTTTCGGGCGCCGCGCGCCTCTTGTCGCAGGGCTGGTGATCTACGTCGTCGCGGCCGGCGCTGCGGCAATCGCCCCGTCATTCGCCACGCTTCTGCTATGCCGGGCCGTGCAAGGCATCGGCGCGGCGGCGACGCGCGTCATTGCCGTCTCGATCGTGCGCGATACGTTCGACGGAAGGCGCATGGCCGAAGTCATGTCCTTGATCTTCATGGTGTTCATGGCCATTCCGGTGGTCGCGCCCGGTATCGGCCAGTTCATCATGCTGTTTGCGACCTGGCATGTGATCTTCGTCACCATGGCAGCCGGCGCGCTGATCGTGTCCGCCTGGTCGCTGCTGCGCCTGCCCGAGACATTACATCCCGAATATCGCCGGCCGCTGACGCTGTCCTCCATCATCGGCGGCTTCCGCATCGTTCTCACCAACCGCATCGCGCTCTGCTACGCCTTCGCCAGCACCTTCATCTTCGGCGCCATGTTCGGCTTCATCGCCTCGGCCCAGCAGATCTATGTCAGCGTGTTCAATGTCGGTGAGATGTTCCCGGTCATCTTCGCGGGGGTTGCCGGCGTGCTTGCGTTTTCGAACTACCTCAATTCGCACCTCGTCGGCCGTATCGGCATGCGCCGCCTGTCGCAAAGCGCGCTGCTGCTGTTTCTGGCAATCAGCCTTGCCTGGCTGGTCGTTTCCATCGAAATGAAGATGCCGCTATGGCTCTTCATTGCCTTCTTTGCCTGCGCCATGGTCCCGTTCGGCGCGCTCGGCGCGAACTTCAACGCGCTCGCTATGGAGCCGCTGGGGCACCTGGCCGGCACTGCGTCGTCGATCCTTGGGTTCATGCAGACATTTCTTGGCGGCATTCTCGGCACGCTAATCGGCCAAGCCTTCAACGGCACGGTGACGCCGCTGGCCGCCGGGTTCTGCAGCGTGTCGGTGGCGGCGCTGCTGATGATCCTGCTGGCCGAGCGCGGCAGACTATTCCAGCCGCATAACCCGCCGGTTTAATACACATTGCGCGTGCGCCTATGATGCACCCTCACTGACCGCGGTGAAGCGAGGGAACAGCGTACGTCCTGCGATTGCTCCACCCATACTGTCGGAAACGGGCAGTGGAAGAGCCTTGTCGAGCGCCTCGAGGACGGAAGCCACAAAGGCCCGGTTGAGCGGACCATCGTCCCCTAGATGGGAGAAAGTGGCGCGCGGCTTGCCAATAAGCGTGCCGTTTCGGCGAATTGAGAACTGCAGCGTCAGGGTCATGCCCGCGGTTCCGGGCGGCGGCTTCCAACAGGCGAAGATTGCGGAGAACATCTCGTCTATGGTGTCGACGGAGTCGGGACTGCGACATGCGCGTTCCCCAGCTCTTGCTTCATTGACACCGGCAACCAAGGCAAGGGCAAAGGCCGTTGCAACAATTGCGGACCGAGGTTTCATTCGAGATCTCCGGTTTCGCACAAGATTGGACACCTTTGGCAGCGAAGAGCTATTCCGCCCAGAGCTCGCGGCGCAGCTCCCGCCAGCTCTCACGGTCCGGCGCGACCAGCAAGCCACCCCCGACATGCGACGGCAGATAGGCGCTGCCGTCGAAGCGCGCGGCATGGCCGCCGGCCTCCGCATGGATCAGCACGCCGGCCAAGTGGTCCCAAGGCATCAGCTTGTTGTAGACGACGAAATGGCCGTGGCCGCTGGCCAGCAGGCGGTATTCGTGGGCGGCGCAGCGATAATTGAACTGCGATAGCGACTTAGTCTGGTTGCGCGCCAAACGTGAGCGGTCCGGCTCGGGCACATAGTGCCATGAGACCGCACCGGTCATTTCCGACATCGGCGCCGGTTTGGCGACATGGACCTTTTCCAGATTGCCATGGGCATGGCGGATATGGCTGCCGGCGCCACTAACGCCGATCAGCCAATCCTTGCCGACGGGGTCGTGAATGATGCCGGCGACCGTCTTGCCCTTGACCACGACGCCAAGCATGACGCCGAACAGCGGCACGCCGGAGGCGAAGTTGAAAGTGCCGTCGACCGGGTCGATGACGAAGGCGAGTTCGGCATCGCCGAGACCGTCGAGCAGCGTCGGGTCGTCGGAGCAGGCCTCCTCGCCGACGATCATTGCGTGGGGATAACGCTGGCGCAGGCTGGCGGTGATGAGCCGTTCGGCATTGACGTCGGCCTCGGTGACGAGATCGGCGGCCGAGGTCTTGCGACGGACGTCGCCCTCGCTCAAACGGCGAAAGCGCGGCATGATCTCGGCGACGGCGGCTTCCGACAGAAGGTCGGCAAGCCAGTCGATCGCGCTATCTTCAAATGTCATCGGGACGCCTAGTGGTGAGGGTTTCGTTGAGGGCGGCGAAATCGAACAGTTTCCTGTCGAGCAGATGCGAACGCCGCACATTGGTCATGGCGCGGATCATCGTGTCCTTGCGGCCGGGCATGCGCTTCTCGATGTCGTCGAGCATCGCCTTCATGGCGTTGCGCTGCAGACCTTCCTGGCTACCGCACAGATCGCACGGAATGATCGGGAATTTCATGGCGCCGGCGAATTTCTCGAGATCGGCTTCCGCACAATAGGCGAGCGGCCGCAGCACCATGACATCGCCTTCGTCATTGAGCAGCTTCGGCGGCATGGCGGCCAGGCGCCCGCCATGGAACAGGTTCATGAAGAAGGTTTCCAGTATGTCCTCGCGGTGGTGGCCGAGCACCAGCGCCGAGCAGCCCTCCTCGCGGGCAATGCGATAGAGATGGCCGCGCCGCAGCCGCGAGCACAGCGAGCAATAAGTGCTGCCCTCGGCCAGCTTGTCGGTGACCACCGAATAGGTGTCCTGATATTCGATGCGATGCGGAATGGCATAGCTGTCGAGATAATCGGGCAATATGTGCTTGGGAAAGTTCGGCTGGCCCTGGTCGAGATTGCAGGCCAACAGCTCGACCGGCAGCAGCCCGCGCCATTTGAGATCAAGCAGCACGGCAAGCAAGCCGTAGGAATCCTTGCCGCCCGACAGAGCGATCAGCCAACGGTCGCCGGGTCTCACCATGGCGAAATCGTCGATCGCCTGGCGGGCAAGCCGCAACAGCCGCTTGCGCAGCTTGTTGAACTCGACGGAGGACGGCACATCGGCAAACAGCGGATGAAAGCCGCCTTCGGCCTCGGCGATCGGGTCAAGCGTTTTGGCGTCTGGCTGCATGTTCACGGCGCGTCGGCCCTAAAGTCCTGTTGCCGCCCGCAGTAGCGCATCGGATCGAAAATCGAAATCGATTTCCGACTCACGTCCCTGAAAAGGACGAAGAAAGAAAAGGCCGCCTGGAGGGGCGGCCTTCGGTTTTGTCGTGACGAACGCGCCGATCAGCGCGAATAGAATTCGACGACCAGATTCGGTTCCATCTGCACGGCAAACGGAACGTCCGCCAAGCCGGGGATGCGCGTGAAAGTCGCGGTCATCTTGTTGTGGTCGGCCTCGATGTAATCGGGCACGTCGCGCTCGGCCAGGCCCACCGATTCCAGCACGATGACCAGCTGCTTCGACTTCTCGCGCACTTCGATGACATCGCCCGGCTTGCAACGGTACGAGCCGATGTTGACGCGCTTGCCATTGACGTTGATGTGGCCGTGATTGACGAACTGGCGCGCCGCAAAGATGGTCGGCACGAATTTGGAGCGGTAGACGACGGCGTCGAGGCGCGATTCGAGCAAGCCGATCAGGTTCTCCGAGGTGTCGCCCTTGCGGCGGTCCGCCTCTTCATAGACCTTGCGGAACTGCTTCTCCGAAACGTCGCCATAGTGGCCCTTCAGCTTCTGCTTGGCGCGCAGCTGCAGGCCGAAATCGGAAAGCTTGCCCTTGCGGCGCTGGCCATGCTGGCCGGGGCCGTATTCACGCTTGTTGACCGGGGACTTCGGGCGGCCCCAGATGTTTTCGCCAAGACGGCGGTCGATCTTGTACTTCGCGGATTCGCGCTTGCTCATCGCATTCCCTTTCAAAACAACACACCCGGAACCTTATGGTCCGGGTGAAGGAAACGCGCCCTCCTCTGGCCTCCGTTTTCGAGACCTGACAGGGTTTTCCACGCAACGCGACGGAAAACCCACGGGACACGTCATTTCAAACAAGACATAGGGAAAGTAAAACCGGCTGCCCAAACGTCTTGCACACATAAAGAAAACCACCGGGCATTGCGGCCCGGTGTTGGTGGGCTGGTTAAACGGAGATTTAACCGCTGTCAAGCTTCTGGCTGGCGCGAGTCGCCGAACCGGATAGTGTTACGGTTGTAGAACGTGCCGGATGTGGCGGGAGGTTGCGCCAGCGGCATCAGGAAGGGACTGAAGTCAGAGGAGCAGGAATTCGCATGAAGAAGTTCTTCCTTACGTTGGTAGGAGCCGCGGTGATGGCCGGCACGATGGCGGTCGCGCCCGAGCCAGCGCAGGCCCGGCATTGGCATGGGCACAGGCATCACCAGGTCTGCCGCATCGTGGTCAAGAAAAAGGTGGTGTGGCGTCACGGTCATCGCAAGGTCATCCGCTACAAAGTGCGGCGCTGCGGGTGGGGCTGGAACTGGTAATTTTCGCCCTCGCCCGTTGAGACTTCATGGCCCGCGGCTCAGCCGCGGGCCTTTTATTGACCGGCATCCGCCGCCAGAATGGTCAGTCGATCAGTGTTTCGACTTCTTTTCCGGCAGGCCTTTGCGCTTGGTCTCGGCGAATTCCTCGAGCTGTTTTTCGCTCATGGATTTATACATTCCCTTCGACGCACCTTTGAGCGCGCCCTTCTTGGTCTCGCCGCGCTTGGCTGACAATGCCGCGCCGGCCGCTTTCTGCTGGGCTTTTGAGGTGGCTGGCATGATGGTTTCTCCCGTTTCCGATGAGAGGAAAACGCATTGTCTGGTGTGATGTTCCCAAAGCGAAAATTGCTTGCGGTCAGGATATCGCCAGGCCAAATCCCTGCATCAGCCGGCGCGTCGGAAAATCGGCGCTGTTCGAGGTGAAGAACGCAAGGTCGGCCCCTTCCGGCAGTGCCTCTCTGCGATAAGCGGCCTCGGTATCGGCAAGCAGCGACAGCGCGCGGCGTGCGATCGCCTCGGCCGGGTCGAGCCAGTCGACCGGCCAAGGTGCTGTCTTGCGCATGCGGTTGGCCAAAAAAGGATAATGGGTGCAGGCAAGCACGACGATGTCGGTGCGCAGCCCGTCATGCTCAACGAAGCACGGCGCGATCTCGGCGCGCACGGCGTCCTCGTCGACAAAACCATCGCGCATATAGGCTTCGGCCAATCCAGCCAGCCTGTCGCTGCCGACCAGGCGGACGTGGCATTTCTGCGCCCACTTGCTGATCAGGTCGCGCGTGTACTGGCGCTTGACGGTGCCGGGCGTCGCCAGCACCGAAACCAGGCCTGAGCGCGTGCGTTCCGCCGCCGGCTTGATGGCCGGCACGGTGCCGACGAAAGGGTGGCCGGGAAACCGCTCGCGCAACGCATCGATGACCAGTGTCGAGGCGGTGTTGCAGGCGATGACCGAAATGGCCGGCGAAAACCGTTCGAGCAGCCTAGCGAACAACTCCAGAATATGTGTTCTCAGCGCCGTTTCCTCCCAGGCGCCGAAGGGGAACGCCGCGTCGTCGGCGACATAGATGAAGCGGCGGTCAGGCATCAGGACGCGCGCCTCACGCAGCACGGTGAGGCCGCCAATGCCGGAATCGAACATCAGGATCGGACGGGCGCTCGACGGATCGGTCATGGTCATTGAGTCACTAAGGGCTGGGAATCACTAAGGGCTGGGGAATTACAAAACGAGATCACGAGAGAAGGCCGGCCTATGCATTTTGCTTCGGCCAATGATGCTTTGTCCCGGCCGCTTCTATGTGGAACCATCATGGCCTTGATGCGGCGAGACGGGTCACACAAGGCCCCGCTTGCCGAAGCCGCCGGCCCGCGGCCGGCCGATTGCCGGAGATGCAGGTTGAGATGCGCGATGGTTCGACGGCACCGGTGCGGCGCGCATGGCGTAGGGCGGAGCCTGGGCCGTCACGCCGGCGGCTGACGCTGAATGGAGCGCCGCGGTGCCGCGTAGCGGCCCGGGCGGGTCGAAATCGTCGAAACTCAGGGATGACGCTATATCGGAAGAGCGACCGCCCGCCGGCCTGGCCGCCAAGATGACGGCCCACAGCCCGACAAGAGCTAATCCCAGCAGGTTAAGACCGGAATGCGAATCTTCGCCGTCGAATTTTACGACAAGAACAGTGCCGGCCTGCAGGATCGCGAACAGCGTCGAGAACACGATATACGACCAAAGGATCCAACCGGACCCTTGCGCGTCGCGGCTTCGACGCCAGGCGAAATTCGCGCGGAACAGAACGATCACCAGCGAGGCGACGAGAACGGCCGCGGCCAGCCCTTCCCTGGAAGGACCTGGTTTCGAATTGGCCAAGCCCTCGATGCCGATGGTCAGCACGACACACAGCACAAAGGTCGCGATTTCCGCAACCAGCAGAGTCACGGAATAGAAGAAAAAGCGAAGACGACCGATATTTGAGCTAAACATCCGAGATCCATCGTTTCGAAAACCATGGATCAAACCAAATAAAATTCGGTTACTGGTAAGACAGCTGCATTTGCGCGCCTAGTCTTTGTCTTTCGCCCTCGCAGCGCGTGCCGCGGCCGCCGGGAGCCGCCTTGGATCGTCGCCGGGCGATCCGTCGCCGCGCGGCATGGCCGGCGAGAACCTGTCCAGCGATGATATTATTCCGCGCAGCACCTTGAGCTCCGGCTCGGCAAAGCCGGGGCGGGTCAGCACTGCGCGCAAATTGTCGACCATCTTCGGCTTCTTCGCTGCCGGGCGGAAATAGCCGCGCGCCTCCAGTGCACCTTCCAGATACGCAAACAGGCCGTGCAATTCTTCCTTGGCAGCCGGCGGCATTTCAGGGCCGGAAAAGTTGGTCATGGTCTCGTTTTCCAGGCCGGACTTCATCCATTCATAGGACATCAGCAGGGCCGCCTGGGCGATGTTGAGCGAGGAGAAGGCTGGATCGACGGGGAAGGTGACGATCTCGTCGGCAAGGCCGACCTCGTCATTATAGAGGCCGAAGCGCTCGCGGCCGAACAGGATGCCGGTGCGCTGGCCGGCCCGCTGCCGCGCCCGCAGCGCCCTGCCCGCCTCGACCGGACCGCGCACCGGCTTGAAATTGTCGCGCGCGCGCGCCGTGGTGGCGAAGACGAAGTTCAAATCGCCGACCGCCGAGGCCAGGTCGTCGAACACCGTGACGGCATCGATGAGGTGGTCGGCGCGACTTGCGGCGGCACGCGCCTTGTCGCTCGGCCAGCCGTCGCGCGGATTGACGAGCCGCAGCTCGGCAAGCCCGAAATTGGCCATGGCGCGCGCAACCATGCCGATATTCTCGCCGAGCTGCGGCTCGACCAGGATGATCGCCGGTCCGGACGCAGGCGTTCCGGAGGCAAGAGGGGTGTCGGGATCCTGGGTAGCGGCCATGGTTGTCAGTGAACTGCTGTTTGCGGCATTTCGCAGTCTCCTGCCACATTTGGCGGCGAAAATGAAGCTTTGGCAAAGAATGCCGGCACTACGGCGCGGTTCGCCGTTTGCGCGGCCAAAAAGCCTTTGATATACGGGCCGCATCCCAGGGCCGGCAGCCGTGCGGGCAAGGCCGTTCCGTTCCCCAAAAGCGAGGCATTCTTTTCATGGCGAAGATCAAGGTGGCGAACCCGGTCGTCGAACTCGACGGCGACGAGATGACCCGCATCATCTGGCAGTTCATCAAGGACAAGCTGATCCACCCTTATCTCGACCTCAAGCTCGAATATTACGACCTCGGCATCGAGCACCGCGACGCCACCAACGACCAGGTGACCATCGATTCGGCCAACGCCATCAAGAAATACGGCGTCGGCGTGAAATGCGCGACGATCACGCCCGACGAGCAGCGCGTCGAGGAATTCAAGCTGAAGAAGATGTGGAAGTCGCCGAACGGCACCATCCGCAACATCCTCGGCGGCACCATCTTCCGCGAGCCGATCATCATGAAGAACGTGCCGCGGCTGGTGCCCGGCTGGACCAAGCCGATCATCGTCGGCCGCCACGCCTTTGGCGACCAGTACCGCGCCACCGACTTCCGCTTTCCCGGCAAGGGCAAGCTGACGATCAAATTCGTCGGCGAGGACGGCCAGGTGATCGAGCACGATGTGTTCGACGCACCCGGCCCCGGCGTCGCCATGGCCATGTACAATCTCGACGAATCTATCCGCGAATTCGCCCGCGCCTCGCTGAACTATGGCCTGCTGCGTAATTACCCCGTCTACCTCTCGACCAAGAACACAATCCTCAAGGCTTATGACGGCCGCTTCAAGGACATCTTCCAGGAGGTCTACGAGGCGGAGTTCGAAGCCGAATTCAAGGCGAAGAAGCTCTGGTACGAGCACCGGCTGATCGACGACATGGTGGCCTCCAGCCTGAAATGGTCGGGCGGCTATGTCTGGGCCTGCAAGAACTATGACGGCGACGTTCAGTCCGACACGGTGGCGCAAGGCTTCGGCTCGCTCGGCCTGATGACCTCGGTGCTGATGACGCCGGACGGCAAGACCGTCGAGGCGGAAGCCGCGCACGGCACCGTTACCCGCCACTATCGCCAGCACCAGAAGGGCGAGGAGACCTCGACCAATTCGATCGCCTCGATCTTCGCCTGGACGCGCGGCCTCACGCACCGCGCCAAGCTCGACGACAATGCCGAACTGAAGCGCTTTGCCGAGACCCTGGAAAAGGTCTGCATCCAGACGGTCGAGTCCGGCTTCATGACAAAGGATCTGTCGCTGCTGATCGGCCCCGACCAGCCATGGCTTTCGACCACCGGCTTCCTCGACAAGATCGACGAGAATTTGCAGAAGGCGATGGCCTGAGCCCGCGACATGGGCAAGCCCGTCGTCTACGGCGCGGACTACAGCGTCTATGTGCGCATCGTGCGGCTGGTGCTCGAGGAAAAGGGCGTCGGCTACGAGCTGGTGCCCGTCGACGTCTTTGCCGCGGACGGCATTCCCGGCTGGTACTTCGAGCACCAGCCGTTTGGCCGCATCCCGGCCTTCGAACATGACGGCTTTTGCCTCTACGAGACCGGCGCGATTGCGCGTTATGTCGACGAAGCCTTTGACGGCCCGGCGCTGCAGCCGGTCGGAGCCCGGCCTCGAGCACGCATGAACCAGATCACCGGCCTGCTCGACGCCTACGCCTACAGGGCCATGGTCTGGGATGTCGCGGTCGAGCGGCTGGAGAAAACGCCACCCGACGAAGCCGTGATCGCCAACGGGTTGCGGCAGGCGAGAACGGCATTGCAGGCGCTGTCGTCGCTGAAAGCCGAAGGGCCTTGGCTGTTGGGGACGGACCTGACGCTGGCCGACCTGCACGCTGCGCCAATCATCAGCTATTTCGTCAAGGTCGCCGAGGGGCAAGCCCTGCTGGCCGAGTCTGCCGAGCTTCGGGATTGGTGGACCCGCATTGCTGCGCGTGCGAGCGTTGCCGGCAGGCTGACTTAACTCTCGGGCGCATTCATGACTGAACTCTCCCACCAGGACGTACTGACGGTGGCCAGAATAGTCAGAGTCAACCACGCCGGCGAATACGGCGCGATCAGAATCTACTCTGCACAGATTCTTGTCGCGAAGCGTTTCTGGCCGGACTGCGTGCCGTCTTTGTCGCAGATGCTTGGGCACGAGCGCAGCCATTGCGCGGCTTTCCATGCAGCCATGCCGCTGCGACATTCCCGACCGTGGCGCGTGATGCAATTCTGGAGTTGGGGCGGCTGGCTGCTAGGCTTCCTCACTGCCCTGCTCGGCCCGCAAGGCATCTGGGCCTGCACCGCAGCGGTCGAAGCGGCGGTGCACCGACATCTCGATGATCAGCTGTTCTTTCTAACCGGACGCGATCACGAGTTGCACGGCATCATCCTGTCCATCCGCGAAGAAGAGCTTGCCCATCTCCGTCACGCCGAAGAGCAGTTGAGGTCGCCTGGACCGTTGCTGAACTGCCTGCGCGCAGCGATCTCCGTTACCACCGACTGCCTGATTTGGCTGTCGACCTGGGGCGACTCGACGCGAATGACGCGTGCCCTGAAGGCATCAAGGCATCCCTGATGAGCGCTATGCCGTTCCAGCGGCGCTTCTTCCAGGCCACTGGCCTGCGCCATCTGGCCGCCGCCCCGGCCCAAGCGCCATACCGTGATCTTGGCTGAGGCGAAGCAGCCACCGAATTGGCGAGCCGCTCAATCGGGAAGGTAGATTTCCGCCTTCATGAAGGTCTTCGCACGGCCTGTGATCAGCACGCGATCTCCGGCCAGTTCGCATAGCAAATGCCCGCCGCGCTGCGAGCATTGGAATGCCGATACATGCGTCTTGCCGAGCTTTTCAGCCCAGTACGGCACCAATGTCGCATGAATGGAGCCAGTCACCGGGTCCTCGGGAATGCCAGCTCCGGGTACGAAATAACGCGAGACGAAATCATGGGCTTGCCCAGGCGCGGTAATGACCAGGCCGAGAGGATGAAAACGTCCGATCCTGAGCAGATCGGGAACGAAAGATCGCACGGTTGTCTCGTCGGCAAGCTCGACAAACAGGTTCTCGAAATTGCGGAAGCTCGCAACCGGCCGCTGAGGCAATATCGCTTGCAGCGCCGAGGTCAGTTCGTCCTCGACGGGCCGCGGCGGAAAACACGGCAGATCGAGCTGATAGGCGCCTTCCCGCCGGGAAACCCGCAGCTCGCCCACCCGGGTGGCGAAGGCCATTTCGCCCTGACCATCGTATTCCGTAGTCAGCACATGGGCGGCCGCAAGTGTAGCATGGCCACAGAAGTCGACTTCATGAACCGGCGTGAACCAGCGCAAATCCCAACCCTCGCCACTCGGCCGCGCAAACGCGGTTTCAGCAAGATTGTTCTCGTTTGCGATGGCCTGCATCACGTCGTCCGATAGCCAGTCCTCCAAAATGAGAACGGCAGCGGGGTTGCCTTGGAAAGCCCGTTCGGCAAAAGCGTCGACTTGATACATGGTCAACGTTGCCACATCATCCCCGCTGCCACTTCGGCCTGGCCTTACTGGTGCAGATTCACGCAGCTTCCAGCGCCGCCTTCACCGCAGCGATCGCGTCTTCGGCCTTCGAGGCGTCCGGGCCGCCGGCCTGGGCCATATCGGGTCGCCCGCCGCCGCCCTGCCCGCCCAATGCCGCGGACGCGACGCGCACCAGATCGATGGCGCTGAAGCGGCCGGTCAGATCATCGGTAACGGCGACGACGACGCTCGCCTTGTTGTCCTCGCCGGCGCCGACAAAGACGACCACGCCGGAGCCGAGGGACTTCTTGCCGGCATCGGCCAGTGGTTTCAGATCCTTTGGCGAGACGCCCGATACCGCCTTGCCGAGAAAACCGACACCGGCAATGGTTTCGTTTTCCGCAGGCACACCAGCTGGCGAGCGATCGCCCAGCGCCAGCTTCTTGCGCGCCTCTGTCAGCTCCTTTTCGAGCTTCTTGCGCTCGTCGAGCAGCGCCTCGACGCGGGCCGGCACATCGGCCGCCGAAATCCTCAGCGCGGCGGCGGCCGCCTTCAGCCGTTTGTCCTGTTCGTCGAGATGCTTTCTGGCGGCCTCGCCGGTCAACGCCTCGATGCGGCGCACGCCGGCAGCGACCGCGCTGTCGGACACGATGCGCACCAGGCCGATATCGCCGGTCGCCCTGACATGCGTGCCGCCGCATAGCTCGACCGAATAAGGCCGGTTGGCCTTGGCGCCATGCAAGCCCGTGCCCATCGAAACGACGCGCACTTCATCGCCATACTTCTCGCCAAACAGCGCCATGGCGCCCTCGGCGATGGCGTCGTCGACAGACATCAGTCGTGTGATCACCGGGCCGTTCTGAACGACGATCTCGTTGGCCATGCGCTCGACCTCTTCGATCTCGTCCGGCGAGATCGGCTTGTTGTGCGAAATGTCGAAGCGCAGACGCTCGGGCGCGACCAGCGAGCCCTTCTGCGCCACATGGGTACCCAGCACCTCGCGCAGCGCCTCATGGATCAGATGTGTGGCGGAATGGTTCGCGCGCAGCCTGGAGCGCCGCGCGTGGTCCACCTTCAGCTCGACGGTCGCGCCAGTCTTGACAGTGCCATTGGCCACCCTGCCGAGATGGACGAAAAGCCCATCGGCCTTCTTCTGGGTATCGGATATCTCGATCGAGAACCCGTCGCCCGAAATGACGCCGGCATCGCCCATCTGGCCACCGGACTCGCCATAGAACGGCGTCTGGTTGACAACCACGGCAACGGCGTCGCCTTTGCCGGCACTGTCGACGGTCTTGCCGTCCTTGACCAGCGCCTCGATAAGGCCTTCCGCCTGCTCGGTCTCATAACCCAGGAATTCGGTGGCGCCGGTCTCCTCACGCACCGCGAACCATACCGTCTCGGTTGCGGCCTCGCCGGAACCAGCCCAGCTTTTGCGTGCCTCCGCCTTCTGCCGCTCCATTGCCTCGGTGAAGCCGGCAAGGTTGACCGAGATGTTGCGCCGGCGCAGCGCGTCCTGCGTCAGATCGAGCGGAAAGCCATAGGTATCGTAGAGCTTGAACGCTGTCTCGCCATCCAGCATGTCGCCGGAGGCCAGCTTTTCCGTCGCCTCCGAAAGCAAGCCCAAGCCGCGCACCAGCGTCTTGCGGAAACGAGTTTCCTCAAGCTTCAGCGTCTCGGTGATCATCTGTTCGCCGCGCACCAGTTCCGGGTAGGCTTGCCCCATCTCGCGGACCAGCGCCGGCACCAGGCGCCACATCAGCGGATCGCGGGCGCCGAGCAACTGCGCGTGGCGCATGGCGCGGCGCATGATGCGACGAAGCACGTAGCCGCGTCCTTCGTTGGACGGCAGCACGCCGTCGGCGACCAGGAAGCAGGACGAACGCAAATGGTCGGCGATGACCCGGAACGATGCGACGGTGTCCGCATCCGGACCTTTGCCGAGCGCCGACGATGCAGCGTCGATCAGGTGGCGGAACAGGTCGGTTTCGAAGACGCTTTCAACCCCTTGCAGGATGGAGGCCATGCGCTCGAGGCCCATGCCCGTGTCGATCGACGGACGCGGCAGGTCGACGCGCTCTTCCTTCGTCACCTGTTCATACTGCATGAACACCAGGTTCCAGAATTCGAGGAACCGGTCGCCATCCTCCTCGGGGCTGCCGGGGGGACCGCCCCAGATATGCTCGCCACGGTCGATGAATATCTCCGAACACGGCCCGCAAGGCCCGGTGTCACCCATTGCCCAGAAGTTGTCCGAAGTCGCGATGCGGATGATGCGATCGTCCGAAAGGCCGGCGATCTTCTTCCAGTACGAGGCCGCCTCGTCGTCGGTGTGGTAGACGGTGACCAGCAGCTTGTCCTTCTTCAGCCCGAACTCCCTGGTGATCAGGTTCCAGGCAAGCTCTATGGCGCGCTCCTTGAAATAGTCGCCGAAGGAGAAATTGCCGAGCATCTCGAAGAAGGTCAGGTGGCGCGCAGTGTAGCCGACATTGTCGAGGTCGTTGTGCTTGCCGCCGGCGCGAACACTCTTCTGGGCAGTCGTGGCGCGCGAATAGGGCCGCTTCTCCAGACCGGTGAAAACGTTCTTGAACTGCACCATGCCGGCATTGGTGAACATAAGCGTCGGGTCGTTGCGCGGCACCAGCGGGCTTGACGCGACGACCTCGTGACCTTCCTTGCGAAAATAGTCGAGAAATGCCGACCGGATCTCGTTGACGCCACTCATGAATACTGCCTTTTCGAGAGAACCGCCGGCTGCCGGCGGAAAATAGACATGGCCTTTTAGCGGTCGCACCGCAGCCTGTCCAGAAACACCAAACGGGCTCAAATCCCCGCTTTCACCAGCGCTTTGAAATGGCTTCTGCCCCGCCGTCAAACGCAAACCGCCGGCACGGGGCCGGCGGTTCGAAACGCATCGATTACGCAAACTCAAAATCAAAACATCAAATCGAAACCCGGCTGAGGCTCCGCGAGGCGTCGCCTGCCCTACATCACCCCAGCGTCGTCCTCGAAACCGTCGTCGCTGCTTTCGGAGCCGCCGTTTTCAAGGAATTTCTCGGCGATCAGCCCGGCATTCTGTCGCAGCGCCAGCTCGATCTCGCGCGCCGTGTCGGGATTATCGCGCAGGAACAGTTTTGCGTTTTCGCGGCCCTGGCCAAGACGCTGCGAATTGTAGGAGAACCAGGCGCCCGACTTTTCGACCACGCCGGCCTTGACGCCGAGATCGACCAGCTCGCCGGTCTTGGAGACGCCCTCGCCATACATGATGTCGAACTCGACCACCTTGAAGGGCGGCGCCAGCTTGTTCTTGACCACCTTGACGCGGGTCTGGTTGCCGACGACCTCGTCGCGATCCTTGACCGAGCCGATGCGGCGGATGTCGAGGCGGACCGAAGCATAGAATTTCAGCGCATTGCCGCCGGTCGTCGTCTCGGGCGACCCGAACATGACGCCGATCTTCATGCGGATCTGGTTGATGAAGATGACCATGGTGTTGGAGCGCGAGATCGAGGCGGTGAGCTTGCGCAGTGCCTGGCTCATCAGGCGCGCCTGCAGGCCGGGCAGCGAATCGCCCATCTCGCCTTCGATTTCCGCCCGCGGCGTCAGCGCCGCCACCGAATCGACCACCAGCACGTCGATGGCGCCGGAGCGCACCAGCGTGTCGCAGATCTCCAGCGCCTGCTCGCCGGTATCGGGCTGCGAGATCAATAGGTTTTCGAGATCGACGCCGAGCTTGCGGGCATAGACCGGGTCGAGCGCGTGCTCGGCATCGACGAAGGCGCAGATGCCGCCCTTCTTCTGGGCTTCGGCCACCGTGTGCAGCGCCAGCGTCGTCTTGCCCGAGCTTTCCGGCCCGTAGATCTCGACGATGCGGCCGCGCGGCAGGCCACCGACGCCAAGCGCGATGTCCAGCCCAAGCGAGCCGGTCGGCACTGTTTCGATCTCGACGACCTGCTCGTTTGCGCCGAGCCGCATGATCGAGCCTTTGCCGAAGGCACGCTCGATTTGCGACAGCGCCGCATCCAGAGCCTTTGATTTGTCCACCGCTTTGTCCTCTACAAGCCGCAAAGAATTCTGAGCCATGATACATCACCCCGTGGTCGTCAATGGAGGCCGGACAATCCCGCAATCCTTAAAAGAATGTACCTCGTTTGTTCTCATTTGTCAATGAGCGGCAAGGATTTGAAAAATAACGGATATCCATATTTGTTCTATTTTTGTTTCGTAAATTTGCTTCCCAATGCCTCCCGCCTCGCATGCGGCGCCGCTGCCGTCACCAACCGAATCGCACCCGCGATTGCAGGGTTCCGCCCAGCGACCTAGTCTCCTCCCGCGCAACAGCAAAGGGCATTTTGCCGGCATGATGAACTCCCCGACGATCCTGGCCGTGGGCGGCGCCTATATCGAGCGGCGCGGCCGGGTTGCCGGCGCCTTCGTGCCAGCCGCCTTGAACCCCGGCACGATGCGCGAGCAGGTTGGCGGCGCCGTCTTCAACGCCTTGCGCTGGGCGGTGCGACGCGGCGCCTCGGCCTCGCTGCTTTCGGTGCGCGGCGGCGATGCCCTTGGCGACACGGTCTTGCGCGCCGTCACCGAGGCCGGCATTGCCGACCTGTCGGCGGTGTTCCTCGACCGGGCGACGCCAAGCCATACGATGCTGATCGATAGCGATGGCGGGCTGATCGCCGGCCTTGCCGACATGGTGCTCTACGAGCTGGCGCTTCCCAAGCAAATCCGCCGCGCCAAGGTGCGTGAAGCGATCGGTTCGGCCAACGCGGTGCTGTGCGACGCCAACCTGCCGTCTTCCGCGTTGGAGCGGCTGGCGGCACTCGCCGCCGGCAAGCCGGTGTTTGCGCTTGCCGTCTCGCCCAGCAGAGCGGCGCGGCTGACGCCGGTGCTCGGACTTCTAGCGTTGGCCTTCATGAACCGGCACGAGGCCGGCGTGATCGCCGGCGTTGACATCGATGCTGACGATCAAGGCGTCGTCGACGGGCTGAGACGCGCCGGCCTGAAGAGCGGCGTGGTGACCGCCGGCGACGGACCGGTGCTCGGTTTCGACCAAACCGGCGCCTTTTCGGTCCTGCCTCCGCCACTGCAAAAGCGGACCGATGCCACCGGCGCCGGCGACGCTCTGGCCGGCGCCACGGTCGCCACCCTGCTGCGCGGCCTGACGCTGCGCGAAGCGTTGCGTGAAGGCGTCGCCGCCGCGGCGCTCGCCATCGAGAGCGCCGCCTTCACCAGTGCCAGCTTTGTCGAGGCGCTGGCGCTCGTGCCCGAGGCGCGGGACCTGGCATGAAGTGCGGCGCGGAATTGCCGAAGCATAACGCAGCCTATTTTCCGGCGCGCCGTCCTGCCTCGTAGGCGCGGCGTGCCCAGATCGCCATCTCATCCGGATCATCGAAGGCACTGTCGGGAACGCTCCAATACGGCATAGACACCAGCTTGCCGTGCCGTGAGCCGGTATAGGTCCATTGCCGGCAGCCGGCCGCTTCGAATTCAGGCGCGCTTTCCGCGTCGGCCTTCAGCATCAATTCGTCACGGATGACGACGGCGACGATCACGCCGTCGAAATAGATGCCCTTGCCGCCGAACATCTTGCGGATGCTAACCGGGCCAAGGCCTTCGAAAAGCTCTTCGATGCGCTCATTGTCCATGCGGCGATCATGTCATCCGGATTTCCCCTTGTCATCGCCGCAACCGGCACCATCCTGACAAGTTCGGAACCAGTTTCGTCGGAGTTTCTCATGCCGCTTCTGCTCAAAGGGTCCTGCCGGTGCAATGCCGTGCGTTTCGAGGTGGAAAGCCACACGCCGGTGCCGTTCATGCTGTGCTACTGCTCGATCTGCCGCAAGCAGCAGGGCGGTGGCGGTTTCGCCATCAATCTCGGCGCCGATTACAAGACGTTGAAAATCCGGGGCAAGCGCCATCTCGGCGTCTACCGCGCCGAGATCGAGGACGACGAGCACCCGCACCGCGAAACCTCGACGGGCGAGCGGAACTTCTGCACGAAATGCGGGACGGCGCTCTGGCTCTACGACCCGACCTGGCCGGAGCTGGTGCACCCCTTCGCCTCGGCGATCGACACAGACCTGCCAAAGCCGCCGGAGAAGGTGCATCTCATGCTGAAATACAAGGCGAACTGGGTCGAGCCGGAGATCGGCAAAGGGGACAAGGTCTTCGACGTCTACCCGGAAGAATCGATTGCCGACTGGCACAAACGAACAGGAATGTGGGTGGATTAGGTTCTTTCTCCCCGTGAACGGGGGAGAAGGAAAAATCAGGCCGAAGCGCGCGCTTCAGCCAAGGCCTTCAAATCGGCCGGCTTCAGTTCGACCGATTCGCCGCAGCCACAGGCCGAACTCTGGTTTGGGTTGCGGAAGGTGAAGCCGGTGCGCAGCGTCGTCTGCTCGAAATCCATCTCGGTGCCGAAAAGGAAAAGTGCTGCTTCGGGCGCGACATAGACATGGGCGCCGTCGCGCTCGATGTGATCGTCCTTGGTGTTGGGTTCGGTCACCAGGTCGACCGTATATTCCATGCCGGCACAGCCGCCCTTCTTGATGCCAAGGCGAATGCCATGCGCGTTTTCACGCGTGGCGACGATCTCGCGCACCCGGTCGGCGGCCTTTTCGGTCATCGTGATGACGGCAAAGCGTCCCATGTTTTCCTTCTCCATTCTTGCAGGTTCAAGGCCTGCCGAATGATTCCTCACCTAAAATGGTGAAGTTTTGTACCCGGCGCAAGTGCGCCAGTCTCTGTCTGGTCGGATGCTAGTACCAGCCAACCGCCACCTGTGCCTCTTCCGACATGCGGTCAGGCGACCAGGGCGGGTCGAAGGTCATGTTGACCTCGACACCGGAAACGCCTTCGACGGCGCCGACGGCATTTTCCACCCAACCCGGCATTTCGCCGGCCACCGGGCAGCCGGGTGCAGTCAACGTCATGTCGATCTTGACCGAGCGGTCGTCCTCGATGTCGATCTTGTAGACGAGGCCGAGCTCATAGATGTCGGCCGGGATTTCCGGGTCGTAGACCGTCTTCAGTGCCGAGACGATATCGTCGGTCAGCCGCGCCAGTTCGTCGGCAGGAATCGTTGACCCGGAAACCGCCGCGTTGGTGGTGGAATCCGGAACTGTGCTCTCGGCGGTGTGGCTGGCATCATCCATAATCGTCACCCGAAGAACTTTCGCGCCTTCTCCAGCGCATCGGCCAAAGCGTCGACTTCGGCCCTGGTATTATACATGCCGAACGATGCCCTGCATGTGGATGTTACGCCGAAGCGTTTCAACAGCGGCTGGGCGCAATGCGTGCCGGCGCGGACCGCCACGCCCTGCCGATCGATAACCATCGACACGTCATGAGCGTGGATGCCCTGCAGCTCGAACGAGATGATGGCGCCCTTGCCAGGCGCATCGCCGAAGATGCGCAGCGAGTTGATGGCGCGCAGTCGCTGATGCGCATAGTCCTTCAAATCGGCCTCGTGCGCTGCGATGCGCTCACGGCCGATCTTTTCCATGTACTCCAGCGCAGCACCAAGCCCGATCGCCTGCACGATCGGCGGCGTACCGGCCTCGAAACGGTGCGGCGGGTCGTTGTAGGTGACGATGTCTTGCGTCACCTCCTCGATCATCTCGCCGCCGCCCATGAACGGGCGCATGCGCTCCAGAATATCCTTCTTGCCGTAGAGCACGCCGATGCCCGACGGGCCATAAAGCTTGTGGCCGGTGAGGACGAAGAAATCACAGTCGAGGTCCTGCACGTCGATCGGCATGTGCACGGCGCTCTGGCTGCCGTCGACCAGCACCGGAATGCCGCGGGCATGGGCAATGCGCACGATCTCCTTGATCGGCGTCACCGTGCCCAGCGCGTTCGACATATGGGTGATGGCAACCAGTTTTGTGCGGTCGGTCAGCCGCTTCTCGAATTCCTCGATGTGGAAGACACCGAGATCGTCGACCGGCACCCAGACCAGTTTCGCGCCCTGCCGTTCGCGGATGAAATGCCACGGCACGATGTTGGAATGGTGCTCCATGATCGAGAGCACGATCTCGTCGCCTTCGCCGATATTGGGCATGCCGAAACCGTAGGCGACCGTGTTGATCGCCGCCGTGGTGTTCGAGGTGAAGACGATGTTGTCGGTGCTCGGTGCGTTGAGGAAACGGCGCACCGTCTCGCGAGACTTCTCATAGGCGTCGGTCGCGGCATTGGACAGGAAATGCAGGCCGCGGTGGACGTTGGCATATTCCTGGGAATAGGCGTGCTGGATAGCGTCGAGCACGGCCTGCGGCTTCTGCGCCGAGGCGCCATTGTCGAGATAGACCAGCGGTTTGCCGTAGACTTGCCGCGACAGGATCGGGAAGTCGCGGCGGATCGCCTCGACGTCGTAAGGAATGTTTTCGACTTTCTGGTCCATCGTCTCGACCGTCATCCTTGGGCTTGTTCCGAGGATCTACTAGCCCTCGGATTTTGCCAGTTCCTGGTCCCACGCGGCAGATCCTCGGGACAAGCCCGAGGATGACGCCGGAATCTTAAGCCACTCACCCGTGCGCCACGAACCAGTTGTCGAGCCGTGCTTCCAGCGCCTCGACGATGGCCTCGTCGTCCAGTTCCTCGATCACTTCGGCGACGAAGGCTTTGACCAGCAGGCCGCGCGCGGTCTTCTCGTCGATGCCGCGCGCCATCAGATAGAACAGATGGCCGTGGTCGATCTCGGTGACGGTCGCGCCATGGCCGCAGACGACGTCGTCGGCGAAGATTTCAAGCTCCGGCTTGGTCGAGAACTCGCCGTCATCCGACAGAAGCAGCGTGTTGCAGGCCATCTTGGCGTTGGTCTTCTGCGCATGTTGGTGGACATTGATGCGGCCCTGGAAAACGCCGCGCGCTCTGCCGGTCACCACGTTGCGGATGACTTCGGTCGAGGCGGTGTGCGGCACGGCATGGTCGAGCACCATGGTGACGTCGGTATGGGTGTCGCCGGCCAAAAGATTAATGCCGCGCAGCGTGAATTCGGCGCCCTCGCCGGTCGTCTTCACAACGACCTCCTGGCGGACAAGCTTACCGCCGGCATTCATGACGAACAGCGTCAGTTTCGAATTTTTGCCGAGATGCGCCTTGAACTGGGCGAGATGCGTCGCCGTATCCGGCTGCTCCTGCACGACCAGCCATGTCACTTCGGCGCCCTCGCCAAGCACAAGCTGGCTGACCGAGCTGACCAGTGCCGCCCTCTCGCCCGTCTGGCGCTCGACGACGACAGCCTTGGCGCCGGTGCCGACGCGGACGGTCAGCCGCACATGCGACTGTCCGCCGGCCTGCAAATTCTGCAATTCGACCGGCTTATCCAGTTGAGCACCGTCGGCGATGTCGACGAAATAGCCGTCGGCGACAAAGGCGGTGTTGAGCGCGCCGATGGCGTCGTCGCTGCCATAAGACTCAAGCCCAGATGCTGCGCTGCCGTCGGTCAGCTTCTCCGACAGGCGCTGCACGGCAACGCCTTCGATATCGGGCAGTTTCATACTCGAAACGCCGTTCAGCACCGGCAAAACGCTGGAGCCCTCGACGATCGGCGCAATGGCTTTCGCGACCGCTGCCGGATCGAAGTCCGGCACCGAAATCAGCAGCCGGCGCAGGTCCGTATAGTGCCAGGATTCGATGCGCCGCGTCGGCAGGCCACTCTTGATCGCCTCGATGGCGTCGTCGCGCTTCAGCATGACCGCGCCGTCGCCGGGCAGCAGCGAGAGCCGCTCGCCAAAGGCGTCGATCAGCGCCGTTTCGGCCGGTGTCCGCTGGGGTGTCGTGTGCATATTCATCAGTATCGCCTTGTTTGGCTTGCCTTCCGGGCCTGCTGGCATCTCACGCGGCTTGCCCGATCACGCCGGCATAGCCATTGGCCTCGAGGTCGAGCGCCAGCGACTTGTCGCCCGACTTGATCACCTGTCCCCTGTAGAGCACGTGCACCGTATCGGGCACGATGTATTGGAGGAGGCGCTGGTAGTGGGTGATGACGACGATGGCGCGGTCCGGCGAGCGCAGCGTGTTGACGCCGTCCGCGACGATCTTCAGCGCGTCGATATCGAGGCCGGAATCGGTCTCGTCGAGGACGCAAAGCTTCGGCTCGAGAAGCTTCATCTGCAAGATCTCGGCGCGCTTCTTCTCGCCGCCGGAAAAGCCGACATTGAGCGGCCGCTTCAGCATCGCCATGTCCATGTTGAGCGAGGCGGCAGCTTCCTTCACGCGCTTCAGAAATTCCGGGATCTTCAGCGGTTCCTCGCCGCGCGCCTTGCGCTGCTCGTTCATCGCCACTTTCAGGAATTCCATCGTCGCCACGCCCGGTATCTCCATCGGGTACTGGAAGGCGAGAAAGATGCCGGCGGTAGCGCGCTCGGCCGGATCCATGTCGAGGATCGACTGGCCGTTGTAGAGGATGTCGCCCTCGGTGACCTCATAATCCTCGCGCCCGGCAAGGATATAGGACAGCGTCGATTTTCCCGAGCCGTTCGGCCCCATGATGGCGGCGACCTCACCGGCCTTCACCGAAAGATTCAGGCCGCGGATGATCTCGGTGCCGTCATCGACGATACGGGCATGGAGGTTTCTGATTTCAAGCATTCCATTCGTCCTATCCGTAGCCGTCTGCCCGGCTAAACTCGATTTAACAACTGCTTCAAGGCTTCGGCGCCCGGCCGCAGTACTCAAACATCCACCGGTCTTTTAATTGTAGTTACTCCACATCATCGTGCTCGGATGAGGCTGATAGACATTCTCAATCTCATCAATGCTCTCATACAAATCCAGCCAAGTCGGGTTTAGACCTTCAATCAGATTCGTCTTCCATTCGCGGAGATAGCGCTTCAAAGACTTTTCGCGCTGAATCGCGAGAACGATATTCGGGTGCCGCTCAAACCAAACCAGATTCTTTGCCTTGTATTTCGAGGTAAAACCCCGGTGCACATCATTACGGTGTTCCCACACTCGCGCATGCAAATCACTGGTTACGCCAGTGTAGATAACTCCACGCGGCTTATCGGACATCATGTAAACAAAGCCGGTCATTTTCCTGCTGACGACCTACGCAAGGCACCGCCATCCTTAAAATCTGTGCGGTCATCTTTGAACTTTGCGCCGACGTTACTGAGTTTCGCTCCGTCATCCTCGGGCTTGTCCCGAGGATCTACCGGCCTCTCAATACGGATCGCGCCACACCTCTGTTGGACAGCGGATCCTCGGGACAAGCCCGAGGATGACGGCGCAAAACTCAGTGACGACGGCGCCAAATCCGAGGGTGACGGCGCAAGGCCCGAGGATGACAGTGCCAAGCTCAGAGATGACAACGCAAAGCCAGAGCTCATCACCCCACGCTCCCCTCGAGGCTGATGCCGATCAGTTTCTGCGCCTCGACGGCGAATTCCATCGGCAGCTGCTGGATGACGTCCTTGACGAAACCGTTGACGATCAGCGCGATCGCCTCTTCTTCCGGAATGCCACGCTGCATGACGTAGAATTTCTGATCCTCGGAAATCTTCGACGTCGTCGCCTCATGCTCGAACTGCGCGGTCGAATTCTTGGCTTCCATGTAGGGCACGGTGTGCGCGCCGCACTGGTCGCCGATCAAGAGCGAGTCACAGTTGGTGAAGTTGCGGGCGTTGGTCGCCTTGCGGTGCGCCGAGACCTGGCCGCGATAGGTATTCTGCGAGAAGCCGGCGGCAATGCCCTTGGAGATGATGCGGCTCGACGTGTTCTTGCCGAGATGGATCATCTTGGTGCCGCTGTCGACCTGCTGGTAGCCGTTCGACACCGCGATCGAATAGAACTCGCCGCTGGAATCGTCGCCGCGCAGGATGCAGCTCGGATATTTCCAGGTGATGGCCGAACCGGTCTCGACCTGCGTCCACGAAATCTTCGACCGATGGCCGCGGCAGTCGCCGCGCTTGGTGACGAAATTATAGATGCCGCCCTTGCCTTCGGCGTCGCCGGGATACCAGTTCTGCACCGTCGAATATTTGATCTCGGCATCGTCGAGCGCGATCAGTTCGACCACCGCGGCGTGAAGCTGGTTCTCGTCACGCTGCGGCGCCGTGCAGCCTTCGAGATAGGAGACGTAAGCCCCCTCCTCGGCGATGATCAGCGTGCGCTCGAACTGGCCGGTGTTCTTCTCGTTCATGCGGAAATAGGTCGACAATTCCATCGGGCAGCGCACGCCCTTGGGCACGAAGACGAACGAACCGTCGGTGAACACGGCTGAATTCAGCGTGGCGTAAAAATTGTCGGTGGTCGGCACCACCGAGCCGAGATATTTCTTCACCAGCTCCGGATGCTCGCGGATCGCTTCCGAGATCGAGCAGAAGATGACGCCGGCCTGCGCCAGTTCCTTCTTGAAAGTGGTCACGACCGAGACGGAATCGAACACCGCATCGACGGCGACGCGGCCGGACTTGTAGACGTTGTCGCTGGCTTCCTCGAGTTCCGAGGCATCGGTCTTCTGCACGCCGGCGAGAATTTCCTGTTCCCTGAGCGGAATGCCGAGCTTCTCGTAGACCTTCAGCAGTTCGGGATCGACCTCGCTGAGCGAAGTCGGGCCGGGCGTGCTCTTGGGCGCCGCGTAATAATAAATGTCCTGGAAATCGATTTTGGGATAGTGGACGCGCGCCCATTTCGGCTCGTCCAGCGTCAGCCAGCGGCGATAGGCTTCCAGGCGCCATTCCAGCATCCAGGACGGCTCGTCCTTCTTGGCCGAAATGAAGCGGATAATGTCTTCACTCAGGCCCTTGGGGGCCTTGTCCATCGCGATTTCGGTCTGGAATCCGTATTTATACTGGTCGACATCGATCTTTCGAACTCGATCGATCGTCTCCTGCACAGCAGGCATCAGCGTTCTCCATCCACGCCGGGGTCAAGGCCCGGCAGTTTTCAAACTATGGCACCGCGAACGAGCACCCTTGGGCACCCGCGGCGGCGTAAGTTTCATATAGTGCGTTCATGCCGGAAATTCACCCGGCCAAATTCGAACGCACGGCTCTACCAGGCCACAAGGCCCAAATATTCCTTCGCCGCGCTCAGGCGGCCTTTTCCCTGTTCGCCTTTTCCCTACCGGCTTGCCGTGCAACGATCGTCGCCAGCGCCGCGCGAAACAGCTCGATATCCTCGGCGCTGGTCGCGTGGCCGATGGACACGCGCAACGCGCCAACGCTATCGCCGTAACCCATGGCTTTCAGCACGTGACTCGGCCCGACTTTGCCCGACGAACAGGCCGATCCGGCCGACAGCGCCACACCGGCAAGGTCGAAGGCGATCTGCGCCGTCTCGGCCTTGATGCCGGGAATAGCGAAGAATGTGGTATTGGCAAGCCTTGCAGCGCCGGTCCCGAAGATTTCGGCGTCCGGAACAAGCGTTTTAACGATCGCCTCGATTTCGTCGCGACGCTGCCGCACCGCTTCGATCGTTTGCAAGCCGGCAGACGCTTCGCTAGCGGCCGCACCAAACCCGGCAATCGCCGCCAGGTTTTCGGTGCCGCCGCGATGGCCTTTTTCCTGGCCACCGCCGCTGACCAGCGGCTTCGGCATCATCAGATCCGACGCCGCGACCATTGCGCCGACGCCCTTGGGGCCGCCGATCTTGTGCGAGGAAAGAATCAGATAATCACCGTAACCCGCCGAGATATCGAGCGGAATGCGGCCGGCTGCCTGCACGGCATCGACAACCAGGATGCCACCCGCCGCCTTGACGATTTCGGCGATGCGGCCGACCGGCTGGATCACGCCGGTTTCATTGTTGGCAGCGTGGATGGCCACCAGCGGCAAGCCTTCGGCCTTGTCATGCTGGGCGAGAGCCTCGGCCAAAACGTCGAGCCTGACGACGCCGTCGGCGTCGACGCCGATCCGTGTCACCTGTGCCGCTGGGAAACGCCCGCCGTTCAGCAGGCAAGGATGATCGGCCTCGGACACATAGAGCCGGCTCATACGGACAGCACCGCGCCCCATCTGCCAGTCCGGCGCCAGCAGCGTCGAGGCCGCTTCCGTCGCGCCGGAGGTGAATACGATATGCGCGGCCCTGGCGTTGACCAGTCGCGCCACTTTGCGCCTGGCATCCTCGATCAGCCGCCGCGCAGCGCGGCCCTCGGCATGGACGGAGGACGGGTTGGCGGCGACGTCGAGCGCAGCGACCACCGCCGCGCGCGCGGCGGCAAGCAGCGGCGCGCTGGCATTGTAGTCGAGATAGGCGCGTGCTCCGGCCATTTCCGTCCAACTGGTCCCTTCAAAAGCCGTTCCGCGAAGATAGCGCGTTATTTTCCTTGAAATTGCAAGGCAAGACGTCCTATTTACGCGGCTTGCGGCGCGGGTGGCCGAGCCACAGTTTTGGCCGCCCAGTTTTGAACAATTCTAAACTAGCTTCTAGAAAGACGCTCGCCCTGCGTCAAGGCCTAGGGAAAACTGGGGCCAGAGGAAAAGTTGTTCCGAGCGCCGCGCAATTTATGCCAAGTGGAGTATTTCATGCCTGAGGTCATTTTCACCGGTCCGGCCGGCCGTCTGGAGGGTCGCTATCAGCCCTCGAAGGAAAAGAGCGCGCCGATTGCCATCGTCCTGCACCCGCACCCCCAGTTCGGCGGCACGATGAACAACAAGATCGTCTACGACCTCTTCTACATGTTCCAGAAGCGCAATTTCACCACGCTGCGCTTCAATTTCCGCGGCATCGGCCGCAGCCAGGGAGAGTTCGACCACGGCACCGGCGAGTTGTCCGACGCTGCGGCAGCGCTCGACTGGGTGCAGTCGCTGCATCCGGATTCCAAGAGTTGCTGGGTTGCCGGCTATTCGTTCGGCTCGTGGATCGGCATGCAGCTTCTCATGCGCCGGCCGGAGATCGAGGGCTTTATCTCGGTCGCGCCCCAGCCCAATACCTATGATTTCTCGTTCCTGGCGCCATGCCCGTCGTCCGGCCTGATCATCCACGGCGACGCCGACAAGGTCGCGCCGCCCAAGGACGTGCAGGGCCTGGTCGACAAGCTGCACACGCAAAAAGGCATTACCATCACCCAGAAGACCTTGCCCGGCGCCAACCATTTCTTTGCCAACCATGCGGAGCTTCTGATCGAGGAATGCGCGGACTACCTCGACCGCCGGCTGGCCGGGGAACTGTCCGACCCACGGCCGAAGCGGCTGAGATAGTCGGCGATGTACCAACCGCCCCACTTCCAGGAAACCCGGCAGGACGTCCTGCACGGGCTGATCCGGTCGCATCCGCTTGGCCTGCTGGTCTCGAACGGCGCCGAGGGGCCGATCGCCAACGCAATTCCCTTTCTTCTAGACGCGCCCTCCCTGCTCAACGCGGATGTGCCGCCGAACGGCAGGCTGCGCGCCCATCTGGCCAAGGCCAATCCGCAATGGCGGCTTTTGGCCGACAATCCCCTGGCGCCGGTGCTGGTCGTCTTCCAGGGCGCCGATGCCTATGTGACGCCGTCCTGGTATGAGACCAAGCGTGAAACCGGCAAGGTGGTACCGACCTGGAACTACGCCATCGTCCAGGTGCGCGGCATCGTCACGGTGATCGAAGACCAGGATTGGCTGGCCGAGCAGATTTCCGATCTGACGATGTCGCAGGAGGGCAGCCGCTCGGCGCCATGGGCGGTGACCGACGCGCCGGCACCCTTCATCCAGTCACAGATCAAGGGCATCGTCGGCCTGGAAATCGAAATCACCGAAATCAGCGGCAAGTGGAAAGTCAGCCAGAACCGCCCGGCCGCCGACCGCATCGGTGTCGCCGAGGGGCTCGAGAGCGAGACCGCCAACTCGGCCGACATGGTCCATCTGGTAAGGTCCTACGGCGGGCTGGACGGCAAGTAATCTGGGTTGCTTGCTCGACCGGTTCAGGCGGTGGCGGGCTCAATCGACCTTGGTCATCGCCGCCTTGCGCTCGTTGGCGATCAGCCAGAGATTGCGGATATAGATCAACAGGCCCATGGCCTGGCCGGCGATGAACACCGGATCCTGACGCTGGATGGCGTAGATCAGCAGCAGGCCGCCGCCGAACAGCGAAAAGAACCAGAAGGCAATCGGCACGACGCTGCGCTTGGCTTTTTCCGACGCCACCCACTGCACCAGAAAGCGCATGGTGAAGAAGAACTGGGCGACGAAGCCGAGCAGTACCCAGGCATCGAATTGCTTGACGAAAACATCGTGAAGCCAGGTCGCCAATTCCTGAAGCACGTTACCCATGCCTGATTTCCTCTACTTTGGGCATTCTGCGGCGCCTGCGGCGCAGCCACCAGACGCCGGCAAGATCGAGCACGCCCTGAAGGCCGCGATCGAAGATGCCGTAATTCGATTTGCCGTGACGGCGGGAGCGGTCGACGACATCGCAATGGACGACGCGGTAGCCCTCCTGGATGACCAGCGCTGGAACAAAGCGATGGGTGCCGTCGAAGAAGGGCAATTTCCGCAAAATGTCGGTGTGAATCGCCTTGAGGCCGCAGCCGGTATCCCGCGTCTCGTCGTGCAGGATGGCTTTTCTCAGCCCGTTGGCAAAACGCGACGCCAGTTGCTTGATCTTGCTGTCGCGGCGCTTCAGACGCTGTCCCTGCGCGGCCCCGACTTCGGGACCAGCCTGCCGCAGCGCGTCGATCAACACCGGGATGTAACCGGGGTCGTTCTGACCGTCGCCGTCAATGGTGGCGACGATATCGCCACGCGCCGCCCAGGCGCCTGAGCGCACCGAGAGCGATTGTCCGGCGGATTTTTCATGCCTGAGATGGCGCAGCGGAAACCGGCGAAGCGCTGCCTCTGCGGCAAGCACCGAAGGCGTATCGTCTGTCGAGCCATCGTCGACGACGATGACCTCGAAGTCCCGCCCGGCCATGGCAGTGCCGATCTCGTCGAGCAGAAGCGGCAGGTTCGCCGCCTCGTTCCGGCAAGGAATGACGATGGATATCTCCGGCATCTCGACTCTGTCACAGGATATGGCATTCGATCGATGCCGCGCGGTCCAGAGGAATAGCCCCGCTGGCGCGGCGCCTCATTACGCCAGCCGAAACAACGACGCAAGCAGGCCGCACGGTATCCGCGCGGACGCAAAACCGGATTCCACTTTTGCTGATCGCGCTTGAGTGCTAAACGCCCGCCTTCATGCATAGCCGGGCCGCGTTCGGCCGGAAGCTTTTCGGGAAAGAAAATGTCCGCCTTCAAATCCGATTTCCTGCGCACCATGAGCGAGCGCGGTTTCATCCACCAGACCTCGGACGATGCCGGCCTCGACCAGCTTTTCGCCACGGAAACGGTGAGCGCCTATATCGGCTTCGACGCCACCGCGAGGAGCCTGCATGCCGGGTCGCTGATCCAGATCATGATGCTTTACTGGCTGCAGCAGACCGGCCACCGGCCGATCGCGCTGATGGGCGGCGGCACCTCGATGATCGGCGATCCGTCGTTCAAGGACGAGGCGCGCAAGCTTTTGACGCCGCAGGATATCGAGAACAATCTCGCCGGCATCCGCCGCAACTTCACGCCCTACCTCAAATTCGGCAGCGGCCCGAACGGCGCCGTCATGATCAACAATGCCGACTGGCTGATGGATATCAACTACGTCAATTTTCTGCGCGATGTCGGCCGGCATTTTTCGGTCAACCGCATGCTGGCCTTCGATTCGGTCAAGCTCCGGCTGGATCGCGAGCAGTCGCTGTCGTTCCTCGAATTCAACTACATGATCCTGCAGGCCTACGACTTCGTCGAGCTCTACAAGCGCCTCGGTTGCCGGCTGCAGATGGGCGGCTCCGACCAGTGGGGCAACATTGTCAACGGTATCGATCTCGGCCATCGCATGGAAGGCGCGCAGCTTTATGCGCTGACGACGCCGCTGCTCACCACCTCCTCTGGCGCCAAGATGGGCAAGTCGGCCTCGGGCGCGGTCTGGCTCGATGCGGAGATGTTGAGCCCGTACGCGTTCTGGCAATATTGGCGCAACACCGAGGATGCCGATGTCGGCCGTTTCCTCAAGCTCTACACGACCTTGCCGCTCGCCGAGGTCGCGCGCCTCGAACGGCTCGGCGGCTCGGAGATCAACGAAGCCAAGAAGATCCTCGCCACCGAAATCACCGCCATGCTGCATGGCCGCGGGGCGGCAGAGGAGGCCAGCGAAACGGCGCGCAAGACGTTCGAAGAAGGGGCGCTCGCCGAAACACTGCCAACAGTCGAGGTGGGCAGGGCCGAACTTGAAGCCGGCGTCGGCATATTGTCGCTGTTCGTCACCGCCGGGCTGGCTGCGTCCAACGGCGAGGCGCGGCGGCATATCCAGGGCGGCGCCGTGCGCCTCAACGACCAGCCGGTGTCAGACGACCGCCGGATGGTGACGCTGCAGGATGTGGGCCAGGAAAACGTCGCAAAGCTGTCGCTCGGCAAGAAGAAGCACGTTCTGGTGCGGCCGGTCTGACCAGGGCCCGCCCTTCCTGTTAGATCTTTTCCGAAACCGGTTTCATCTTGCGGCGCTGGACCTTAGGTTCGGAATCACGGCCGAGGTTAATCAGCTAGCTCCCGAGAAATGGCCGAGATGCCATTCGTCTCATCGATCGGAAGGAGCAGGTAGCGCAAATTGCGGACGTTCTGCGGCGCTTCGACGAACGTCTTGTTCGGGGCCGGAAGCGGACCGGCTGCTCGTAGAAGCGAGATCTATACAAGCTGACATTAAGTTCCGCGCGAGCAGCCTCCTGATCTGATCCAAAACGGTCCTTGCCGGGACTGATCCATTGCCTGAAAGCGGACGTAGGTAGAATCGGTGCGCCTGCCCCGGCTTAGGCGACGTTGCGGACGTCCGTTCTCCAAAATTGTTACGCCCGGTGGACGGGGATGCACGTGCAAGCTGGGGTCAGAACGGGTTATCAACGCGCTTGTCCGCAGCAAGCGCTTCATAATCATGCAATCGCCTCTGTTGTGCGTGACAGGAGGTCTTCCGCCAGCCGTGACGCGGCCTCTCGCGCATCCTGGCGAGCCGCATGATCAATATCGGGTCCAAAGAGGGTCTTCTGGATGATTAGACTGCGGACATCTTCGATACCGATGAAGCGCAACCACGCTTGTATATAAGGTTTTTGAAAGTCGAAGCGCTGCGCCGGAGTGATGGATTGCGACGCATAGTCGAGACCTCGCGCATAGACGACCACTGCGATCTTATCCCTGAGCAGTCCTCCGAACCCGTGTTCAGGATCGAACGAGAAAAGGATATCCTTCTGCGATACTAGGTCGATGAAGTGCTTGAGCTTGTAGGGAATGCTGAAATTCCACAGAGGCGTCGACAGCAGGACAATATCCGCCCAGTGCAGTTGTTGCGCCAACTCTTGCAATGTGGCCCATGCCTGCTGTTGAGAAGGGGTAAGCGGCGTGCCGCTGAGCCCCGCATATTTGGCCAACATCGCGTCCTCACCGAATTCGGGGAGGTCGACATCCCATAGGTCGAGCGTTGAAATCTCCAAGTCGGGTCGCCGAGCACGATAGGTTTGAACAAAGGCGTCGGCGACCTCACGCGAGGCGGAACGCTCCTTGCGGGGCGAGGAAACGATATGCAGTAGCTTGGTCATGGACCACCCTTGCTCATTGTGACGAACCACATTGCGTCATATTTCAATTCGATATAGAAATTGAGATTATCGATGATATTAATAATGGATCAGAATATATGTTGGAATTGGTCCTGCTCAGGACGTTCGTCGCCGTGTTCGACGAGGGCGGCTTCAGTCGGGCAGGAGCGCGACTGAACCTTACGCAGTCGGCCGTCAGTGGGCACCTGCGCCGTCTCGAGGAGCAGGTCGGAAAGCCCTTACTCAACAGGACGACGCGCTCGCTGGAGATGACACCCGATGGCGAGCGCCTGCTCGCCTATGCCCGGGCGATGCTCGCCCTTAACCGGGATGCTTTGGCCGATCTGGCGCAGGCACCCTTTCACGGCAGGGTTCGCGTCGGCCTCTCGGAAGACTTCGCACAGGTCCCCATCCTTCGCGCCTTGCAGGCATTCGGCGCTGATCGCCCCGGATTGCAGGTCGAGGTGCAAGTCGGGATTCCGAGTGCGCTCCTCTCGAAGATGAAGGAGGGCAACATCGAACTGGTGCTCGGATCACAATGTGAGGGTGAGGAGATGGGGCGCCTCCTGTGGCGCGAGCCTCTTGTCTGGGCATGGGCGGATCGTACCGGCGTGAATCTTCCGGACCCGCTGCCGTTGGCTGTGTTGCCGGAACCTTGCCCCTACAGGGAAGTTGCTCTTGAACGGCTTGCCAAGGCCGGGATCAGCCAGCGCACGGTGATGATCTGCGCAAGCAACTCCAGCCTGAGGGCGGCTGCCATCTCAGGCTTTGCTGTAGCGCCGATGATTGCCAGTCAGCTGAGAAACGGCCTGGTCAGGGTACCCGAAATCTACGGTCTGCCAGAGTTACCAGAAGCGGAGTTCAGGCTATTTGCCGCATCGAACGGCGATACCTCCGTCCTCGAAGAACTGGCGGAGGCCATCATGAATGCCGTTCCTCGAAGGCACGCTGGCGAGGAGTGATCCTGAACTCGCACCGACGTCTGCTTTATGGCTAGTTCCGAATGTCCAGAAATGGCGCAACCGCGACCTCCATCATGGTCACTAACTATGTCTGCTGTCAGGCAATGGTAACAGTCACCTCAATGGCCGAGATTGCGGCGCAAAGCGGCCATTTAAGCCCGGGCTGACGTCAGTCGCCTTTGGATCATGGGCGTGAATTCGCGGGCGGACGAGCGGCCGCTTGAGATCAAAACTCGGTCGCTCGAGGTAATTGGGTTTTGACCTCACCGATACTCGAAGATCGACCTGAAAATCCCGGGCGCTATCACCGATAGCGGATTGACCTCCAGGTTGGGCTTGTTGGCGTTGCCCTTGAGCCTGTAGGTGACGCCGATCAGGCCGCGGTCGCGGCCGTTGCCGAGCAGCGCGCCGATCAGCGGCAGTTCGCCGAAGATGCGGTTTACGCCGTAGGCCGGCATGAACGTGCCGGTCATGTCCATGTTGTTGTTCTGGTCGTAGAGCGTGCCCTGGAAGGTGGTGCCGATGCGCGGGCCGCGCAGCACGCCGTTGCGCAGCTTCAGATAGCCACTGCCCTTGTCGATCTCGCTGAAGCCGCGCTCGAATTTCACCCTCGACGTGTCGAGATTGCCTTTGACCGCCTCGTTGAGGCTGCGGCTGTCGCCGGCCGGCGTCGTCGACACGATCGAGGCGAGCTTCGGCTCGTTGACGACAACGAAATTCCTGGCGTCGACCTGGCCCTTCATCGGCCCGTCGCCGGCCCCGGTGAGCGCCAACGTGATCGAGCCGCCTTCCATATGCTCGTAGATGTTGAGGAAGCGCAGTATGGCGCCGGCGTCGGCCGACTTCATGTTGAGCGTTCGCAGGCCGCCGCCGGTCGTGTTGCTGACGGTGATCGCGGCTCCCGAACTTGCGGTGGCGCTCACCTTGAGCCCGTTCACTCTGGAGCCGGCGGCGCTGTAATCGAGCTTCAAATTCGACAGCACCTCGTCGTGGAAGCCGGTCAGGGAGCTGACGTCGGCGCTGACCGAGATCGCATCGACGCCGGTGGTCTTGGTCGCGGTATCGACATCGGACGTGAATTGCTTGATCAGCGAGCGTGCGTCCAACGCGCTGCCGCTGACCTCGACCGCATAGGCCTTGCCCGACCGCTTCACCGAGACGGCGACGTCGTCGCCCCTGTTCAACGTGACCTTGCTGAACCGGGCCGAGGACAAGGCGCCGTTGACCAGCACGGCGCTGCCGTCGATGGAGAAGGTCTTGCCGTCGAGTTCGAAATTGGACAGCGTCGTGGTGTCACCGGTCTTCGCCATGGCGAAGACGACCTTGGCGGGAATGCCGGGGCCCTTGCTCCAGCCGGCCCAGGGAATGTCCAGCCTGGCATTGGTCAGGTCGGCCGACACGTTCTGGTTGCCGGCGCCGCTCTTGTCGATCGCCACCTTGATGGTTCCGGAAAGCAGCGTCGACAGGCCAGGCATGGCGGTGGCGCGCGTCTTGTCGTCGAGCACCAGCGCTACTTTACGACTGCGCGGCGGGCCGCCATCCCTCAGCGGCTCAATCAGGTCGAGCTCGGCCGGAATCCCGTTGAGCAGTGCCTTGGCCGAGATCACCGCCCGGTCGGGCGCGACCGTGATCGAGCCGTCGGCATGGCTGACCGTCTGGCCCTCGAACGGCTTGGTCAGCGACAGGTCCTTGTAGTCGAGCGCCACCAGCCAATCAAGTTTGGACGAGTCGACACCGGACTGCAGCGGAATATCAGCCTTGACGTGGCCGGTCACCGTGCCGGACAGGTCGTCCGGCAGCAGGCCGACATGGCGCATGGCGTTGATCGGGTCAAACGATGCCAGTTCGGCGATTGCCGGCGCCTCGCCGGCGACATCGATGTCGAGCGCGCCGATCACCGGCGGATGGTTCGCCGCCTTGACGGTGAGCGTGCCGTTGCTTGCCGCCACGGTGCGGCCGCTCGGTATATAGACGCTGCCCGACGACAGCGCGACGTCGACGTCGTTGCCGTGGAAGCCGACGACGCCGACGGCATCGCGGATCGGCGGAATGCGGCCGGCCGTATCGAAGCGCGATCCTTCGACCTGGAACCGGCCGAACACTTCATTGGCGGAAAGCGGCACGCCGTTGCCGAGCCGTCCGGGTACGACCTGGAACTGCAGGCTGCCATCGACGACGCGGCCGCCGAACAGGTTCTTAAGCACCCACAGCCTGGCATTGCGCGCCGAAAACCACGGCCATAATTGCTTGACGTGCGAGACCGGCATGTCGTGGACATTGAGCGCCACCGATATGCCCGGCGCCTGGTTGGCGACGAATGAAACCGAAGCCGTGCCCAGCACTTCGCTGCCGGGTCCGGACCGGACGCCGATCTGCTCGGCGATCAGCTTTTGGCTCGTCGGCTGGTAGACGCCGGCAATACGGGCGATGAAGCTGAGCGCCGGCTCCGGCGAATCCGAAGGCGCCAGGGTCGAACCGTCGCTGGTCAGGTCGTAACGATAGGATGGCTCCTCGCCGGCTGTGCCGGTAGCCGGCTTCGGCCCGATCGAACCGGCGAAATCGAAGGTCGAGCGGCCGGTTTTCAGCAGCAAACTGTCGACCTGGATCTTGTTCGACCCGGCGACGAGCGTCGCATCGAGATCGATATCGGCCGGAAGCAGGCCGCGCGAACCGAGATCGAGCACCGATCCGGTCAGCGACAGGGCAGCGGTCAGCCGCGAACCGTTGTCGCCGGTCCCTTCCGACCCCGCCAGCTTCAAGGCGATCGCACCCAATTTGCCACCTGCCGCAGTGTCGGCGTCCGCTGCCTGGATACTGGCGTCCAGCGTGGTGATGCGTCGCGTCGCCGGATCGCGGGTGGCGGAAGCGGCGATGGTGAGCGCCCTGCCGTCGACATCCGCGTCGGATGAAAACTCCATGCTTCCCGGTCCCGATTGCGAGACTGAGGCGTCGGCGATGGTGACCGACTCGACCGATCCGGCCTCGGGCAGTGCCAGCTCGACGTTGCGCAGATCGATCTGGCGCATCGAATCCTCGCGCACCGCATCAAGCGCACGGTTGAGGTTGGCGAAGACGGCGGCGGAAAGTTTTTCCGGATCGATGAGGCCGTCCTGGTTGCGCAGCTCCGCCGTCCAGTTACCGCCGGACGGCATTGCCGCCATGACGATGTGCGCGTCGGAAATCCGGGCGCTGGTCAGCCGCACCTCGCCCGAAAGCAACGGGATCAGCCGGATGCCAAAGCGGACCCGGCCGGCGTCGGCCATCGGTGTTCCGTCGGCGGTCTTGAGGCTGACGTCGCTGACCTGCAGCGCAATGAAGCTCGACCCGTCAAGCGTCAGCCGGGCCGGCCCGACGGCAACGTCGACATCGAAGCCTGCCAATTTCTCGATTGCCGTTTCGGCTTCCGCGCGAAGCCGCTCCGAGCCGAAGCCGGACACGCCGATCGCGTAGACGCCGGCGGCAGCCAGCAGCACAAGGGCGACGAGGCCGGCAAACAGCCGCGCCATCAAACGGACGCCGCGACCAATCGACGCCTGGCCGAGCGGCGGGACGCGGCACGCGGACGGAAAGGTTCCCAGGTCGGTGATCTCGTCACGCCTGAACCTGATCTTCTCGTGCTGCGGTAGCTCCTGATCCACGCAATCTTCCGTTGAAACGAATTCGATCGTGGACGAATCCCCGCTCGACATTATATCGGTGCAGCCTGGCGCGTAACTTCAAACAAGGGCATCGGTATGGCTGACCTCGACGTGGGCGATGTTGCGCCGCAATTCGATCTTCCACGCGACGGCGGCGGTTCACTCAGCCTCGCCGCAGTGCTGGGAAAACCCATCGTACTCTATTTCTACCCACAGGACGACACCACTAGCTGCACCAACGAGGCGATTGGCTTTTCGCAGTTGAAGCCAGAGTTCGAAAAGGCCGGCGCTGTCGTCATCGGGCTCTCGCCGGACAGCGCCAAGAAACACGACAAATTCAAGGCGAAGTACGATCTGAGCGTCGATCTTGTCGCCGACGAAGAGCGCAAAGTGATCGAGGCTTACCATTTGTGGGTGGAAAAGAAGCTCTACGGCCGCACCTATATGGGAGTCGAGCGGGCGACGTTCCTGATCGGCCGCGACGGGCGCATCGCCAGGATCTGGCGCAACGTCCGCGTCAAGGGGCACGCCGAAGAGGTGCTGGAGGCGGTTCGCGCGCTTTGAGAGCTGCGCCAGGCCGTTGCAATGCGATACCCGTTTTACGCGAAGACCTTTGCCTGTCGTTCGATCCGGCAAAACTTTGTTAACCCTAATAATGTGTAATCAGGCTCGTCGTTGGTGTCGTAACGAAAGCTTGGTCCCGTGAACGTAGCCAGTCAGTCAGCGGTCTTCGGCAGACGCAAAGAGCCCCACACGGTCATCATCGCCCGGGGCGACCAGATAAGGCATTTCACCATACGCCCGTGGCTTGCGGCATTTTGCGGCTCGGCGCTGGCAGCGATCGTCATCGGCTACCTGCTGGCGACCTCTTATCTGGTGCTGCGCGACGATCTGATCGGCGCCACGACGGCGCGGCAGGCGCGCATGCAGCAGGCCTACGAAGACCGCATCTCGGCACTGCGCAGCCAGGTCGACCGCATCACCAGCCGCCAGCTACTCGATCAGCAGCTGATGGAAACCAAGGTCAGCCAGCTGCTGGAACGGCAGAGCCAGCTCAGCCTGCGTCACGGCCGCCTCGGCCCGATCCTCGAACGAGCCGAAAACCAGGTCGCAACGCCGCCCGTGCCGACGGCAAAGCCGGACGAACATGCCGACGCGACCGGCAGCATCCAGCCGATGGCCTATTCCGTCGCCAGCCTTGCTGCCCCCCTTGCCGCTCCTGTGGGCGTTGACGACACCAGGCCGTTCTCACTGTGGTCGACCCGCGCCGATCCGCTGCCGAGCGAAAGTGCGGCCGACCGGGCGGACAAGCTCTTCGTTTCGATCAACAACTCGCTGAAGGCCATCGAGAGCCAGCAGCTCACCCGCATCGCCACACTTGCCGACAATGCCTACAAAAGCGCCGACGCGATCTCACAGGCGCTTGAGGCCGCCGGCCTGCCCGTCGATAGCGAATTCGAAAAGAGCGACGTCGGTGGCCCGCTGATACCACTCGACAGCTCGTTGGTCTTCGACAGCCAGGTCAAGGAGTTGGACGAGGCTCTTGACGCGCTGGATCATCTTAAAAAGGAAGCGCGGCGGCTGCCGCTCACCAACCCCGCGCCCGGCCATAGCGTCACCAGCCCATTCGGCGTGCGCACCGACCCCATCCTCGGTACGGCCGCCTTGCATTCCGGCATGGATTTCAGGGCGCCGATCGGTATGCCGGCCAAGGTCACGGCAGCCGGCGTGGTCGTCAAGGCCGGCTGGAACGGCGGCTACGGCCGCATGATCGAGGTCGACCACGGCAACGGTTTTGTGACGCGTTACGGGCATCTCAGCGAAATCGACGTCGCCGTCGGACAGAAGCTCGATGCCGGAGACATCATCGGCAAGACCGGCAACAGCGGCCGCTCAACCGGCCCGCATCTGCATTACGAGGTCCGCCACAACGGCGAGGCAATCGATCCGCTGCGGTTTCTGACCGTCGGCAAGAAGGTCGAGCGGTACCTCTAGGGAGCCGGGCTGCTCCCTTCGGGCTCGGCATGACGCCGAAGATCGTGATCGCGGCGGTGATCTGCTTCTTCCCGACGCTGGTCAACATGATCCGCGGGCTGGACTCGGCCAGCGACAACGAGCACGAACTGTTCCGGGTGCTGTCGGCCACGCGCTGGGAGATCTTGTGGAGCCTGCGCCTGCCAAGAGCATTGCCGATGCTGTTCTCCTCGTTACGAATCGCTTCGGCCACGGCCGTGATCGGAGCCATCGTCGGCGAGTGGATCGGGTCGGATAAGGGCCTCGGCGCGCCCATCATCCAGGCGACCTTCAACTATCAATCGGATCGGCTCTATGCGGCGATCGTGCTGTCGTCGTCCTTGTCAATCGCGATCTTCGCAATCGTGGTTCTGCTGGAGCGCCGTGCCATCCGCTATTGACCATGCCTCTGAGCGGCCATCCGCCAGGTTCGCTCTGCACGGGCTGTCAATTTTATTTTTGAATTCCATTTGACTGAATAAATCTTCAGTGCCAGTCTAGCCTCTCTCGGGGGCACAAGGCATGGCACTGCGGGGAACCAATCAGGAGTTCGGGCGGCCGTATAATCGGCGCATCGTGCTCGAATCCATCCGCCTTCACGGACCGATTGCCCGCGGCGACATTGCAAGACGCGTCGGGCTCACCGTGCAGACGGTGTCGACCATCGTTCGCGAGCTGGAAGAGCACGGTTACGTGTTGTCGCTGCGCGAAGAGCCCAAGGGGCGCGGCCTGCCACCGGCGACGCTGCGCATCAATCCGGAAGGCGGCTATGCAGTCGGCATCCACGTCACCCCGCTGGGCATCAATGCCGCCCTGATCAACCTAAGCGGCGATGTTATCGAGAGCACCTACCGCGAAGCCCCAAATGCAACGCCCGACCACGCTTTCGACCTGATCGGCGCCATGGTGCTCGAATTGACGGCATTGCGGCCCGGTGGCCGCGTTCTCGGCATCGGCATGGCGCTGCCCGGACCGTTCGGCGTGGAGTCCATGAGCTTTGTGGGGCCGACCACCATGACCGGCTGGAAGGATGTGGCGCTGCGCGAGCGGCTGGCCGCCTCGACCGGGCTGCCGGCCTTTTTCGAAACCGACATGGCGGCGGCGGCTATCGGCGAGCGCCTCTACGGCCTCGGGACGGCATATTCCGAATATTATTATCTCTATTTCGGTGTCGGCCTCGGCGGCGTCATGGTGCATGATGGGGCCGCATTGCGCGGCGCCTGGGGAAATGCCGGCGAGATCGGCCACATTCCCGCTGTGCCGGGCGGCGAGCCGTGCCCGTGCGGCAATCGCGGCTGCCTCGAACGGTATCTCTCGCTCGAGGCGCTGCGGCGCCGCAAAATCGCCGACGCTGAGTGGGTGAGCGAGATTGCGCCGATCTTCCGCAACGCCGTCACCATCATCGAAAACCTGTTCGACCCCGAAACCATCATCCTCGGCGGGCTGGCGTCCACCGACCTGCTCGAAAGGCTTGCCGGCGCGGCCGCGCACCTGCCCAATTCGGTCTCGGCGCGAAGCGATCGCACGACGCCCCGCGTCAGCGTCGCACGCGGCGGCCAGCATGCGGTGTTGCGCGGTGCCGCCGCACTTGCCGTTTCGGGGGTGCTTTCGCCGCGCTTCGGCCAGATCTTCACCGCCGAACGCGAACGCGGTCGGGATCTCTTGCATAACAAGGGGATCGCGGCATGAGTGAACCGCTGCTGGTGCTCGACAACGTCGCCAAGAATTACGGCGCCATCGAAGCGCTGAAAGGCATCAGCTTTTCGATCGGCAAGGGCGAAGTGGTGGCGCTTCTGGGCGACAACGGCGCCGGCAAATCGACGCTGGTCAAGATCATTGCCGGCGGCCTCGAGCCGACCTCCGGCCGCATGCTGTTCGAAGGCAAGGAATTCCTGGCCAAATCTCCCGCCGAGGCCAAGGCCGCGGGGATCGAGACGGTCTACCAGGACCTGTCGCTTTGCACCAACGTCGACGTGGTCGCCAATTTCTTCATGGGCCGCGAGATCACCAGGAAGGTTCTCGGCATTCCGGTACTCGACGAGCGCGCGATGGAGCAGGTGGTACAAAAGGCACTGGCCAGCGCCGGCACCCGCATTCCCTCGCTTCGCACCAATGTCGAGCATCTTTCCGGCGGCCAGCGGCAGGCCATCGAGCTCAATCGGTTCGTGCATTTTGGCGGCAAGCTGGTGCTTCTCGACGAGCCGTTCGCGGCGCTCGGCGTCGAGCAGACGCGGCGCGGCCTCGACATGATCCGCCAGGTGGCGAGCCAGGGCATCGGCGTCGTCATCATCACCCATATCATGCAACAGGCCTTCCAGGTCGCCGACCGGATCGTGGTGATCCGGCAAGGTGTCGTGGCTGGCGACGTCGCACGCAACAAAACAAGTCCCGATGCGGTGATCAACATGATCACCGGAGAGACGCTCGCCGGTGCCGGACCGGCGAACTGAGGGACAAATGAGGGGTCCGGCGCAAGAGGAGCGAACGACATGAAGAAAATACTTCTTTCCGTCTTCGGTATCCTGGCACTGGCCTTTGCCACGCTCACGCCGGCATTCGCTCAGTCGAAGGGCACCGTCTACTACATGGTGCCGACATTGCTCGATGAGTTCCAGACCGGCTCGGTGAGCGCGCTGGAACTGTTCCTGAAGCAGGTCGGCTACGAGATGAAGACGCTGAACGCCGACAATAAGACCGACGCTCAGCAATCGCAAATGAACGACGTCATCGCGCTGAAGCCGGCGGCGATCATCCTTGCCGCCGTCGATTTCAATGCGCTGAAGCCGTCGGTCGAGGCGGCCCGTGCCGCCGGCATCCCGGTCGTCGAGTTCGACCGCCAGATAACCTCGACCCCGTCCGACTTCACCTCGGTGGCCGGAACCGTCGAGATCGGCTACGTCGCCGCCGATCAGGCGCAAAAGCTGCTGACCACGAAGAACGGCTCGGTGAAGGGCAAGATCCTGCAGGTGCTCGGCGATCCGGGCGACCCTTACACGCTCGACATCCAGAAGGGTTTCGAGGAGAAGATGAAGGCGTTCCCGGACGTCAAGATCATCTCGCTGCCGGCCATGCAATGGGAGGCCAGTAACGCGGGCACCATCGTTGCCGACCAGATGCTCGCCAACCCCGACATCGACCTGATCTTCAGCCACGCCGCGCATCTTTCGGTCGCCGCCGTCGCCTCGCTCGAGGCCGCCGGCAAGAAACCGGGCGACGTCATGCTGATGAGCTCGAACGGCGCTCCGGTCGGCCTCGACCTGATCCGCAAGGGCTGGCTCAATGCCGAAGTCGAGCAGCCGCTCTACGCCCAGGCTGCGGCGGTCGCGATGTTCATGGACAAGGTGGTCAACAAGCAGGAGATCAAGCCAGGCGAATATGACGTGCTTGGCCTGAAATCGACCCTGACCAAGGAAGCGTGGGGGCCGAACATCAAAATCCCCGGCGCTGCGATCACCAAGGAAAATGTCGATAACCCGGCCTTCTGGGGCAACATGAAGCCGCCGACCGAAACCATAAAGCCGGTCGAATAGCAAACTCGCCAGAAGCTCCGGGCCATGCCGGCCCGGAGCCCTGCCCTGCAGCTCCGGTGCGTTCGAACGGACGCGCAAGGGAATGCTGCAGCAATTTTCAACCGCGCCTGATAGTCCGAAAACCGGGTGGTTTTTCGGGGTCGGCGCCAACCGGATCCTGAGATGAACCCCCGCACGCGCCAAACCCTCGAGTTCATCCTCGACAATCTCGTCTGGTTCATGCTGGTCTTCGTGCTGGTGGTCTTTTCCATCCTTATCCCGAACTATTTTCAGCTCGGCATTTTCGCGAACATCATCGAGGCGTCGAGCGTGCTCGGCGTCATGTCGATCGGCTTGGCGCTGGTCATCATCGCCGGCCATATGGACCTGTCTGTCGAATCGGTGGCGGCGCTCAGCGCCATGGCGGTCGGCATTCTGTTCTGCTCGTCGGGCATCGGCCTTGGCATCCAGTTGCAGCCGCAATGGCTGATGGTTCCGGTTTCGCTGCTCATCGCGCTTGCCGTCGGCGGCCTCATTGGCGTCATCAACGGCTACCTGGTGGTGAAGGTGAAGATGAGTGCCTTCATCATCACGCTGGCCTCCTACATCTGGGTGCGCGGCCTGGTGCTGGTCATTTCCGGCGGCCGCTCGGCACAGGACCTTGCGCCGGCAATCCGCTGGTTCGCCATCCAGCGCCTGGGCGGCCTGCCGCTGACCGCCTGGATCGCCATCGCCTGTTTCATCGTCTTCTCGCTGATCATGGCCAAGACGCCCTTCGGCCGGCACCTGGTCATGATCGGCGGCAACGAGACTGCGACCTTTCGCGCCGGCATCCGCGTCAACCGCAACTTGGTCATAGCCTTCGTTCTCGCCGGCGCCATTGCCGGTCTTGCTGGCTGGCTGCTGGCAATCCGCACCTCCGGCGCAACTGCCAATCTCGGCGTCGGCCTGTTGTTCAATGCCTTCGCCGCGGTTGTCATCGGCGGCGTCAGCCTGAAGGGCGGCGTCGGCACCTTGCCCGGCGTCTATGCCGGCGTGCTGCTGCTCTCGGCCATCAACACGGCGATCAATTTGATGGGCCTGCCGGCCAACTTCACCCAGGTGATCCACGGCCTTCTGGTGCTCGCCGCCGTGCTGCTCGACGCATTCAAGCAGACCATTCGCCAGAGGCTGGCATGACCGGCCGTCTGGAAGATAAGGTCGCGCTGATCGTCGGAAGCGCACGCGGGATCGGCAAGGCGATCGCACAGCGCTTTGCCGAGGAGGGCGCGAAGCTGGTCCTGGCCGATACCGAGGTTGAGGCCGGGCAAGCGACTGCGGACGAGCTTGGCGCCGCCTTCATTCGCACCGACATCTCGCAGATGGCCGATGCCGAGGCTGCTGTTGCACTGGCGCTCGACCGTCACGGCCGGCTCGACATCATGGTGCAGAATGCCGGAATCTATCCTTGGCAATTGCTGGAAAACACGAGTCCCGACGATTGGGACCGGGTCATGGCGGTGAACTTGCGTGGCAGCTTCATCGCCGCACGCGCGGCGCTGGTGCCGATGAAGGCACAGCATTTTGGCCGCATGCTGTTCACCTCCTCCATCACCGGCCCGCACGTCACCAGCCCCGGTCATGGCCACTATTCGGCGACCAAGGCCGGTATCAACGGCCTCATCCGTTCGGCGGCTCTCGAATTCTCGGGGTACGGCATCACCGTGAACGGCGTCGAGCCCGGCAACATCCTCACCGAAGGCATAGAGCAGCATCGCGGTGCGGTCTTCATCAAGAACATGGAAGACGCCATCCCGCTCGGCCGTCTCGGCAGCCCACGCGATGTGGCCAATGCCTTCCTGTTCCTGGCCTCGGATGACGCCGGCTACATCACCGGCACGACCATCATCGTCGACGGCGGGCAGCTTTTGCCCGAGGGCAAGGATTTCCGGCTGCTACCGCCGTGATCCTCGATTTCGGCGGCGGTTTCTTCCTGCGCCGGGCGACCGCCGCCGATCATCCGGCACTTGCGATGATCTGTCTCAAGACCGGCGATGCCGGCAAGGACGCCAGCGGCCGAGAGGACGACCTGGACCTGCTCGGCCTGCTCTATACCATTCCCTACCAGGTCCTCGAACCTGATCTGGCCTTTATTATCGATGGCCCCACAGGTGCGGCCGGCTATCTGCTTGGCGCAGCCAAAACAGCCGCTTTCAATGCTAGCCTGGCATCAGACTGGTACCCGGAGCTGCAGCGGCGCGTGGCAGCCCCGGGACCCGACAGCTCACGCTGGCGCGGCAGCGATTGGGCGCGGCACCGGGTCCATCATCCCGATTTCGCTGTTCCGCCTGCGCTGGCGGCCTACCCGTCGCATGGCCATATCGACCTGTTGCCGCAAGCGCGCGGGAAAGGCATCGGCAGGCGCGCGATGGCCTTCCTCGAGCAGCGGCTTGCCGCGAGCGGCTCGACCGGCATTCACCTCGAAGTCATGCCGGAGAACGATGCTGCGCTGAAGTTCTATAAGGCGATTGGATTTGAGGTGGTGCAGGACGCTGATTCATCGAAGAGTTGTGTTTATGTGGCGAAACTGATTGCTCACGCTCCGGCGATTGCAGGCTGATCTGCGACAAGCCAATCGCCCAAGTTGCAAAGAACCGGGAGGCCGATGGAAGTACAATGCTGCCGTTCTGCAGCAGCCAGTTACCCCGTGTGAACACCTTTGCCGCGGGAACGAAACCTTCCTCGAGTGGTCCACCGCAGACACGAAAGTCACCAGCATCAACACAGTGCGGGGCTAATTCGAGTGTTGGCGGAGCGGCTACTAGTTCACTGTGGGCGGCAGGGGAACATTCGCGACCGTTTCCCCGGCCACGATCGAGAACACATAAAGCAGATAGATCGCTAACACCAACAGCGCGAGGAATGAGCCGCTGGCCAAGATTCCCGCAATCGTGGCGCGGCGATACGGTTCGCCTTTTTCCTTCTTGAAGGTGTCTTCTGCGCTACGGGTTGTCTCCACAACCCGTTCGCCCGGAAGCCGGTTTCCTTCGGCCTCCTTAGATATCTTATCGGCGAGATCTCCTGCGATCACCGCATCATCCGGAAGATGACTCGCAAGCCATCCAGGAATATTTTCGCGCCCACCCATGCCCATGTGCAGTAAGATTTTAGCTTTCTTTTGTGCTCCCTTAAATTACTGTAAGCTTTAACTTTCGGCAATCGTTTGCCACCCAAGGAGCCAGCAGATCAGACTTAGGTCCCATGGGAAAGACAAGTTCGATCAGACCAAAGTCCTACTGTTTATGCGCCCACCCCGGACCGTGAAGCGTTTGGGAGCGGAGATACCGCAACAAACCACGAAACCACTAGTTGCGTCGATCGCTGGTTTGTTTGCCGGGACAACTCAGTATCGAAGGGTCCATCTGCACTACGGGGGGACCTTAGCGTCGACAGACCACGTGCCTGTTAGCCAATCTCGATACCATCACTCTCGAGAGGCCTGCCCTGGCTCTGCGACCTCTTCACCAGTGAATGTGACGCCTCGATCAGCCGACGCGATACGGCGATCGTGTAGCGAAGCTCTTCAATCAGCGCGGTTCCGTGTTCAGTGGCCTGACGAGCACGTGCTACTTGGTTATTGTCAGGCTTCCGAGGGAATTCTTTCACGGTCTTTCCGATGCGGCGGGGCGATCAAGCGGAAATGATAAGCGATGCCAGATAGTTGCGTCTACCAACCGCCAGTTGGACGATTTTCTGACAGTGCAGGCGTGTGAACCGGACATTGCAAAAAGACAATGCCTGAATGAATACGTCGATGGAAATGGTGGGCGATGACGGGCTCGAACCGCCGACATCTTCGGTGTAAACGAAGCGCTCTACCAACTGAGCTAATCGCCCGCTCCGGGGCGGACCTTTAAGCAGTTAGGACCGGCTTCGCAAGGCCAAATGAACGGCCAGTGGCTTGGCCGGGAGCCGGTTTCGGCAACAAAGTTCGGCTTGTCAAAAAACCTTCTCCTGTTTGCTGTTATGCTGTCCGGGTCCGCTTGACACCCGGTGGCTTACCCCTTATCCACCGCCCCAACGACGAACACGGCTGACACGTGCTCGTCCATGCGCGGGTGTAGCTCAGTTGGTTAGAGTGCCGGCCTGTCACGCCGGAGGTCGCGGGTTCGAGCCCCGTCACTCGCGCCATTTCTCCTTAGGGCCACGTGCCCTTGATGTCGGAGAAATGTCGACGTTGATTTGTCAAAAATCATCTTCTTTCGTGACCCAGTCCAGGTCCATTCCTTTCGAATTCTGGCATTGATGCTCATCCATCGACCTGCCTGCCTGTTTGTGGTCAAGCCAGAAGACAATAGCTTCTCGGACAAGAGTCGGGTCTAGCCCATTCGCTCCGGCTTACAGTCTCATCCCGCAGCGCCGGGCTTCACCCCTTGGCGAGCAGTGCCTCGACTTCCTGCAGCGTCGGCATGGACGGCGCGGTGCCCGGGCGCGTGACCGAGATGCCGGCGACGGCGCAGGCGAAGCGCACCGCCTGCAGGGGTTCGATCCCGCTCGACAGCGCGGCGGCCAGGCCGCCATTGAAGGCGTCGCCCGCGCCGGTGGTCTCGATGACCGGGCCGGCGGCGACCGCTGCGACATGCTCGGAACGGTCGGCCGTGTGCAGCAGCGCGCCCTTCTCGCCGAGCGTCACGACGACAGCGCCCACGCCTTTCCCCAGCAGACTGTCGGCGGCACGGCGGGCATCGTCGATGGAGGACACCTTGATGCCGGTCAGTTCCTCGGCCTCAGTCTCGTTCGGCGTCACATAGTCGCAAAGTGTATAGATGCGGTCCGGAAGCTTGGCCGCCGGCGCCGGGTTGAGAATGGTGGTCACCCCTGCCCCGCGCGCGATCTCCAGCGCCCGCATCGCCGCCTCGATCGGCTGCTCAAGCTGGGTGACGAAGACGCCGGCCGCGCGGATCAGGCCGGCATTTGCCTCGATATCGGCGGGCGAGATCAGCATCGCCGCACCGGGGCTGACGATGATCGCGTTGTTGCCGCTCGTCTCCTCGATGAAGATATAGGCGGCACCGGTGTAGCTTTCCGGCGTGTCGATGACGGCGCTCTTCACGCCGGCATGCGACCAAGTCTGTCTCGCCATATCGGCAAAGGGATCGACGCCGAGGCGGGTAAGGAAGGTGACATCGGCGCCGAGCCGGCCGGCTGCCACCGCCTGGTTCGAGCCCTTGCCGCCGGGGCCGAGCGTGAAGGACGTGCCCAGGATCGTCTCGCCCATCCGCGGCTGGCGGGCGGCGCGGTAGGCCGTGTCGGCGACGAAGACGCCCAATATGACAACCGGCTTCATGACGATCGGTTTCGCCGGCATGCCCCTACTCCGCATCCGGTGGCACGACGCCCTTGCGGAAGGCAAAACAGCCATAGAAGCGGCGCTCGCCGGTCTGGATGACGCAATACGCCTTCTTGGCGCGTTCGTAGAAGGCGTAGCGCTCGACCGAGATCATCGGCCAGGCCTTGCCCTCGGCGGCATCGATCTCTTTTTGTACTTCCTGCTGCACGGCGGGAATGTCGTCCGGCTTGCCGACGATCTCCATGCGCGCGGCCGCGTCGTCGACGAAGGTGTCCAGTGGATAGAGCGAAAGCACCGCCTTGACCACGTCGGCCGCCGACGCGTCGATGCGCAGCAGCCGGCCAAGCACGGTCTGGCGCGCCACCGAATCGGACGGGAAATTGGTGTCGGCGATAATCAGATCGTCGCCGTGGCCCATCGCCCGCAGCGCCTGCAGCACATCGGCATTGAGCAGGGGATTGATTCCTTTGAGCATGGTATTCCTCGCGAAGTTTGCTGGGGCGAAATCAGAGACGCTTGCCGGTCTCTGCGTCGAAGAGATGCACCTGGTCGAGCCGCGGTTTCAGGTGCAGTGTGTCGCCCGGCTTGAAGTCGTGGCGCTCACGGAACAGCGCCACCATCTCGCCTTCGCCGAAGCGCAGGAACACCAAAGTCTCGGAACCGGTCGGCTCGACCACCGAAATCTTCGCCGGAACACCATCTGGATGGATTTCGAGATGCTCGGGCCGCACGCCGTAGACGACATTGCGGCCATCTTCCGCGGCACTCTTGGCCGCAATCGGGAACGGCGTCCCGGCGATCTCGACGATGGGCTTGTCGCCCTTGCGCACTACGCCCTTGAGCAGGTTCATCGAGGGCGAGCCGATGAAGCCGGCGACAAACAGGTTGGCCGGCCGGTCGAACAATTCCAGCGGCGCGCCGACCTGCTCGATGCGACCGTCGCGCATCACCACGATCTTGTCGGCCATGGTCATGGCCTCGATCTGGTCGTGAGTGACATAGATGGTGGTGGTCTTCAGTCGTTGATGCAGTTCCTTGATCTCCGTGCGCATCTGGACACGCAGCTTGGCATCGAGATTGGAGAGCGGCTCGTCGAACAGGAACACCTGCGGGTTGCGCACGATGGCGCGGCCCATGGCGACGCGCTGGCGCTGGCCGCCCGAGAGTTGGCGCGGATAGCGCTTGAGGTAGGGATTGAGGTCGAGGATGTCGGCGGCCCGCTTGACCCGCTCAGTGACCACCGCCGGGTCGGTTTTGCGCAGCTTGAGAGCAAAGGCCATATTCTGCTCGACCGTCTTGTGCGGATAGAGCGCGTAGTTCTGGAACACCATGGCAATGTCGCGCTTGGCCGGCGGCAAATGGTTGACGACGCGCTCGCCGATGGCGATGGTGCCGCCGGAGACCGTTTCCAGCCCCGCTACCATCCTCAGCAACGTGGATTTGCCGCAGCCGGAAGGCCCGACCAGCACCACGAACTGCCCGTCGGCGATGTCGACGCTGACATCGTGCAGAACCTTGACGGTTCCGAACGCCTTGGCCACATTGCGGATCGCGACTTGAGCCATCATTCCCCCTTTGGTTGCCGTGAAGCTAAACAACGCAAACGGCGAGGGCAAGTCGGTCTCTTATAGATAAAAAACCCATTCACGTTGACACCGCACTTCGTTGTGCGAATAGTGACAGAGTCCGGCTTATGACCCTGTTCCGGGCGCACCGGTACGCTTGTCCGGTACTGAATGCCAAGCGTCGCGGGAGGGAGAATTCGGGCCGCTATTTACGGGAGTCGCTGTCGTTGGGGAACATAATCGGCGCTCCACCATCTAAACCAATTCACAATTGACCTTCTGGGAGGAACGAGATGAAAGTCAGCCTTTATAACCAACTTGTCCGCGCCGGGGCCACCCGCCGCGACGTGCTGAAGGGAGCGGCCAGCATGGCCGCCCTCGCCGCGGCGTCTGGCGCCGGGCTTGGCGCCCTGACGCGCCCGGCCGCGGCCGCCGATGACCTGCGCGCGCAGATCCTGCAGATTCCGGGCGTCGGCAAGGGTCAGCCGACCGATGCCGATTTCCAGCAGGTCGGCGAGCTTTGCCTGGGAGCCACCAAGGCCAATGTCAAGGAAGGCGAATTCGCCGGCGTCGAACTCACCTTCATGGGCCTCAACAACCAGAACCTGCACAATGTGCTGTTTCGCGGCTTCCTGAAGCCGTGGGAGACCTATACCGGCGCCAAGATCAACTGGATCGACCTGGCGCAGGCTGACTACAATCCGCGTCTCCAGCAGGCGATCGCTACCAACACTATCGACTTCGACATTGTCGAAATGGGCGCACCGTTCGAAGGCGACGTCTGCGGCAAGGGCCTGACTTCGGAGATGCCCGACTGGGTCAGGACGCAGATCGACATGGACGACCTGGTGGCCTATCTGAAACCCCCCGTCGGCACATGGAACGGCAAGCAGTATCGTGTGACCGTCGACGGCGACGCGCATAATTTCAACTACCGCACCGATGTGTTCGCCGATGCCGATCTCGCCAAGGCCTGGAAGGATGGGGGCGGCGAAGGCGAATGGGGCGTGCCGAAGACCTGGCAGCAAGTGCAGGCGGTTACCAAGTTCCTCAAGGGCAAGCAGGTGAACGGCCAGGACGTCTATGGCTATCTCGATGCGCCCAAGCCCTGGGGCGGTTTCGGCTTCTACTTCCTCGGCAGCCGCGCCAGCGCTTACGCCAAGCATCCCGACGACAAAGCCTGGCTATTCGATCCGGACACCATGAAACCGCGCGTCAACAACCCGGCCTGGGTGCGCGCGATCCAGGACGTGATCGATGCATTGCCTTCCGAACCGCAAGATCAGATCAATGCCGACCCGAACCAGACCTGTTTCTCTCAATTCCTCGGCGGCACCGGGTCGATGCTGGTTTGGTGGGGGGACGCTGGCTCGAACGTCAAAACCAACGACTCGTCGGTCGTAGGGGACGTCACCGGCTTCTCGATCCTGCCGGGCTCGGACGATGTCTATAACTCCAAGACCGGCCAGTGGGACAAGCTCGCCAGCGGCCCGAACCATGCGCCGAACTGCGCCTATCTCGGCTGGGGCGTCTACGTCATGGCGCGCGTCGACAGCGACGAAAAGAAGAAGAAGGCCGCCTGGTCGGCCGCCGCTCATCTCGGCGGCAAGGACCTGTCGCTCTGGTGCGCGGCCTATCCGTCGGGTTTCCAGCCCTACCGCAACTCGCATTTCAACATTCCGGAATGGGTGGCGGCGGGCTACGACGAAGCGTTCATAAGCTCATATCTCAAGTCGGAAGCCGACAGCTACAACCATCCGAACGCGGCGATCGAGCCGCGTATCCCCGGCATCTTCCAGTACTACAGCGCCGCCGAGGACATTTTGGCCAACACCTTTGCCGGCAAGATGAAGGCGCAGGAAGGCGCCGACGCCATCGCAGCCGCCTGGGAGAAGCTGACCGACCAGATCGGCCGTGACAACCAGATCAAGCTCTACAAGGCCTCGCTCGGCATGTAGGCTGAGATCGTGAAACTTGGTCCGGCAGCGCAAAGCCGCCGGACCTCCGCTTGACCGACTTGGCCTCGACCGGCTCGGCCGGTCATCGAGCCTCCTGTGAACGGGCAAGACGCGTGGCTGACCGGACCCTGGCTGACCAGACTTTGTCGACAAGTGAATGGCCGGCAGGCGCCGTGCCATCCGACCTGATACCACGGAGCCGCAAACGGCTTGGCTGGGCGCTGATGGCTGCTGCAACGCTCGGCCTTCTGGCGGTGATCGTGCTGCAGATCCTTTACAAGAGCGATGTCGACGCTATCGGCTTCGAGAGCTGGCGGCCGGTGGTCTACGCCTATGTGCTGTGGGGTGTCGCACTCGGCATCGGCCAGGTGCTGACGCGCGGCGAGGACGGCCAGCGCGCGCTGTTCCTGCTGCCGGCGCTGCTGTTCACCATTGCCATGGTGATCTTCCCGACCCTGTTCGGCTTCTACATCGCGCTGACCGATTGGAACCTCAGTTCTTTCAGCGGCCGGAAGTTCAACGGGCTCGACAATTTCTGGCAGATGCTGAACGATGCCTATTATCGCAACGCGCTGTTCAACATGGTGCTCTACGTGCTGGCGGTGTTGGTCGAATATGTGATCGCCTTCGGCCTGGCGCTGCTGCTCAACGCGCAGATCCGGGCGCGAAAATTCTTCCGCGTCGTCTTCCTGCTGCCGCTGATGCTGTCGCCGGTAGCGGTGTCGTGGATGATCGGCAAGTCGTTGATGGAATACCGCTTCGGGCCGGCCGCCACGCTGGCGCGGCATCTCGGCTGGGAAAACCCGGCCTTCTTCTCCAACCCGATCACCGCCCGCATCTCGATCATGGTGCTCGACGCCTGGACCTTCATCCCGTTCATGATGATCATGCTGCTCGCCGGCCTGCAGGCGATGTCGCGCGAAGTGCTCGAGGCGGCGCGTGTCGATGGCGCCAACCCATGGCAGACCTTCTGGCAGGTCACCTTCCCGCTGATGCTGCCGGTCTCGGTGACGGCAGTCATCCTGCGCATCATCTTCAAGCTGAAGCTCGCCGATATCATCATCACCGTCACCTCCGGCGGCCCGGGCGGCGCGACCGATTCAGTGTCGAGCTTCATCTACCGCGAATATCGCGATCGATCGAATGTCGGCTACGGCACGATGCTGGCGATGGCCTATTTGATCATCATCATCGTGTTCGTGACCTGGCTGCTGAAATTCGCCAGCCGCTTCGTGCGCAACGTCAACTGATCGGGCCGGCAAGATGAGCGTTCAGACCACGGACTATGCAGCTTCCGAAATTCGTTCGCCGGCGAGCTTCGTCGCCAACCGCGTCTTCATCTACGGCGCGCTCATCTTCTGGGCCTTCATCTGTCTGTTCCCGATCTATTGGACGATAACCACTTCGTTCAAGACCGCGGTCGACGTCACCCAGGGCCATCTGATTCCGTTCGTCGACTTCCAGCCCGACTGGAAAGGCTGGCGGTCACTCGGCCTCTCTCCGGACTCGATCTTTCGGACGTCGACGGTTCGCGACGAATTTATCAAGCGCTTCATGAATTCGGTCATCACTTCGGTCGGCGCCTCGAGCCTGGCGATCGTCATTGGCAGCCTCGCCGCTTACGGGCTGACCCGCTATCGTTACAAGTTCGCCTGGTTCAGGAACGAGGACATCTCCTTCTTCTTCCTGTCGCAGCTGATCCTGCCGCCGGTGGTACTGGCCTTGCCGTTTCTCGTGCTCTACCGGGAAGTCGGCCTGCTCGACACACGCGTCGGGCTGATCCTGCTCTACACGCTGATGGTGCTGCCGATCGTCATCTGGATCATGCGCGACCAGTTCAATTCCATTCCCGTAGAACTGGAGGAGGCAGCACTCGTCGACGGCCTGTCGATCTGGGGCGCTTTCTTGCGCATCGTCATGCCGATCGCGCTGCCGGGCATGGTCGCGGCCTTCATCCTTGCAATGGTGCTGTGCTGGAACGAGTATTTCTTCGCCGCGCTTCTGACCTCGACCGACGCCAAAACCATCCCTGTCATGGTGGCGAGCCAGACCGGCTCACAAGGCATCAACTGGTGGTCGATGGCAGCGCTCGCCACCGCGGCCATCACACCGCTCGCCGTTATCGGCATCGCGCTCGAGCGTTACCTGATCATGGGCATGACGGCGGGCGCGGTGAAATAACTGCGCCAGCCTTCCCTTCTTCCACAACAAGGGAACAACAAGGGGAGAGGGAAAACCGCGCTAACCCGAAAGGGTTGCCCGCAAATGATCGAGGATCATGGCGATCCCTTTTTGCCCCAATTCGGCCGAGGCTTCGGAAGCACTTGCTGTGTACCAGCCGGTGTTGTCGGCGAAGCGGTCGGCATCGACCGCTTCCGGGCACAAGGCCAGCATCAGCGACGTCTCGCCGATGCCGGCATGGTCAAACGGGTATTGGGTGTGCATTGAAGCCGGCATCAGCGGATGCACCTGCACCCAGTTGAAGAAATTGCTGCCCTCGGCGTGCTCGGCATAATAGTCGGCCATCGCCGCAGAGCCCCACCAGCCTTCGCCACGTTCTTTCTCCAGGAAGCGGAAGATCGCCTGCCGGCCGGCGGCCTTGAAGGCGAGATCGGTTGGCATGCCGGCAGCAAAATTTTCGGTCTGGTGGTGAATGATGGCGTGGATGTTGCGGAAGCCGATACGCAGCAGGCTGTAGAACAATTCTTCCGCAAATGGCGCCAGCACATTGCCGCCGACCTGCACCGAACCACTGCCCTCCGGTGCTGCAACCGCATAGCTCGCCGCGCCGTAATAGAAGGGCGGCAGAATGACGATCTCGGCTTCTTTTTCGAACAGCTCCAGGCTCTTGATCACCGCCAGCGTGTCCATGCCGACGGCCATGTGCTCGCCATGGTATTCAAGCACACCGAGCGGCAACACGACCGGCCGGTTCTCGACGATCGCCTTGCGGATCTGGTGCGGCAGCATCAATTCGTACCGCATGACAACTACTCCATATTGGTGTGGCGGGCGCGCATCGCTTCAGGCGAGACGCCGGTCAGGTCCCGGAGCTTCAGCACCATCACTTCGAAGAGAACGAACAGCGCGCCTTCGAAGACCGAGCCCATCGGCAGCACGGACGTCTTTTCCGGGCCCTGGTCGTCGGCCATGGTCTGAGCCGGCAGTGTGAAGTCGGCCAGCTTCGCGGCAGTGCTGTCGGCTTGCGCGGTGAGCAGCAGGACTGTGGCACCGGCCTCGCGCGCGACCCGCATCAAAGTCAGCACCGTCGAGGTCTCGCCCGGGCCGGAACTGGCGAGGAAGACATCGCCCGCGCCCAGCGGCGGCGTCGTCATATCGCCGACAACCGAAACCGGCAGACCGAGGTGATAGAGCCGCATGGCAAAACCCTTGACCTGCAGCGCCTCGCGGCCGCAGCCATAGGTGACGATCTTTCTCGCGCCCGCCACGATGGCGCAAGCGGCGTCGATGCGGCTTTCGTCGATACGTTCCAGAACGGTACCAAGCTCGTTCAGCGCAATCCCAAACAGGTTTTCGCCGGCGTCCCTCATCACATTTGCACCAGCTTGCAGTTGCCGGAGAACCACTTGAATATGTCAGTCACATCTGCCCCGAACAGCTTGTTTTCATTCATGCTATCACCGCGAAAATCGGTGTCCAACGACACGCAGTGCTTTTGATGTGCCACAGGCGTGATAGTGTCACGGCAAATCGCAAATGAGGAAACGACTGTATATGAAGACACGGCATTTCGACCGCATCGGCAATGGCGGCATCACCTTCACCGAGCTCGGCTTCGGCACCGCGCCGCTCGGCAATCTCTACCGCGCCGTCTCCGACGAGGATGCCAATGCCACGCTGGAGGCGGCATGGCGGGTCGGCTGCCGCTACTTCGACACCGCGCCGCTCTATGGGCTGGGCCTAGCCGAAACGCGGCTCAATCCGTTCCTGCGTTCGAAGAAGCGCGACGACTACGTGCTGTCCAGCAAAGTCGGACGCATCATGCGCGCCTGTTCGCCGGATCAGCGCACCGGCATCGGCAAATTCTTCGACACCCCTTCGCGCCGCGAGGTCTACGACTATAGCTATGACGGTATCATGCGCTCCTTCGAGGCCTCGCTGGAACGGCTCGGTGTCGACCGCATCGACATCCTCTTCGTGCACGATGTCGACATCTTCACGCATGGCAGCAAGGAAGCCTCGGACCAGCGCATCCAGGAATTCATGAGTTCCGGCTACTATGGATTGCTGGCATTGCGCGACCAGGGCGTGATCAAGGCGTTCGGCGGCGGCATCAACGAGTGGCAGGTTGCCCAGACGCTGGCCGAGCGCGGCGATTTCGATCTGTTCCTGCTTGCCGGGCGCTACACGCTGCTGGAGCAGGAGGCGCTGCAGTCTTTCCTGCCGCTATGCCAGCAACGCGGCATCGGCATCGTTCTCGGCGGGCCTTACAATTCCGGCATCCTGGCAACCGGGCCGAAGCCCGGCGCCTACTACAACTATTCGAAGGCGCCGCAGGACATCATCGACCGCGTCACCCGTATCGAGGCCGTCTGCAAGCGCCACGGCGCGCGCCTGATCGAGGCGGCGCTGCAGTTCCCGCTGCTGCATCCTTCCGTCGTCTCGGTAATCCCCGGCGGCCAGCGGCCTGGCGAAGTCGAAAGCAATCGCTCGCTGCTCGACGCGAAGCTGCCATCGGCGCTGTGGGCCGATCTCAAGAAAGAAGGCTTGATGCGCACGGACGCGCCGACGGCGTAGCGCCGCCTTTTCCAACAGAAAAGAAAAACCGGATATGCCGGTTCTTCTTTTCTCTGAAAGACTTAAGGAGGCGCTTAGTTGACCGCGTCCTTGAGGCCCTTGCCGGCCGAGAACTTCGGCACGGTGCGCGCCGGGATCTTCACTTCCGCACCGGTCTGCGGATTGCGGCCGGTCGACGCGGCGCGTTTTGACACGGTGAAATTTCCGAAGCCGACAAGCCGGACATCGCCGCCCTTTTTCAGTTCGCCGGTGATGACGGAAAACACCGCATCAACCGCCGACTGCGCGTCACCCTTCGAAATACTCGCGGCATCGGCGACAGCGGATACCAGTTCGTTCTTGTTCATAAAAATTCCCTTCCATGAGAAAACCGGAACACTCGACTCATCCGGCAGGAAACGGACTTTAGAAAGAAGCGCCCCGGCAACCAAGTCGAAAAGCGCCAAGAAAGTTGAAAAAAGCCCGGAAATCTGCGGTTCTTCACATGAAAAAGCCGGGCTCAAGGCCCGGCTCTCTCTTTGTGCATTGCAACTTTAGCAAGCGCTAATGCGCCAGCGATTTACCAGCTTCGTCTGCGACATCGACCACGGCCGGCGCATTAACGGGTTCGACCCACTGAATCGGTTCCGGCATACGCACCAGCGCATGGCGCAACACTTCACCGACGCGTGAGACCGGAATGATTTCCATGCCGCTCTTCACGTTTTCCGGAATCTCCGCCAGATCCTTGGCGTTCTCTTCCGGGATCAGCACCTTCTTGATGCCGCCGCGCAGTGCGGCAAGCAGCTTTTCCTTAAGGCCGCCGATCGGCAGCACTCTGCCGCGCAGCGTGATCTCGCCGGTCATCGCCACATCGGCCCTGACCGGGATACCGGTCAGCACCGAAACGATTGCCGTCGCCATCGCCACGCCAGCCGACGGTCCGTCCTTCGGGGTTGCGCCCTCCGGCACGTGGACGTGGATATCGCGCTTATCGAACAGCGGCGGCTCGACGCCGAAATCGATGGCCCGCGAGCGGACGTAAGAGGCCGCCGCCGAGATCGATTCCTTCATCACATCGCGCAGATTGCCGGTCACGGTCATGCGCCCCTTGCCGGGCATCATGACGCCTTCCACCGTCAACAGCTCGCCGCCGACTTCCGTCCAGGCGAGCCCGGTGACCACGCCGACCTGATCGTCGCTCTCGACCTGGCCGAAGCGGAAGCGCGGAACACCAAGGTAATCGGCAAGATTGTCCGCCGTGATGTTGATCGTCTTCTTCTTCGTCTTCAGGATCTCGGTCACCGCCTTGCGCCCGAGCTTCATCAGCTCGCGCTCCAGGCTCCTGACGCCCGCTTCACGGGTGTAGGTCTGGATGATGCCGCGGATCGCGTCCTCGCCGACGGAGAACTCCTTCGGCTGCAACGCGTGGTCACGGATCACCTTGGGCATCAGGTGACGCTTGGCGATTTCGATCTTCTCGTCCTCGGTGTAACCGGCGATACGGATGATCTCCATGCGGTCCATCAAGGGCGCAGGGATGTTCAGCGTGTTCGCCGTCGTCACGAACATCACGCTCGACAGGTCGTATTCGACCTCGAGGTAATGGTCCATGAACGTCGAGTTCTGCTCGGGATCGAGCACCTCGAGCAAAGCCGATGACGGATCGCCGCGGAAATCCTGGCCCATCTTGTCGATCTCGTCGAGCAGGAAGAGCGGATTGGATTTCTTCGCCTTCTTCATCGACTGGATGACCTTGCCGGGCATCGAGCCGATGTAGGTGCGCCGGTGACCGCGGATCTCGGCCTCGTCGCGCACGCCGCCCAGCGCCATGCGGATGAACTCGCGACCGGTCGCCTTGGCGATCGACTTGCCGAGCGAGGTCTTGCCGACACCGGGAGGTCCGACGAGGCACAGGATCGGCCCCTTCAGCTTCTTCTGGCGGCTCTGCACGGCGAGGTATTCGACGATGCGGTCCTTGACCTTGTCGAGGCCGAAATGATCCGTATCGAGCACGTTCTGGGCAAAGGCCAGATCCTGCTTGACCTTGGAGTTCCTGCCCCATGGGATCGACAGCAGCCAGTCGAGATAGTTGCGCACCACGGTCGATTCAGCCGACATCGGCGACATCGTCCGCAGCTTCTTCAGTTCGGCTTCCGCCTTTTCGCGGGCCTCCTTGGAAAGCTTGGTCTTCTTGATACGCGCCTCGATCTCGGCGGCCTCGTCGCGGCCGTCCTCGCCCTCGCCGAGCTCCTTCTGGATCGCCTTCATCTGCTCGTTGAGGTAGTATTCGCGCTGTGTCTTCTCCATCTGGCGCTTGACGCGCGAGCGGATGCGCTTCTCGACCTGCAGCACCGAGATTTCGGCTTCCATGAAGCCCATCGCCTTTTCCAGCCGTTCCTTGACGGACAGCGTGGCAAGCATCTCCTGCTTCTCGGGGATCTTGATGGCAAGATGCGAAGCGACCGTGTCGGCGAGCTTGGAATAGTCGTCGATCTGGCTGGCGGCACCCACCACTTCGGGCGAGATCTTCTTGTTCAGCTTGACGTAGTTCTCGAAGTCGGTGACCACGGAACGCGCCAGCGCCTCGACCTCGACCTCTTCCTCATCCGGTTCGACCAGCGCCGCAGCACGGGCTTCATGGAAGTCGGGACGGTCGGTGAACGCGACGATTTTCGCACGCGAGGCACCTTCGACCAGCACCTTCACGGTGCCGTCCGGCAGTTTCAGCAATTGCAGCACATTGGCGAGCGTGCCGATGTCAAAGATGGCATCGGGCTCCGGATCGTCGTCGGCGGCATTCATCTGGGTCGCGAGCAGGATCTGCCTTTCCTGACCCATCACTTCTTCCAGCGCCTTGATCGACTTTTCACGCCCGACAAAGAGCGGAACGATCATGTGCGGGAACACCACGATGTCGCGCAGCGGGAGGACTGCGAAGACGCCGTCGCTGGGAGCCTTGGATAATTTGGCCATTGTCCAACCTTTCATGTCGCGGCCGCCAATCGGCCAACCGCGAATCTCATATTAACGACCGGGGATCGTTCCGCCTACCACCGTTTGTGACGGGAGTTTTACAGCACAGAATTCGGCACCACGGCCTTCTGCCATTAGTTGGAGGCACTGAGGGTAAAGATCAAGGGTCAACACGGTCCGTACCTCCAATCCGCACCCAGCACGCGGCGCCATACGCGGTGTGCGACAGCAAAACGGCGCCCCGCGGCGCCGTTTCAGAAAAATCCATTGCCGGCTCACGTCAGGCGCTGACGTTGCCCTTCTTCTCCTTCTGCTCGGAATAGATGTAGAGCGGCCTGGCGTTGCCTGACACCACCTCTTCCGAAATAACCACTTCGCGCACGCCTTCCAGTGCCGGCAGCTCGAACATGGTGTCGAGCAAGATCGCTTCCATGATCGAACGCAGGCCGCGTGCGCCGGTTTTGCGCTCGATTGCGCGCTTGGCGATCGCCGAGAGCGCGTTCTCGTGGAAGGTCAAGTCGACATTTTCCATCTCGAACAGCCGCTGATACTGCTTGACCAACGCGTTCTTCGGCTCGGTCAGGATTTGGATCAGTGCCGGCTCGTCGAGATCCTCCAGCGTCGCCAAGACAGGCAGACGGCCGACGAACTCGGGAATGAGGCCAAACTTCAAGAGGTCCTCAGGCTCGACCAGGCGGAAAACATCGCCGGTGCGGCGATCCTCGGGCGAAGCGACGATAGCGCCGAAACCGATCGAGGTCTTCCTGCCGCGATCCGAGATGATCTTGTCCAGCCCGGCGAAAGCGCCGCCGCAGATAAATAGGATGTTGGCGGTGTCGACCTGCAGAAATTCCTGCTGCGGATGCTTCCTGCCGCCCTGCGGCGGCACGGACGCGACAGTGCCTTCCATGATCTTCAAAAGTGCCTGCTGCACGCCCTCGCCCGATACGTCACGGGTGATCGACGGGTTGTCCGACTTGCGCGAGATCTTGTCGATCTCGTCGATATAGACGATGCCGCGCTGGGCGCGCTCGACATTGTAGTCGGCCGACTGCAACAGCTTCAGGATGATGTTCTCGACGTCCTCGCCGACATAACCGGCTTCGGTCAGCGTCGTCGCGTCGGCCATGGTGAAGGGGACGTCGATGATGCGGGCCAGCGTCTGCGCCAGCAGTGTCTTGCCGCAGCCGGTCGGGCCGATCAGCAGGATGTTCGACTTCGCCAGTTCGACATCGTTGTTCTTGCCGGCATGGGCGAGGCGCTTGTAGTGGTTGTGGACGGCCACCGACAGCACGCGCTTGGCGTAGGGCTGGCCGATGACGTAGTCGTCGAGAACCTTGAGGATTTCCTGCGGTGTCGGCACGCCCTCGCGCGACTTCACCATCGAGGTCTTGTTCTCTTCGCGGATGATGTCCATGCACAGTTCGACGCATTCGTCGCAGATGAACACCGTCGGCCCGGCGATCAGCTTGCGCACTTCGTGCTGGCTTTTGCCGCAAAACGAGCAATAAAGCGTGTTCTTGGAATCACCGCTATTGTTGCCGACCTTGCTCATTTTCCTGTCCTTTCATGGCCGCCCGCCGATGGTCTGGTTGAAAGGGCGCATATTCAATCTATCGCGGGAATCCGCTGCCGCCAGTGCCCCGGCTCCCGCAACGCATTCCGTACGAAACACAAATCGGAAAACGGGGCAATGATTCGAACAACCCCACGCAAAGCTAAGCCGTCGAAAATCAACATAGCCTTAACGTAGGCAATTGCACCCGTCGAGGGAACAGCCAATTGTGGCCGAAATGCCGCAAGCTGCGCCAAAAGCGCGTAATCCCGCCACTCATTGCCACCGCAGGGGCCACCGCGGGACTATAAGGCAATACCTTCGACCGGCTCACGTGACGAAATGACCTTGTCGATGAGGCCGAAATCCCTGGCCTCGTCGGCAGTCATGAAATGGTCACGGTCGAGCGTTCTTTCAATCTCATCGTAGCTCTTGCCGGTGTGCTTGACGTAAACCTCGTTGAGGCGGCGCTTCAGCTTGATGATATCCTGGGCATGGCGCTCGATGTCGGAGGCCTGGCCCTGGAAGCCGCCGGAAGGCTGGTGGACCATGATGCGGGCATTCGGCGTAGCAAAGCGCATGTCCTTGTGGCCGGCAGTCAGGAGCAGCGAACCCATCGATGCGGCCTGGCCGATGCAGAGCGTCGACACGGCGGGCTTGATGAACTGCATGGTATCGTAGATCGCCATGCCGGAGGTGACGACGCCGCCGGGCGAGTTGATATAGAGGTTGATTTCTTTCTTCGGATTCTCCGCTTCGAGGAACAGCAGTTGCGCGCAGACCAGCGTCGCCATGCCGTCCTCGACCGGGCCGGTGATGAAAATGATGCGCTCCTTGAGGAGCCGCGAGAAAATGTCGTAGGCCCGCTCGCCGCGATTGGTCTGTTCGACCACCATCGGAACGAGGTTCATGTAGGTTTCGACGGGGTTCTTCATGGACTATCCCTTTTTGAGGATGGGATTCCGGCGCCGGAGATTTGCAATCGGGCAGAATCGGTTCTGGATCGTTATTGTGTAAATAGGATGCCGGCTCACCCTAGCGCAAGGCCGCCTCTCCTAGCCATCCGGTTAAGTCGAATCAAGGTTTCCAAAGCAAGTTTCGCCCGTCGCCGTGCCGGCAGCCCTCTCGTCGGAAGGTCGCTCATGCCTCGCCGGCGTTTAGCGTTTTCTTAACCGCATCGCTTAACGAAAAGTGGTGAAACAGCTTTTTCCAGCCACGGCTTACCCTACAATTCAACGTTGAACTCGCTTCATGCAGTTCAAACAGGGGAGTGCGATGATCAGGAAAGCTGCTTCCTTGGCCCTCACCGGCATTACCGTTCTCGGCATGGCGTTCGAAACGGCTGCCGGCGGACGCGCGGTCGAATGCTACGAGCAGGTCAACAGGCCGGCCGTCTACGACACAGTCTATGAGAACGTGCTCGTCAGCCCAGCCGGCCAGCAGGTGGAATACGAAGCGCCAATCTACGGGACGCGCGAGCGCGTGGTGCAGATCGCGCCGGCGCGCGTCAGCTACGAGATCGTGCCTGCCATCACCCGCATCATCTACCGCTCCGTGAAGGTTGCTGACGGCGGCTATTCCTGGGAATGGCGCATCATCAATGGCCGCAAGGTGCTGTGCAAGGTCAGGCACAAGGCGCGCTATGAACGCGTGGCCGAAATCGTCGTGGTTGAGCCGGAACGCCGGCGGCGCGTTGTCCTCCCCGCCGAATACGAGAGCGTCGCCGAAGAGGTGCTGGTGCGGCCGGAGCAGCGGCGCATCATCGACATTCCGGCGTCATATCAGACAGTGGCTCGCCGGGTGGTGGTCAGGGAGGGTTCGTCGAGCTGGCGGCGAGTGCATATTCCGAGGCATTGCCGATACTAGGCGCTCAGGGCGCCTCGGCCCTGAGCCATTTCTTCAGGCCGTCGACATCGTCATTGCCGACGCAGGCCGCAACCCTTCTGCCAACAGCCGCGCCGAACTTGTAGCCGTGGCCGGAGCAGGCCGAGACGACCAGGCATTTGCCTTTCCGGTGGGCCAGGAATCTCTCGTCGACCGTGAAGGTGTAGGCGCAGGTGACCACTTCGGTGACCCTGTACTCCTCGATCCGGGCAATCGGCGGCGAAAACAGGTTGCGGATCGCCTCACCCTCGCCCGGCACCGGCTGGCGGTTCCAGTCGGCATCGCTGGTCGGCACCCTGTGCAGGCCCGAGCCGAATTTCATGCCGGCGCCACCTGTCGGCGGAATTGCGTAGCCGTCGATGGTGCCGCCGACGTTGAGGACGACCGGCGCTGCCTGCCAGGCTGCCTTTAGATCAACCGGCGGTTCGACATAGGCGAGCGCGGTGCGCCAGGTTTTCAGTTCGCCGTCCAGTTCCGGGAACAGTTTCAGGACCCAGGCGCCGGCAGCGACGACGATCCGGTCGGCCTGCATCGTTTCGCCGCTCGCAAGCACGACCTGTCCGGCGTCGGCGTCGATCTCGGCGACCTTGCTGTTTTCGTAGACATTGGCGCCGTTCGCGCGCAGCCACCTGGCGAGGCCCGAAGCGATCTTGCGGCAGTGCAGCGCGCCGCCGTCCGGCGAAAAATATGCATAGCGGAATGAACCAGGTTCTAGGAACGGCCAGCGTTCGACCGCGGCGTCCGGCTCGACCAATTCGAACGGATAATTTCCCGCTTCCATGCCCTCGCGGTATTCCTCCGCCTCATCTCCCGGCTCGCGCGAAATACAGATGAAGCCGCGCGGATCGAGATGGCTTTCACCGAGATCGGCCCACATCTCGTCCCAGGCCTCATAGGCTTCGGTGATCAGCCGGCCGTAGCCCGTTCCGGCCCGGTAGGCGCGGCGAATAATGCGATGGTGGTCGCCGGAGGCGGCGAGCGGATTGGGAATCGATCCCTGCTCGACGATCGAGACGAGGTGACCAGCCTTGACCAGCGACCACGCCGTCGAAAGTCCGGCAATGCCTGCACCGACCACGATCACATTCATGAAAACTGTCCTTCCGCAACCGCTTCGGCGGCTCACTCACGGCAGGGCCAACATACGGTCTGGCACCAGACTGGCAAGCCGCGCTAATGATCTGGCATGACCGAATTGAAGCCGCCCTACCTTGCCTTTGATCCAGCCACGCGCAGCCTGCGGCTCGATCCGCACGAGCCGGCTTTCTTCCAGAATCCATACGAAGCCTACGCCTTACTGCATGGCGCATCGAACGCCTTCTTCTGGGAAGAATTTGGCTTCTGGTGCTTTGGCGGCTTCGACGACGTCAACCGTCTGCTGCGCGATCGCCGCTTCGGCCGCCAGAACCCGGCCGGCATTCCGGACAGCCGAGGCATCGGCCAGGACCGCACGCATCTCAGCGCATTCGACGGCGTCGAGGCCAATTCGATGCTGGAGCTGGAGCCGCCTGTCCACACACGGCTGAGGACGCTGGTCAACCGCGCCTTCGTATCGCGCCAGGTCGAGCGGCTCAGGCCGCGCGTCGAGGCGCTGGCCAACGAATTGATCGACCGTTTCGACCCAGGAGAAGTCGACCTGCTGCCGGCGCTCGCCGCTCCCTTGCCGATCACCATCATTGCCGAGATGCTCGGAGTGCCGGTCGACATGGGGCCGCAGCTGCTCGACTGGTCGCATCGGATGGTCGCCATGTACATGCACGGCCGCACCCGAGAGACCGAAGAGACGGCCAATCGCGCGGCGCGGGACTTTTCGAATTTTTTGCGCGGCTACGTCGCCGAGCGGCGAAAGAGGCCGGGCGAGGATCTTCTGTCGCTGCTGATTGCGGCACAGGAGGACGGCCAGAAACTGTCGGAGGACGAGCTGGTATCCTCGGCCATCCTTTTGCTCAATGCCGGCCATGAGGCAACTGTCCACCAGACCGGCAATGCGGTGCGCTCGATCCTTGCACAAGGCGGCGACCCACGACGCTTCTTCACCTCGCCGGAAGCAACAGCCGCGACCGTCGAAGAGTGCCTGCGCTTCGACGCGCCGCTGCACATGTTCACGCGCTACGCCTATCAGAAGGTCGAGGCCGGGCCTGGTATCGTCGTCCAGCCGGGCGAGACGATCGGTCTGCTGCTCGGCATGGCCAATCACGACCCGGTGGCCTTTACCGAGCCCTTCGCCTTCAGGCCGGGCCGCGCCGACCAGAAGAACGTATCGTTCGGCGCCGGCATTCATTTCTGCATCGGCGCGCCGCTCGCCCGGCTCGAATTGCAGGTGTCGCTGAAAACCCTGTTCGACCGGCTACCGCATTTGCATCTTGCCGAACAGCCGCGCTTGCGCGACACCTATCATTTCCATGGGCTGGAAACGCTCGCCGTGCGCTTTTGAGCATTCGGTCCGGCAGGCTCAGCCGCAGGGGTGATCAAAGCTTGATCACATACTCCTTGCGAGTCGTTTCAAGCACTTCCCAGCTGCCCTTAAAGCCCGGCCTCAGCACGAAGCTGTCGCCTGCCCTGACAGTGCGCGCATCGCCGCCGTCTTCGGCGATCACCGAAACTCCTGACAGGATGTGGCAGAACTCCCACTCATCATATTCGATGCGCCATTTGCCTGACGTCGCTTCCCAGACGCCGGCATAAAGGCCGCCGTCCTGTTCCTCGACATTCCAGGTGCGGAACTTCGGATCGCCCGAAATCAGGCGATCCGGCGCCGGCGCGCCAAGTTCCGGTTCGACGGTGTCGACGCCGACTGAAAGAAATTTCGGCGGGGTCATGGCGATCAAACCTTGGCGAGAGCCTGTTCCAGATCGGCGACGATGTCGTTGACGTCCTCGATACCGACCGAAAGCCTGACTGTGTCCGGCCCTGCCCCCGCGTTGATCTTCTGCTCGTCGGAAAGCTGGCGATGCGTGGTCGATGCCGGGTGGATGACCAGCGACTTGGTGTCGCCGACATTGGCCAAGTGCGAGAACAATTCGAGCGCTTCCACGAATTTGATGCCCGCCGCATAGCCGCCCTTCAGCCCAAAGGTGAACACAGCGCCGGCGCCAAGCGGCGAGTACTTCTTCTGCAGCGCATTGTTCTTGTCGTCAGGCAGGCCGGGATAGGACACCCAGGCGACCTTGGAATGATTGGAAAGCCATCCGGCGACTGCGGCCGCATTGTCGCAGTGGCGCTGCATCCTCAGCGGCAAGGTTTCCAGGCCAGTCAGGATAAGGAATGCATTGAACGGCGAAATCGCCGCGCCGATATCGCGCAACCCGAGCACGCGGGCGGCAATGGCGAAGGCGAAATTACCGAAGGTTTCGTGCAGGACGAGGCCGCCATATTCGGGGCGCGGCTCCGACAGCATCGGATATTTGCCCGACTTCGACCAATCGAACGTGCCGCCGTCGACGATGGCGCCGCCGATGGAATTGCCGTGACCGCCGATGAACTTGGTCAGCGAATGCACGACGATGTCGGCGCCATGTTCGATCGGCCGCAGCAGATAGGGCGAGGCCAGCGTGTTGTCAACGATCAGTGGCAGGCCGTGCTTGCGGGCAACGTCGCCGATCTTCTCGATGTCGACGAAGACGCCGCCCGGATTGGCCAGGCTTTCGATGAAGATTGCCTTGGTCCTGTCGTCGATCTGGCTCTCGAAGCTCGAGATGTCATTGGTGTCGGCCCAGCGCACCTGCCAGCCGAAATTCTTGAAGGCATGACCGAACTGGTTGATCGAGCCGCCGTAAAGCTTTGTCGCTGAAACGAAATTGTCGCCGGGCTGCATCAGATTGTGGAAGACCAGCACCTGCGCGGCATGGCCGGAGGCGACCGCAAGGCCTGCCGTGCCGCCTTCGAGTGCCGCGATGCGCTCTTCCAGCACCGCCTGGGTCGGGTTCATGATGCGGGTATAGATGTTGCCGAACGCCTTCAGCCCGAACAGCGAGGCGGCATGGTCGGCATCGTCGAAGACGAAGGAGGTCGTCTGGTAAATCGGCGTCGCTCGCGCGCCGGTCGCCGGATCCGGCTTGGCGCCGGCATGGACGGCGAGCGTGTTGAAACCGGGCGTGCGGGCCATCGAAAACCTCCCTTTGAACCTTCTGAAAAGCGCGCCGCATTCTTGGCGGAGCCCGGCTCCGAATGCAAAGAAGAAAATGCCCTTCCCCGTGATAACGGCGGGCGGGGCTGGCGGAAAAATACGGCAGAGCTGGAAGATTATTTCTGGCGAACGCCGAAACTCTGGAATCCCGGGCGCATCAGCGGCTTTTTCGACGACAAGACGCCGGAATTGACGCCGGTCCAGCCGATCTCGCCGGACAGCTTGCCGTATTCGATCTTGGGGCAACGGTTCATCACCACCTTGATGCCGGCGGCCTCGGCGCGCGCGGCGGCCTCGTCATTGCGCACACCAAGCTGCATCCAGATGACCTTCGGCAGCGGATCGAGCCGCAACACCTCCTCGACGATGCCCGGCACTGCCACGGAGCCGCGAAAGACGTCGACCATGTCGATTGGCTCTGGAACATCGGCCAGCCTGGCATAGGTCATCCGCCCGAGGATTTCCTTGCCGGCCTGGCCGGGATTGATCGGGAACACCGAAAACCCTTTGCCGAGCAGATATTTCAGCACAAAGTAGCTCGGCCGCACGTCATTGGCCGACGCACCCACCATGGCGATGGTCTTCACCGAATTGAGGATGCCGGCGATATAGGCGTTGTCGTAGGCGTCGTGGTTCATGCCTCGTCATACAGCGCTTCGGAGCGAGGTGCCAACAGCCGAGCAAGTGGCTTGCAATGGGCCAGAGGGGAACCTCGTCAGCCGGGCAGCGAGATCGTTCCGTCTTCCGCAATCGGAAAGGCCGGATTGTGCGCGACTTCCCAGACATGCCCGTCGGCATCGGCGAAATATCCATACCAGCCGCCCCAGAATGCGCGGCCAGCCGGCTTGACGATACGGCCGCCGGCTTTCTCGGCCATCGCCAGCACTGCATCGACCTCGGCGTCGGAGCGGGTGTTGTAGGCGAGATAGACGGCCGACGGCGCCTTGGAGAAGGTAACGCCCGAATCCTCTTCGGCGCTTTGCCGCGGGAACAGGCCGAGAATGGCGCCGCCCATCTGGAAGAAGGCAACGCCCTCGGTGATCCCGGCATGGCGCTTCAGACCCATCGCCTCGTAGAAGCGCACGGCGCGGTCGAGATCGTCCGTGGCGATGGTGATGATGGAGATGCGCGGTTCCATATCCGCCTCCTATTCCTCCGGCCATTCCGCCTGGCGCTTGCCGATGAAGGCGCCGATGCCCTCTTCCGCATCGCGCGCCAGCATGTTCTCGACCATGACGCGCCCCGTGTAATCATAGGCCTCGGCCAGCCCCATCTCGGCCTGCTCATAAAACGCTTCCTTGCCGATCTTGACGACCAAGGATGATTTGGAGGCAATGGTTTGCGCGTATTTGGTGACGATTTGATTCAGATATTCGCGCGGCACGACGCGGTTGACCAAGCCGAATTCCTTGGCGGTTGCCGCATCGATCGTCTCGCCGGTCAAAAGCATCTCCATGGCGTGCTTGCGCGAGACGTTGCGCGACAGCGCCACCATCGGTGTCGAGCAGAACAGCCCGATATTGACGCCAGGCGTGCAGAAGGTCGCCTCGTGCGAGGCGATGGCGAGGTCGCAGCTGGCGACCAGCTGCAATCCGGCCGCTGTCGCCAAGCCATCGACTTCGGCGATCACCGGCTTAGGATGGCGAACGATCGCCTGCATCAGTGAAGCGCAGGCGGAAAACGTCTTTTCGAAGAAGGCCCTGCCGCGATCGGCATCGGCGCGGTGCGCGCTCAACTCCTTGAGGTCGTGCCCGGCGCAGAACACTTTGCCGGTCGCCCCAAGCACGATGACGCGGACGGATTTGTCGGCCTTGGCGCGGTCGAGTTCCGCCGTCAGCGCCGCCATCATTGCAAGCGAAAGAGCGTTGGCCGGCGGATTGGCGAGCGTCAGGCGCAGCACGCCGTTGTCCAGCCTGGAGACGACCGGCCCTTCGGCAACGGCAGGCTTGATGGCGACGATTTCGGCCATGATCGTTCCTCTGCGATTCCGGATCGGTGATGAACTAATCTAGTATGCCGTCTCGCTTCGTCCAACTCCCTCGTCCGCTTCTGCCCTAATGAATGGCCGTTGCCAGAAACGCCACGTCGCGTTCATACAAGCAGGGCGCAAAACCGGGAGACTGAAATGCCTGCCCAAAGCAATCTCCAGCCGGTGCTGACGGCTGCCGAAATCAACACGCTGATGGCAACCGTTTTCCCGCAGCTCAACGACCAGTTCACCTTCTATGAGGCGTTGGAGGTGTTTCCAGGCGGCTGTATCGTGCGACTCAATGCCGAGGAGCGCCATTTGCGCCCCGGCGGCACCGTGTCGGGTTCGGCGCTGTTCACGCTGGCCGACATAGGCGGCTATGTCTGCGTGCTATCGCATGCCGGACCGGATGCGCTTTCGGTCACCACCAGCCTCAACATCAATTTTGTCCGCAAGGCCGAGGCCGGGCCGATCGACGGCCATTGCCGCATCCTGAAGCTGGGCAAGAGCCTGATGGTGTTCGATATCGACATCGTTGCCGGGCCTGAGAGACACACGGTAGCGCACGCAACGGGCACCTATTCGATCCCGCCAAGGCGGGTACCGGCCTGATGCTTTCTATTGAATTTGTTGTTGATGTGTATATATGTGCGCATAGGTGGCCTTTGCTTGAGCGTGACAGCCGCAAAATCGTGAAGCGTCTCAAGGGTGATGGTTCGAGCTGGTTTCCGTACGCGGCTCGCATCACAAGTTTCGAAAGGGCGAGATCGTGTTGATCGTTCCGCATCCGGAGAAGCATCTACCAACCGGTACAGCTCGCGCCATCGCCAAACAAGCGGGCTGGATATAGGTGACCTGAAGCGTCTTGGAGGCTGAGATGAAGAACTATTTCGCGTTGGTCGATAAAGATCCCAACAGCGCGTTCGGCATTCGCTTTCCCGACATTCCCGGCTGCTTTTCAGCCGCGGACGAGGCGGAAGACATCGTTCCGAATGCAGTCGAAGCGTTGCAGCTGTGGGCGGAGGACATGCCTGTTCCCGAACCGTCCAGCCATGAGGCGATCGTCGCGCTTGCGGATATACGCAAAGCACTTGCTGAAGGAGGCTATCTGGTCTCGGTACCACTCATCGACAATGACAGCGCCGTCGTGAGGGCGAATGTAACTTTCGAGCGCGGCGTCTTGCGGGCGATCGACGCCGCAGCGCGCGACCGAGGCATAACGCGATCCGCATTCCTCTCCAGCGCAGCTCGCAAGGAAATCGAGGCAAAGCACTGAACTTACCTGACACAGGGCCAAAATCGCGATGTGGTAAAATCATACCTTTAACTCAAACTCTTGTTTTCATTTAAGTTTATCTTCCGGCAATCATTTCATGCGCCTTGACGCGATAACCACCCTCCCCTATAAACCGTGACGAAGCAGCGGCCCGCGAAGGCCGCCGTTTTGTTATTGGCGACGGCAAGTGCCTTTTGCCAATCCAAGCAACAAGAAACGCCTTCTTTTGAAGGTCCGAACCGAAAGCAACAATCCATGGCAACCTTTTCGCAGAAGCCTGCGGATGTGGTGAAGAAGTGGGTGCTGATCGACGCCGAGGGTCTCGTCGTCGGCCGTCTCGCCACTGTCATCGCCAATCATCTTCGCGGCAAGCACAAGCCCACCTTCACCCCGCACGTCGACGACGGCGACAACGTCATCGTCATCAATGCCGACAAGGTGGTGTTCACCGGCAAGAAGTTCACCGACAAGGTCTATTACTGGCACACCGGCCATCCCGGCGGCGTCAAGGAGCGCACCGCGCGCCAGCTGCTCGAGGGCCGCTTTCCCGAGCGTGTCGTCGAAAAGGCTGTCGAACGCATGATCCCGCGCGGCCCGCTCGGCCGACGCCAGATGAAGAATCTCCGCGTCTATGCAGGCACGGAACATCCGCATGTCGCCCAGCAGCCCGTTGTCCTCGACGTGGCCAAGCTGAACGCCAAGAACAAGAAGGTTTCGTAAGATGGCTGAGCTTTCCTCGCTCGCAGAACTCGGAACTGCCACCGGCAACACCAACACCCAGCCGGCAGCACCCGTCCATGTCCAGAAGCTCGACAAATCGGGCCGCGCCTACGCCACCGGCAAGCGCAAGAACGCCATCGCGCGCGTCTGGGTGAAGCCCGGCTCCGGCAAGATCGTCGTCAACGACAAGGTGTTCGCCGAATATTTCGCGCGTCCAGTCCTGCAGATGATCCTCAACCAGCCGATCATCGCCGCCAACCGCGCCGGCCAGTACGACATCGTTGCCACTGTCATCGGCGGCGGCCTTTCCGGCCAGGCCGGTGCCGTGCGCCACGGCATCTCCAAGGCGCTGACCTATTACGAGCCGGCGCTGCGCGCCGTACTCAAGAAGGGCGGCTTCCTGACCCGCGACAGCCGCGTCGTCGAGCGCAAGAAGTACGGCAAGGCGAAGGCCCGCCGCTCCTTCCAGTTCTCCAAGCGTTAAGCGCAGCGCAGCGTTCAGAAAACGCAAAGGCCGCCTCCGGGCGGCCTTTTCCATGAATGGCGGCACCAATCACCGGCGGCAGGCGCGGCTCGCTCGCATCGTGGCAGACTTCAGGCCTTGATGAAGTCGATAAACGCCCGCAACGGCGCCGGCACGAGGCGCCGGCCGGGATAATAGAGGAACGGCCCGGAGAAGCTCTGCCACCAAGGCTCAAGCAGCGGTTCGAGCGCCCCGCTCTCGAAGTGAGGGCGTAGCCAATCCTCGAACAGGCTGATGATGCCGGTGCCGGCGATGGCTGCGTCGACTTTGAGGTCCGTCGCCCCGCCCAGGGTCACGAGAAGCGGCCCCGTCGGGTCGACTCGCACCACCTCGCCGTCGCGCTCGAATTCCCACGGCGGCATCGCACGGCTGGCAAAGCGGCCGCGCAGGCAGGCGTGGCCGAGCAGGTCGCTCGGGTGTTGCGGCCGGCCATGACGATCCAGGTAGGCAGGGCTGGCGGCGGTGGCGAAGCGCTGCACGCGCGGTCCGATCGGCACGGCGATCATGTCCTGCTCCAGCCGCTCGTCGTAGCGGATGCCGGCGTCGCAGCCGGCCGCCAGCACATCGACGAAGCTTTCCTCGGCGATCACCTCCAGCCGGATGCCGGGATAGGCGGCAAGGAACCGCGGGACGATGCTGGGCAGGACCAGCCGCGCCGCGCTGACCGGCACGTTGAGGCGCAACAAGCCCGCCGGCCTGTCGCGAAAGCCGTTCACCACGTCGAGAGCCGACTCCACCTCGGTCAAGGCTGGACCGAGCCGCGCCAGCAGGCCTTCGCCGGCCTCCGTCAGGACGACGCTGCGGGTCGTCCTGTTGAGCAGCCTGACACCGAGCTGCGTCTCGAGGCGGCGCACGGCCTCGCTCAACCCCGACGCGCTGCCACCGCTGGCGCGGGCGCCATCGCGAAAACCCTTGGCGCGCGCCACGGCCACGAAAGCGTTCAGATCCCCGAGATCGATCTTCATTGTTCGTTATTCCGCACAGCCTGTGCGGATTGTACCCAATTATCATGGGATCGGACAGCGTCTATCTGTGCGCCATCCCTGAAGGAGAAAGACCATGTCCAGTATCGACCAGTCCGGCACATTCATCCTCGGCGACCGCAAAGTCAGACGGCTCGGCTACGGCGCCATGCAGCTCGCAGGGCCCGGCGTCTTCGGCCCACCAAAGGACCACGACGCGGCATTGGCCGTACTGCGCGAAGCCGTTGCACAAGGCGTCAACCACATCGACACCAGCGACTTCTATGGCCCGCACGTGACCAACCTGTTGATCCGCGAAGCGCTCGCACCCTATCCCGACGACCTCGTTATAGTCACCAAGATCGGCGCCCGGCGCGGCCAGGGCGGATCGTGGCTGCCGGCCTTCTCGGCCCAAGAACTCACCCAGGCGGTGCACGACAATCTGCACAATCTCGGGCTCGACGTGCTGGAGGCGGTCAACCTTCGGATCATGTTCGACGCGCATGGCCCCGCCGAAGGGTCGATCGAGGCGCCGCTTGCGACGCTCGCCGAGCTTCAGCGACAGGGCCACGTGCGCCACATCGGGCTGAGCAACGTCACCGCTGCGCAGGTCGCCGAAGGCCGCAGGATTTGCAAGATCGTCTGCGTGCAGAACCAGTATAATCTGGCGCATCGGGGCGACGATGCCTTGATTGACGATCTCGCCCGCGACGGCATCGCCTATGTGCCGTTCTTCCCGCTTGGCGGCTTCAATCCGTTGCAGTCGTCGACCTTGTCCAAGGTCGCCGCACGCCTCGGCGCCACGCCCATGCAGGTCGCGCTCGCCTGGCTGCTTCGCCGCGCGCCCAACATTCTTCTGATCCCAGGCACGTCTTCCGTCGCGCATCTCAGGGAGAACCTCGCCGCGGGCGATCTCGCGTTGCCCGAAGATGCGATCGAGGAACTGGACAGTATCGCCGGAACTGTCCCCGCTCACGCGTAGCGCGGCAATCGCTCTGGTTCGTGCCCGGCGTTAGTTAATGCTGGCCGTATTCGCCGGCTCGGCCGGGCGCTTCTCACCGGCGTAGGGCACGCGAAAACCGTTCGCCGCCAGCCAACCGATGGCCGCCTTCGGTTCGTCAGTCTGGATGATGGTGGCGCCGCGCTCGACCCAGAAGCCATAAGTCTCGCGCGGCAGGCTGGCCGCAACCGCCAGCTCGTCGCCGCGACCGCCGGCGAGGAAGCCGCCCGGCTTGTTGACGATGGCATAGGTGTCGGCCCAGATGTGCCAGTCGCCCCTCACCGCCAGCGCGCGCATGCGCGGGCTGAACAGCGGGCCGCCGGTCTCCGTCAGCGTCTCTGATCCCATGCGCCAGTTGATCATCTCGACTGCGCGCATCGGGAAGGCCCGGCTCAGTTCCTCGGCAAACATGGCGTCGCGAACCGCGTCATCGGCGATGATCGGCATGAACTGGAAGCCGCTGCCGATCTCGGCCATCGCAGCCTTGACCCTGGCGATCCTCTCCGCATTCCACAGGTTCTCTTTGACGATCACCTGTTCGGCCATGCCGAGATCGCGGGCGACGGCGACCATGCCGGCGAGGCTTCCGGTGTCGAGCTTGTTGTCGAGGTTGACGAGAATCCTGTCCCTGGTCGCCACCAGCATCTCGCGCAACGTCGAGACCGTCTCGCCCGTAACGGCGCCGGTGCCTTCGATCACCAATCGGCAGGTCTTGAGTTCGGCCAATGTGCGGTTGACCACCTCGCCCTTGCAGGTCGTGGTGCGGTCAAGCCAGCTGTCATGCATGACGACGAATTCTCCGTCCTTCGAGCGCCTGATGTCGACCTCGACGATCTCGGCGCCCATTGCGATCGACGCCTCGACGGCGGCGATCGAGTTTTCGGGATAGAGCGTCTTGCTGGCCTGCATGCCGCCGGCGCGGTGCGCGGCCACCATCACATGGTCGCGCCATTGGTTGGCGTGCTCGAAACGGTCGAGAATCTGCCTGGCGCGCGTTTCACCCGCCAATGCCTGGCCAAGGGAGACCACCAGCGCCGCGGAAAGCAGAAGGCTCAGCCAAATCGTTCGCATGAGACAAGTCGTTCGCACGAGAATCGCTCCGTACCGGGATCGCACCCCGGTTAAGCGATGCCCGTGACAGGCAGGTGAACGAAGCCGGCTTCGCAAACGCAGGAAAATCAGATCAATGCCGGCCGAAGCAGCCGTTGGCGGCTACTTTCGGTTATTTACCAGGCAATCTCCGGGCCGGCCATGCGGGGTTCGCCTGGCGAGCAAGGATTTGTGACCGGATCGAATGGCCGTGATCCTCCGCAGGGGTCGCAATTCTGAGAATTATGTCCAATAAGGTTGCGCGTCGACGCACAGGAGATCGCTTCATGCCGCCAAGGACCATCGATCACGCCTTCACCACCCGCTCCAGGACAGGCGCGTCGTTTGAGCCGACCTATGCCGGCGCGCTGTCGTTCATGCGGCGCAAATATTCGAAGGACGTGAAGGGCGCCGATGTAGTGGTGTGGGGCATTCCCTTCGATGCGGCGGTCACCAATCGGCCGGGCGCTCGTTTCGGACCGCAGGCGATTCGCCGCGCCTCGGCCATCCTCGACAACGATCCGCAATATCCGTTTTCGCGCGACCTGTTCGAACAGCTTGCTGTGATCGACTTTGGCGATTGCCTGCTCGACAGCGGCAATCACCAGAAGACGCCTGCCACGATCGAGCGCGAAGCGGCGAAAATCTTGAAATCCGGCGCCTTTCTGCTTTCACTCGGCGGCGACCATTTCGTCACCTGGCCGCTGCTCAAGGCGCATGCCGCCATCCACGGCCCGTTGGCTCTGGTGCAGTTCGACGCACATCAGGACACCTGGCCCGACGACGGCAAGCGCATCGATCACGGCTCCTTCGTTGGCCGTGCGGTCAAGGAGGGCATCATCGATCCCGACCGCTCGATCCAGATCGGCATCCGCACCCATGCGCCCGACACGTTCGGCATCAAGATCCTATATGGCCATGAAGTGGAGGAAATGCGGGCGTCCGACATCGCCTATGCCATCGTCGACCGTACGGGCGGCAAGAAGACCTACGTCACTTTCGACATCGATTGTCTGGATCCAGCTTTTGCGCCCGGCACGGGAACGCCGGTCGCGGGAGGCCCGTCTTCGGCAAAGATCCTGTCGGTACTGCGCCAGATCAACCAGGTCGATATCGTCGGCGCCGACGTCGTCGAGGTTGCGCCAGCCTATGATCACGCCGATATAACGGCAATTGCCGGCTCGATGGTGGCCATGCACTATCTCGGGCTGCTGGCGGAACGAAAGGCCCGGCTCGAGGACATGAACCAGGGCAATCACAGCGTTGCCGGATTGAATCAGGCAAGCGGCATATAGCTTTGAGATAACAGGAATTTTGGCAGGCAATGAAACCGAAAATCTTCATCGACGGCGAGCACGGCACCACCGGTTTGCAGATAAGGGCGCTGCTTGCCGAGCGCGGCGACCTGGAAATCATCTCCATCCCTGCCGAACGCCGCAAGGAAACGGCAGCGCGCGCCGAGTTCCTCAATGCCGCCGATGTTGCGATCCTCTGCCTACCGGACGCGGCCGCTAAGGAAAGCGTTTCGCTGATCGCCAATGACACCACCAAGGTGATCGACGCCTCGACGGCGCATCGCGTCGCCGAGGGCTGGGAATATGGTTTCGCCGAAATGGACAAGGACCAGGCGAAGAAGATCGCTTCGGCGAAGCGCGTCGCCAATCCGGGCTGCTGGCCGCAAGGACCGATCGCGACGCTGCGGCCGCTGGTTGCGGCGGGGCTGTTGCCAGTCGATTTTCCGGTCACCGTCAACGGCATTTCCGGCTATTCCGGCGGCGGCCGGCCGATGATCGAGGATTATGTCGCCAAGGGCGAGGATGCGCCGGAATTCCTGCCCTACGGGCTGACGCTGCAGCACAAGCACGTGCCTGAGCTCAGGACCTATGCCAAGCTTTCGCACGATCCGATCATGCAGCCGGCAGTCGGCAATTTCGCGCAAGGCATGATCACCGTGGTGCCGCTGCAACTCGGCGGCCTCGACCATGTGCCGACCGGCGCCGAGCTTCATGCGGCAATCGCCGATCATTTCGCTTCCATCGATGGCGGCGTGGTCGAGGTGGCGCCGTATCTGCATCAGGAACGCATGCCCGACATCGATCCGGAGATCTACAACGGCACCAACCGGATGAAGCTCTATGTCTTTGCCAATGATAACAGGGCGCAGGCGCTGCTGATTGCCGTCTACGACAATCTCGGCAAGGGCGCCTCGGGCGCCGCTGTGCAGAACATGGATCTGATGCTCGGCCTTTGAATGGATGCGCCGAGATTTCCAAAGCGCTGGAAGGTCGGCGCGCCGGAGCTCATTGCCGAAACGTTCGGTAGCCGCATCTGGAAAGTTGTTCGCGAGGACGGCTCACCGGCAATCGTCAAGGATCTAAAGCCTTTCGACGATGTGGAGGACGAGTTGCGTGGCGAGCATTCCTCGCCTGGCGACGCGGCGAAGGCGCGGTGCGGCTGCTCGGCCGCGACGGCCACCGCATGCTGCTCGAATACGCCGGCGAAATCTCGCTGTCACAGATCATTGCGGATCAGGACGACAATGCCGCCACCGCCATCGCGGCCGAGGTGATGACAAGACTGGTCTCGCCGTCGAAGCACGCCGCCCCGCCGGACCTTCAGCCGTTGCGGAGACGGTTTTCCAGCCTGTTCAAAAAGGCGAAGGCCGATCGCGCCGCCGGCGAAAAGAGCCTGTATGTCGAAGCTGCCGAAATCGCGGAGCGGCTGTTGTCCAATCCGCACAACGTACGGCCGCTGCATGGCGACCTGCATCACGACAACATCATGCACGGTCCACGCGGCTGGCTGGCGATCGATCCGAAGGGCGTCCTCGGCGACCCGGGTTTCGACGCCGCCAACATGTTCTACAACCCACTCGACCGAGATGATCTTTGCCTCGATCCGAGGCGGATCGCCCATATGGCGCAAGTCTTTGGCGCCACGCTCGGCCAGACGGGGCCTGCCGTACTGGACCACGCCGTTGCCTATGGCTGCCTGTCGGCTGCATGGCACCATGAAGATTGCAATGCGGTCGACGAAAGCCGCGAGCTGGCGATTGCCGCGGCAATCCGGCGGGTGCGGCTCAGCCTCTGAGAGCGATCTCGTGGGGCAGCGGGTAAGCGCCCTTGGTACCGCGCCAATGCGCGGCGGCGAAGCCCAGCAGAACCAGCGCGAATGCCTGATGCGTCAGGGCCATGTGCAGCGGCACCTGCATCAACAGGGTGCCGATGCCGATCGATGCCTGCACCACGACAATCAGGAACAGCAGCGTCGCGCGTCGGGCATGCGTCGTACCCGGCAGACGCCGGCGTGTCGCAATCATGTGCCAGAGCGCGACCGCGAAGATCGTGTAGGCGCCGATCCGGTGCACGAACTGCACTGTCTTCGGATTTTCGAAGAAATTGCGCCACGCGGGCTCGAGCAGCAGCAGGTCGCCAGGGACCAGCTTGCCGTCCATCAGCGGCCAGGTGTTGTAGCTCAAGCCGGCGTCAAGCCCCGCGACCAGCCCGCCGAGATAGATCTGGACCAGCGCCAGCAGCACCAGAAAGCCGGCCAGACGTTGCGTCGAGCGGTCGGCGGCAGGTTCCGAGTGCGGCGCCAGCCCACGCGCGACAACCATGGTCGCCGTGAAGATCAGCGCCGCCAGCGTCAGATGCGTCGCCAGCCGGTATTGGCTGACCGAAACCCGGTCAACCAGGCCGGATGCCACCATCCACCAGCCTATCGCGCCCTGCAGCCCGCCGAGCAGGAGGATGCCCGACAATCTCGTGCCGAGGCCCCGCTCGATGCGGCGCGTCACCCAGAAGAACAGCAGCGGCAGGGCGAAGACCACGCCGACACTACGCGCCAGGATACGATGCACCCATTCCCACCAGAAGATCGACTTGAACGCCTCGATGCTCATGCCCTTGTTGAGTTCGGCATATTGCGGGATCTGCTGGTAGCGCAGGAACTCCTCCTGCCACTCGGAATCGTTGAGCGGCGGGATGACGCCGTGAATCGGCTGCCATTCGGTGATCGACAGGCCAGAATCGGTGAGCCTCGTAGCGCCGCCGACCACCACCAGCGCAAACAGCACGACCAGCACGACATAGAGCCAACCGCGCACCAGTGCACGATTGCGAAGGTCTCGATCGCGGGCGGCGAAGGGCGCGTCGTCGGATATGGCAGCAGCCATGGGTTTGTCCCGGCAGTTGAAGTCGCGGATTGGTGAACCATCGCAACCCGGCTTGCAAGGCCGGGCGACGCGGCACGCCGTCGCGCCGTTTCTGGCGGGTTGCGCGCATTCGCCGTTCGGCCTAAGCGATAGCGATCAACGAGATCGCGCCATGCCCATTCGCCTGAAAAAGCTGATCGGAAGCTTCCTGCTGGTAGTGCTGGTCGTCGTCTATGCGCTGGTCGCCTCGATCGTCGCGGTCGCCCAACTGTCGCAGTCCGGGCCGCTGGCGCACTTCATCTTCTTCCTGCTGAGCGGGCTTTTGTGGGTGCTGCCGGCGATGGGCATCATTAAGTGGCTGATCCTGGAGCCGCGGCCGAAGGGCCGAGGCCACAGTTAAATCGTCACCACCGTCTTGCCGGCATTGGCCAGCGGCGTCGTCACGCCCGACAACATGGTTCGGATGTGGGCGATGCTCTGATAGCGGCCGTTGACTGAAATGCGCGGCAGGGCATGCAGGAACCCGGCATGCTCGGCGCGCAGTACGCCGTGGCGGGTCGTCACCGCCGACGCATAGCCGGCATCGCGGACAAGGCCCACTTCGCGGCGGCCGACTGCGCTGGCATGACCGTAGGGATAGGCGAAATGGCGCGGCTCCTCGCCGAGTTTGGCCTGCAATATGCGCTTGACGTCGCCGATCTCATGCCGCGCGTCGCTCTCGGAAAGCCGCTTCAGATTGCAATGATTGACGCTATGCGCGCCGATCGTCACCAGCGGGTGCCCGGCCATGGTGCGGATCTCGTCCCAGTTCATCAGCGTGCTCGGGCGCGGACCGCCCAACTCGATGCCGTTCGAGCGCGCCAGATCGCGCAACACCGCACGCTGGTCCCGCTCGCGCACCTTCAGCGTCAGATAGGCGTGCAGGCGCGCATTGGCCTGGACCTTTTTTCCCCGATTCGAGCAGTCGATCGTCACCGGGCCGTCCGGCGTCGTCAGCGTCAGGCGATCGCGCGCATTGACGATATCCTCAACCAGGTCCCACCACAGGTCGGCAGCGCCGTCGATCAGTCCCGGTGCGACGTAGATGGTGATCGGCGCGCCGTGCTTCTCCAGCACCGGCAGCGCCTCGGTCATGTTGTCTCGATAGGCGTCGTCGGCGGTGATCGTCGCGAACTGGCCGTCCTTGTCGCCGGCCTTGATGCGCTCGATCGCCTCGTCCAGCGTGATGAACCTGTAGCCGTTCGCCTTCATGTCGGCGATCACGATATCGAGGAACCCAGGCGCGATGTTCAAGTGTCGGTTGACGCCATTCGGCTTTTCCGGCGCCGCGGTGACCCGATGCAGCATCAGGATGACGCCAAGGCCGCCGATAAACGGCTTGGCCAGCGGCGCGAGACCTGAATAGCGGGCGAGATTGAGCGCCAGTTTGCGAATTGCCTCGCCCCCGTCGATCATTCATTCACCTTTTGCGCCTAAGCTCATCAAGCATGGAATGCGCCTGCGCGGACCCCCAATCGCGACGAATACGCCCTAAGGATTGAGGTATGGTTGACGCCACCGCGTCATTTGACGGCAATCGGCTGGCAAGCAGCGAGGCGTCGCCGTATACCTTGCCGGCCGGCAAAGCCGGCTTGTCGATCTCGGTTGCCGATAGTGCGGCGCTGGCGGCGTACGCCGAATTCTGCCGTTCGGCGCTTTTTGCCCCGGCGCAGAGCGCAGGCTGGATCCTGAACTGGGCCGCACATACCGGCGCCGACGTTGTCGTTGCGACGCTGCGCGCCGACAACAGGCCGGTTTTCTCGTTGGCGCTGGAGGTCACTCGCAGTGGGGCGTTCCGCGTCGCCCGGTTCATGGGCGGCCGTCATGCCAACGGCAATTTTGCCGCCGCCGACCCGCAATGGCTGGCGAATGCCGATAACGCGGCGATCCGCGCTATGCTGGCTGCGATTGCCAAGGTGCGGCGTGATATCGATCTTGTCGCGCTAGAGCGGCTGCTGCCCGATCTCGACGGCGTTGCCAACCCGCTCTCCGCCCTGCCGCATTTTTCAAGCCCCAATCTGTCTCTGGCCGCCGGTCTTGTAGGAGGGTTTGATGCATTGCTCACCCGCGTGAGCGGCAAGCGCAGGCGCAAGAAGCATCGCTCGCAGGCGCGCAAATTCGGGGCCGTCGGCAGCCATTGCCGCATCGAGGCGAGGACTGCGGACGAGGTGAACAGGCTGCTCGACGCCTTTTTCGAGATGAAGGAATTCCGCTTCCGCAAGATGGGCATCGCCAATGTTTTCGGTGAAGCGGAGGTGCGTGCTTTTTTTCGCTCGCTGTTTACCGACGCGCTCCAAGAGGAAGATCCGTCCTTCGTGCTGCATGGGCTGGAAGTCGCCGGCAAGCTTCGTGCGGTCACCGGATCGAGCCGCTCGGGCAAGCGGCTGATCTGCGAATTCGGGGCGATCGCCGAGGACGAGCTCGCACACACCAGCCCCGGCGACTTCCTGTTCTTCGAGAACATCCAGGAAGCCTGCGAGGCGGGTTTTGAAATCTATGATTTCTCGGTCGGTGACGAACCCTACAAGCGATTGTGGTGCGATGTCGAAACGCAACATTTCGAGGCGCTGGTTCCGCTGACGCTGAAAGGTCGCGCGCTGGCGCTTGCGCTCAGGCACGGCGCAAGCCTGAAAGCATTCATCAAGCACAGCCCAATGGTCTGGAAGCTGACCAAGCTGCTGCGCCGCAAGGCCGTGGGCCAGACAGCACCGGCCGCAGGCGAAGACGACAGCTGATTTCGATTTGAGAAAAATGCCTCAGGCCGCCGAGCGCCGTCCCGGCATTGGCCCCGGCGCCACATGGCCGATTGGCGTGACCAGCGTTAGGTCGGGATAACCGCTCTCGATGAGCGCGACTGCGGCTTGCGTCACCTGGTCGTCCGGCTCCAGCATGGAGAGCAGCACCTCGGTGCCCTCGCCCACCAGGCGGCTGATGCCTTGCGCGTCGGCCGGCCCGCATTCGACCACAACCAGATCATAGGCCGTGGTTAGCGACTGCATGATGATCGGCAGCCGGTCGGCGGCGCGCATGGCACGGACCGGATCGGCTGTGCCGACGGGAATCACGTGGCAATCCGAATAGAGATCGGGGTGGATCACATCGCTGAACTGCGCTTGCGAGGCGAGCAGATCGGTGATGCCCGGAAACAGCCCGCTGTCCAGCATCGGCCGCGAGGCAGCACCCGAAGCGGTGAGATCAAGCAGCAGCACGCGTAGCCCAGCGTCGGAGACTGCGCGCGCCACCAGCACCGCCGAGGCAGCCGCCTCGTCGCCTTCCGGTGACACGAATATGGCCCGGGCTGCACCGGTGGCGATCAGTTTTTCCGCGGCCTTGTCGATGTCGATCTCGCCGAGGATAGAACGTGCCGGTTCAATGTCTCCAGCGGCCATTTCAGAGTACTCCGGTTCGATTTTCTCGGCAGCCGCTTCCGCCACCGCGACGGGTTCCGGCTCCACTTTGGTTTCAATGATACTGTCGTCGTCGGTCTCATCGATCTCGGCGACTGCCGGTTCGGACCGCGCAACCGGCGGGTCGGGCTCGGCCGATGCGCGTTCGGCCTGGACAGCCGGCATCGCAACCTGCTCGATGTGTTCGAAATGGGCACCGGCGGCCGGACGCATGGCACGGCCGGAAAACAGTTCCTGCAGCAACGTGACGATCGCCATGATGAGCAACGAGCCGACAAAGGCCGCGCCGACAATCGGACCAATCTTGGGGAAATAGGGTTCGGTCGGCGCCCGGGCCTCCGAAAATAGGCGAGCGTCAACAGGTAGGTAGTTGCGATCCTTGCGTGCGGCCGCCTGGAGATAGCTGGACGAGTAGAGATCGAGTTGCTGGCGCTTGGTCGCGGCATCGCGCTGCAGCGCATCGAGTTCCACCTGCTCTTCGCCGGCGCGGGCGGACGCCGCCTTCAGCGTGTTGACGTCGGCCACGAGTTGAGCCTCGCGCGCCTTTGCCGTCTCGGCCTGCGCCATCAGACCCTTCATGATCTTTTCCGCTTCGTTGCGGATCTGGCGGTCGAGATCGGCGAGTTGCGACCTCAGCGCCCGGATGCGCGGATGGTTGTCGAGCAAGGTGGTGGAAAGGTCGGCGATGTTGTTCTTGAGTTCGACTTGCCGCTCGCGCAGGCGCTGGATCAGTTCGGACGACAACACCTCCGGAACGGCATCCAGTGAGCCGCCACTGCGCAATGCCCTGCGCACGCTGTCGGCGGTCGCTTCCGCTGAAGCGCGGTTGGCGCGCACCCGTGACAATTCGCTCGACAATTCGGACAGCTGCTGGGTGGCAAGCACCGAATTGTTGCCGCCCATCAAAAGATCCGACTGGGCACGGAATGCGGCAACCTTGGCTTCCGCCTCCTTCACCCGATTCTGCAGATCCGCGATTTCCGGCGCCAGAAAGTCGGTGGCAGCGGAATTCGATTCGAGCTTGGCGTTGCCCTTGGATGCGATATAGGCGTTTGCAATGGCGTTCGGGATCGCGGCGGCAAGCTGTGGATCCTCCGACGAGAACTCGATTGCTATCGCGCGGGTTTTTTCGACGCCATAGACGTTGAGCTTCTCATGCATTGCGTCCAGCACGCGCTCTTCCAGCGGGATCTCGAAGGGATCGCTTTTCAAGCCAACGAGGACAAGGGTGCGGCTCAGCGCCGACATCTTCAGCGCCTCGTCGAATTCGGGCAACTTCGCCAGGTTGAGCTTCGCCGCCACCTGCTTGAGGATGTCGGGGGACGAGATGATCTGGACCTCGGTGGCCACAGCCTCTTCGTCGGGAATCGACCGCTCGTTGCCGTTGGCCCCGGCTGGCCGCGTGAACTCCGATTCTCGAGGCCCGATCTCCAGCTTGGCTGCCGCCTTGTATTCGGGCGTTGCAAGCCAGGCGAGCGCAAAGGCCAGGCCGGTTACAGCCAGCGCGACGACAAGGATGCGCAACCAGTTTCGCGCCAGGCTGGCGAAAAGCTGCCTGAGATCGATGTCGACATCTGCGGCTGCGGATTGAACGGACATGCATCCCTGCTCCGGTACTGAGTCAGCATGCACCGTAAACAACTATGGTAACTCAGCCGTTAATATCGCGGTAAGAACCTGTTAGGCTCTACTAACAAGCCGCAAACAAGAGGCTGAAAACGATCTGCATTTGTCGATCCGGCCCGTATCGGCGGTGCGCCTTTACCGGCCATTAACCCTAACAGGATGATAACCGAGCTCGATCGTTAAGGTTTGCCGCAGAGTCGCCGGCTATTCAAAGGTACGTGTCCGCTCATGAAAAGCACTACTCCCCTTTTCCGCGCGCTGCTTGCCGTATCGATGCTTTCGGGCTGCTCCAGCTACCGGCCGACGCCGGCCGCATTCCATGAAGTTCTCGACCAGCCCTATCGCCTCGGCGCCGGCGACCGCGTCCGCGTCACAGTGTTCGAGCAGGAGGGATTAACCAACACCTACAGTGTCGACCAATCCGGCTATCTCTCGCTGCCGCTCGTCGGCAACGTGCCGGCGCGCGGCCACACCGCCCAGCAGCTCGAGGGCGAGATCGCCGAGAAACTGCGCCAGGGCTATTTGCGGGATCCTGACGTTTCTGTCGAAATCGATCGCTACCGACCGATCTTCGTCATGGGTGAAGTGGGTGCGGCGGGCCAGTATTCCTATGTTCCGGGCCTGACCGTGCAGAAGGCCGTCGCCATCGCCGGCGGGTTCACGCCACGCGCCAACCAGGAGAGCGTCGACATTACCCGCGACATCAACGGCAAGGTGATAACCGGACGCGTGGTGACCTCCGACCCGCTACTGCCCGGCGATACAGTCTATGTTCGCGAACGCCTGTTTTGATGTGCTGACCAAGTGGCGGACACACTCAGGATCGTCCACTGCTTTCGCTCACCGGTCGGAGGCATCTTCCGGCACGTGCGCGACCTGACTGAGGCTCAGGTCGCCGCCGGCCATGCCGTCGGCATCGTCTGCGATTCGACGACGGGCGGCGATTTCGAGGAACGGCTGTTCGAACAGATGAAGGGCAGTCTGGCGCTCGGCATTCACCGCACGCCGATGCAGCGGCATGTCGGGCCAGGCGATCTCGCCTCGGCCCGGCGCACCTATAGGATCATAAAAGAATTGCGGCCGGACGTGCTGCACGGGCATGGCGCCAAAGGTGGCGCCTATGCCCGTCTGTTCGGCTCATTGTTGCGGGTATCCAGGTCTCGCGTAGCCCGCCTTTATTCGCCGCATGGCGGCTCGCTTCACTATGACGAGACCACCGCCATGGGGAAGCTGTTCTTCGCGCTCGAGCGCTTCATGGCTCGCTTCACCGATTGCCTGCTGTTTGTTTCCGATTATGAGCGACGGACTTATCGCAGGAAGGTCGGCGAGCCGCCTATTCCGAACGCTCTCGTCCACAACGGCCTGCGCGCCGCAGAGTTCGAGCCGGTGCGGACCGAGCACAATGCGGTTGACCTCCTCTACATCGGCATGATGCGAGACCTCAAAGGCCCCGACATCTTCATCGATGCGCTGGGGCTTGCCGCAACACGGCTCGGCCACCCATTGAAGGCGCTGATGGTCGGCGACGGCGACGACCTGCCGCGCTATCGCGCCCAGGTGAGTCAGCGCGGCCTGGACGTCGGCTTCCTGGCGCCGATGCCGGCCAGGCTGGCCTTCACGCTGGCCAAGCTGGTCGTCGTTCCATCGCGCGCGGAAGCCATGCCCTATATCGTTCTGGAAGCGCTCGCCGCCGGCAAGCCGATTATCGCGACGTCGGTCGGCGGCATACCGGAAATCTTCGACACCAGCTCGCCTGCCCTGATCCGGCCCGACCCGCGCGAACTTGGCGACAAGATAAGCGCCGCATTGGCCGATCTCGACGCCTACAAGGGCCTGATGCCCGGCATCGCCGACCTCAAGGCACGATTCGGCGCCGATGTAATGGCCGCTGAAATCGAAAAGGCTTATTTCGCCGCGCAAAAAAAATAGGGCAACGGGTTCCACCGGGCTGCACCTGGTGAAAGCGTCTCCAAAGCCATCTGTTGTTTCAAGGGTTTCTTAGCTCTCTTTTGCTATTCACCTGAGGGAAACCTGCGGACACCCCATGAACGAAATCGACCCCGCGCGCCGTTTTTCGCTAGACGCGGTGCGCAAATTCAACGCCCCTGCCGAGAACAACACGGCCGGCGGCATGAACGACGTCGCCCGCCAGGTCGCCTCGCAATACCGGCGCGATACGATGTCGCCGATCATGGTGAGCGGCGTGCTGCGCATGGTGGAATTCGCGCTGCTGTTGGTGTCAGGTCTTGCCGTCTATTTCTACTACGTCGGCTTTTTCAACTATCTTGCCTGGCAATACTCCCTGACGATCGCCGCCACCTCGTTCCTCGCGGTCGTTCTGCTCGACGTCACCGACTGCTACCAGATCGTCGCGCTAATGCGGCCGATCGCCAATTTTGGCCGGCTCCTGCTGGTCTGGGCCGGAACGTTCGCCTTGATGGCGCTCACCGCCTTCACCATGAAAATGTCGGAAGACTATTCGCGCCTGCTCTTCGGCACGTGGTTTGTTGTCGGCTTCGTGCTGATCCTGGGTCTCCGCCTGGTGATGTCGAAGCTGATCCGGCGCTGGGCGCGCGATGGGCGGATGGAGCGCCGCGCCGTTATCGTCGGTGGCGGCAAGGCGGCGGAAGTACTGATCCGCTCGGTCGAAAGGCAGCCCTACAACGACATCCGCATCTGCGGCATCTTCGACGACCGCGGCGATAAGCGGTCGCCGCCGGTTGTAGCCGGTTATCCCAAGCTCGGCACAATTTCCGAACTCATCGAATTTGCCCGCATCGCGCGCATCGACATGCTGATCGTATCACTGCCGCTGACCGCCGAATCGCGCGTGCTGCAGTTATTGAAGAAGCTGTGGGTGCTGCCGGTCGACATCCGGCTGTCGGCGCATTCGAACGCGCTGCAGTTCAGGCCGCGCGCCTATTCCTATATCGGCTCGGTGCCGATGCTCGATATCTTCGACAAGCCGATCAACGACTGGGATTCGGTCGCCAAGCGCGCCTTCGACATCGTCTTTTCAATCATCGGCATCATCGTGTTCTCGCCGGTGATGCTGGCGACCGCGATCGCGATCAAACTCGACAGCAAGGGGCCGGTGCTGTTCCACCAGAAGCGGCACGGCTTCAACAACGAGATCATCGAGGTCTATAAGTTCCGGTCGATGTACACCGACAAGGCGGACCCGACGGCGAAGCAGACCGTGACAAAGAACGATCCACGCGTCACCCGCGTCGGCCGCTTCATCCGCAAGACCTCGATCGACGAATTGCCGCAGTTCTTCAATTCGCTGTTCGGTTCGCTGTCGCTGGTCGGGCCGCGCCCGCACGCCATTGCCGCGCAGTCGCACAACCTCCTCTACAATGAGGTGGTCGACGGCTATTTCGCCCGTCACAAGGTCAAGCCCGGTGTAACCGGCTGGGCGCAGATCAATGGCTGGCGCGGCGAGATGGACACCAACGAGAAGATTCGCATGCGGACGGAATACGACCTCTATTACATCGAGAACTGGTCGCTCCTGTTCGACCTCAAAATCCTGTTCCTGACGCCGATCCGCCTGCTCAACACGGAAAATGCATATTGAGCGCGACGGCCTATGAATTGCCGGCGGCGGCGGTCAACGCCAAGCTGATCGCACTGATTGCGTCAGGGGCGGTTTTCCTCGGCGTCTTCCTGTCCGGCTTCGTCATTGCCGAGCCGGCGCCGTACGACGTCTATATGATCGGGCTGATCGTGGTGTGGCCCTTGTTCGGAATGCGCATACAGCGCGCGGCGGTGCCGCTTCTGGTGCTGCTGTTGATCATGAACATCGGCGGCATGATCTCGATGACGCAGATGTCGGACCTCGCCGGCACGCCGCTCTATCTCGCCGTCTCGCTGTTCCTGGCCTTAACCGCGGTTTTCTTCGCTTCGGTAACGGCGGTCCGGCCCAGTCTCTATCGGGTGATCTTCGTCGCCTATGTGGTGTCGGCGGTGCTGACTTCGCTGGTCGGCATAGCCGGCTATTTTCATGCCTTTCCGGGAGCCGAGATCTTCACCAAATACGACCGCGCCGCCGGCGCCTTCCAGGACCCGAACGTGTTCGGGCCGTTCCTGGTGCTGCCGGGCATCTACCTGCTCTATCTGCTGCTTACCGGCTCGGTCGCGCGCATGCCTCTATTGGCTGTGCCGCTGCTGATCATCACCGCCGGCATCTTCTTTTCCTTTTCGCGCGGCGCCTGGGGCATGTTCGCCGTTTCGGCGATCCTGCTAACCGGTGCCTTGTTCCTGCAGAGCGCCAGCGGCAAGTTCCGGCTGCGCGTGGTCGTCATGACCATCGCCGCCGTCGGACTGCTGGTCATCGCAATGATCGTCATCCTGCAACTGCCGGGCGTCGCCGAGATGTTCTCGAACCGCGCACAGCTTGAACAAAGCTACGACACCGCCCGCCTCGGCCGCTTCGCCCGCTACACGATCGGCTTTCAGATGGCACTGGAGCATCCGTTCGGCATCGGCCCGCTCGTCTTCGGCAAGATGTTCGGCGAGGACACGCACGACATCTGGCTGAAGATGCTGATGGATTACGGCTGGCTCGGCTTCGTGTCGTTCCTGACGCTGACGTGCTGGACGATCGCCGCCGGCTTCCGCATTCTGCTGCGCGACCGGCCGTGGCAGCCTTATCTTCTATGCGCCTACGTCGCCTTCATCGGCAATATCGGGCTCGGCACCTTCATCGACATCGACCACTGGCGCCATGTCTACCTGCTGCTTGGCTTGATCTGGGGTGCCATCGCGCTCGAATACCGCCACCAGTGGCAGCTGCGGGCGGCGCAATGCCCGTTGCCGTTGCTTCAGGCAGGACAGCAACCGAATTCGGTTGACCGGAGCCGGTCTATCACGATACATCGCGACCGGTCCGGAGTGTAGCGCAGCCCGGTAGCGCACTTGACTGGGGGTCAAGGGGTCGTCGGTTCGAATCCGGCCACTCCGACCATTAAAATCCAAAGGCTTAGCCAGTTTTCCCCCAAACTGGCTGTACAGACAATAGCCGCACTGCAGCCAGCGCAACGTACGCAGGCGCGTGATCTCATCGAAGAATCGATCACGATCACTCGTGCGCGAGGCACGGAGGCTGGCGGCTAGCCAGAAGCCCACCGAGAAACCGCGCGACAGTGGCTAGGCGACGTTTGGTGCGTACGCCAACCTTTATCGTGAGCCCGTATTCCAGCTTCAATAAGAAAAGGTCCCGCCGCACATGCCAGAACGGCGGGACTCGATCAGGCGCCTTGCATCAGGCAGGGGTGACTCGGGGGTTTGGGCATGCCCGGTGCGCGCGGATCGTAGTGAACCCTAGGCCCATCAGCTGCAATGCGTCCACCAACCGTCGGTTGGAAAGAACTAATTCAATCCCGATGGCTGGCCTGGCCTGGCCTGAACAGGCGTGCTCAAGGCTCAGTTTCTTCCCGGGGAAGAGCTTTTTGATCAGGACAATCAGGATAGGGCAATTCTTCACACGGAGAGGGTCTGTGGCCAACTCTGCCATAATGTTCCGCGAGTTTTGCGAAACCGTAGGCGAAGGCGAAGAGAAGCGCGAGGATAACCGCTATTCGGACGGCCATACCGTATTGTAGCAGGATCGTCGCATTGGAGCGCGCGGCGTTTTGGTACGTTTGAATGTTGAGTTCGAAAAAGGTTGGCTTTATTTGAATTGCCGTCGTCCGCAGTTGTAAGGGCGAGCGGACGCTACGAAGATGCCACGCGCTTTCGCCCTTAGGGGAGAGATGCAATGTCGCTTCAAGGGGTTGCCTGTCCTGCCGAGCTGACCATGTTGACCAAGGCACTTGATGCCCGATGCCGTGAACTAGGCCTCGCTGACGGCGATCCAGGCAGAGAAGTGCTCGGCCGCAGGGTGATGGATTTGTTCGAAAGTGGTCAGCTCAGCGCCGAAGACCTGAGACTGGCTCTGAGCGGCGAGATCTTTAACGCCAAAAATCCTCCGGCCGGAGCCAGTGGGCTTTGATACGGCAAGCGGCTATCCGCGCAGCCATTTGAATTACTGGGCCAGCGTGTGAACAAATGTGATTTTGCGGTCGGTGCCAGACGGGCTAACTTTGCCCATCGAACGAACGAGGAGAATGATCATGAAGACATTCCTCGCAATAGCTGCGGCACTGACCATGTCCATATCAGTTGCCTCTGCGGATTGCCCCGCGCATTCAAAGGTCCAGGCATCGGTCGACACGCAGACGACAGCGAGCGTCGAGAAGGCCGATATGTCGACTGCCACAGACGCTCAGACGATCAAGAAAGAAGAGCCACAGAAGACCGAGTAGCGGTAACACTCAGCGGATCCCACGACCCGGATAAATGGCTACTGGCACACATCCACCCACTCGGCGTCGACGAGTTCGGCCAGGCGTTGCGGGCTGAGCCGTACGGCGGCATTCGTCGCGCCTGCCGCCGGGACGACCTCGTCAAAGGCGCGCAGCGAGATGTCGCAGTAGACCGGGAGCGGCGCCGGTAGGCCGAATGGGCACACCCCGCCGACGGGATGACCGGTCGCGGCAAGCACCTGTTCGGCATCCAGCATTCGCGCCTTGCCACCGAACCGGTCCTTGAATTTGCGATTGTCCAGCCTGGAGATCCCGCTGGCCACGATCAGCATCGTCTGGTCGCCGGCGCGCAAGCAGATCGTCTTGGCAATCTGCGCTGGCGCTACGCCATGCGCTTCGGCGGCCAGAGGCACTGTCGCCGAGCTGGCTTCCGTGACGATAACGTCGATGTCGGGCGCGTGTGCGGCGAAAAGGCGCGAACGGATTCGAGGCTCATCTCCGACAATTTCCGTCTGGCGTCGCCGTAGCGGCCGGCAAGTCCACTAAGTGGCCGAAAAAACGAAGCCCGCCAGGGCGACCCATGGCGAGCTCGTGGAATAAAAGCATGACACGTCGCTACGACACGGATCGCCTTTTGGCAGGCAACACGGCTTCGTCAAACAGAGCGCTTTCCGGAAGTTGAAGCGCGGAGGCAATACGCCGACGTTTCGAGGGATCGGCATCCTTGCCGCTTTCAATGTCGGCAATCTCATAGGCTGCCAGCCCGCACGCCAGGGACAGCTCTTCGATGCTGTATCCACGGGCTTCCCGGGCGGTTCGGACGGCACTGCGTTCAGGCGTAACCGCGCTCGCCGCCAGTTCGGAGTAAGGTTCGCGTTTTGCTATTTGGGGCATTGGCAACTCCGTGGGATGAAAGAGTTAGATCAAATCATGTTGTTGCCTGAGACGATCGGGAGAATGCCCGCTCGTCGGTGATTTGCCAAGCATCAAAGATAGCGTCACGGCATCGTGAACCGACGCCGGAATCAATGGCGGATGCCGGTGCGCCGACATCCGGCTGGATCATCGGCAGACACGGTTCGGAAACAAAATTCTACAGGCCGGAAAAACTGCCGAAAAACTTCAAGGCGATAGTCCCAACCGCACCGATCGGGTCACCGACCTGAATCGGTGACGCTTAAATTCCGCCTGCGCAAAAAGGAAACGATGTCATGAACAAGCCTCTTCTCTCCGCCCTTGGACTTGCAATCGCACTTGCCCTCTCGATGCCGATCATCGGCGCAAGCAGCGCGAATGCAACGACGATGCACGCCACCGTCAAGAAGCATCACCGCCATCACTACCATCACCGCGTCCACCACCACTACCGCCACCATCACAAGAAGGTTGTGGCGAAGAAGTACTGAAAACACCCTCGGTCGAACAACCGGCAATCAGGCGTTCTGGCCCTTGATCAAGGGCGGCACGCTTGCCGGGTTTGCCGTGTCGGCGAAAAATGGCGGCGGTCCGCTGACCGCCGCCATTTGCTTATCTCAACGTGTCGATCTTGAACGCGCCCGCGGTGCTTGTTGCTGCCGGCCGCCGAGGAACAGACTGGCGACGAGCCCGACCACAACCAGCCCGACAGCGGCCGCCGTCGCCGGGTGATCTCGGGCGGTCTTCTCGATCGCCCGGCCTTGCCTTCTGATTGCCGGCAAGGCGTCGCCGAGGCGCTCAGTGATATCCGAATAATAATCCGATGCGGTATCGCGCCCGTCTTCGTAAAAGGCGCCGCCCCGCTTTAACACGGCTTTCTTCAAGGTGGCCAGTTCCCTGGTCAGGGCCGCGACCTGCTTGTTCAGATCGGTGTCGGAGATGCTCGAAAGCGATGGCATGACGTGCTTCCTTCATATGTAGAAGGAAGCCTAACGCATGACCCTGAAGACCGTTCCGGTCAGCCCGGCGGGCTCTAGCGAACCTGATCGAGCAGGCGCTTGCATTCCAGGAGGTCGAACAGCGCCTCCTGCAGCAATGCGCGATTGTCACGGGAAAGCTTTGACGTGTCCGGCGGAACCGGACCTTCCTCGTCGGTCTTGCCGATGCCGAAAAAACGACGGCTGGGTTTCACCCTCGGCTGGCCGACCAGCATTTCGTCGTCCGGGCCGCGCGGCTGCGCCGCTTGCGTCAGCGGTACCGTGTCGGCCTGTCGGCGCTGCGAGATCGCCTCGACCGCCGCCATGTCGCCATTGCCGACGGCGATCAGAAACTGGTTGCCGTTCTCGCGCAACAGCTTCTGCACGCCCTTGATCGTATAGCCCTGATCGTAGAGCATATGGCGAATACCCTTGATCAGTTCGACGTCCTGCGGACGGTAGTAGCGGCGGCCGCCGCCGCGCTTCATCGGCTTGATCTGGTTGAAACGCGTCTCCCAGAAGCGCAGCACGTGCTGCGGCAAATCCAGATCCTCCGCGACCTCGCTGATGGTGCGGAAAGCATCAGGGCTCTTGTCCATGGACGAATCCTCACGCTAGAGCATGATCGCGAAAGGCGGGAACCGGGTTCGGGGGACATCACGCTTAACAAAGAAAGCAGCTTCCGTCCCGCCGGAACGGATCACACCCAAATACCGATCCGGCCTACCGAATCGCATCTTATTTCAGCGGTTTATGAAACAATATTCAAGCCCGGCGCAAAAGCAGGGTTCTTTTTCAACCGAAGCCTGGGGCATGATTCTCGGCAAAGTGGATCGGGCGTCTACTTGCTGCCCTTGGCTTTGCTGTTTTGATGGGAGCGCAGGATACGGTTCTTCAGCACGTTCGACGACTTGAAGGTCATCACCCGGCGCGGCAGGATCGGCACTTCCTCACCGGTCTTGGGATTGCGCCCGATGCGCTCGTTTTTCGAGCGGACGTGGAAGGTCGCGAAGGACGACAGCTTCACCGTCTCGCCGCGAACGATCGCCTCGCAGATCTCATTCAGCACCGCCTCGACAAGCTCGGCCGATTCAGTGCGCGACAGCCCAACCTTGCGGTAAACGGCTTCGGCGAGGTCGGCGCGCGTAAGTGTCTTTCCCCCCATACGAACCGTCCCATCAGCTCAAAAACATAAATCGATACAAGCAACGGCAGAACCTAAGTAATTGATCCGTCAAGGTCAAGGACCCGAACCCGATAGTTCGGCACTTACCAGCGGAGCAGGACGGCGCCCCAGGTGAAGCCGCCGCCCATCGCCTCAAGCAGCACCAGGTCACCCTTTTTGATGCGACCGTCGGCGACGGCCGCGGACAGTGCCAGCGGCACGGAAGCAGCGGAGGTATTACCGTGCAGATCGACGGTCACGACCACCTTCCGCTCCTCTATCCCGAGCTTTTTGGCCGAAGCGTCAATAATTCGTTTATTGGCTTGATGCGGCACGAACCAGTCGAGATCGGCGGCGCTGATGCCGGCCTGTGCGAACGTCGCCTCGATAACGTCGGTGATCATGCCGACCGCATGCTTGAACACTTCGCGGCCTTCCATCCTGAGGTGCCCGACCGTTCCGGTGGTCGACGGCCCACCGTCGACGAAAAGCTTGTCCTTGTGGATGCCGTCGGAGCGCAGGCTGGCCGCCAGAACGCCTCGGTCGGCGATGCCGCCTGCTCCCGTGCCTGCTTCCAGCACCATCGCGCCGGCGCCGTCGCCGAACAAAACGCAGGTCGAGCGGTCGTTCCAGTCGAGAATGCGCGAAAATGTTTCCGAGCCGATCACCAGCACCCGTCTGGCCAAGCCGCCGCGGATATAGAGGTCGGCGGTCGTCACTGCATAGACGAAGCCGGAGCAAACCGCCTGCAGGTCGAAGGCAAAACCGTGGTGCATGCCGAGCCGGTTCTGGATCTCGACCGCGGTCGCGGGAAAGGTGTTGTTGGGCGTCGAGGTCGCCAGCACGATCAGGTCGATGTCGTCCGCCATCAGGCCGGCGCTGTCGAGGGCTGCGCGCGCCGCCGCCTCGCCCAGCGAGGCCGTCGTCTCGTCGTCGGCCGCGATGTGGCGCTGGCGAATACCGGTGCGCTGGACGATCCACTCGTCCGACGTCTCGACCATGCCTTCGAAATCGGCATTCTTCATAATGCGGCGGGGCAGCGCGGCGCCCGTGCCGCGCACGACTGATCTGATCAATGCTCTTTCCTATTCCTTTGCGTCGATGACGACGTCGGATTTCCGGATTGTCTGGGCATTCGGATTGCGGGCATGGAACAGGTCGAGATCGGCTTCGATGCGGTCAAGCAGATTGTTGCGTACCATGTCGTAGCCAAGCTCGATCGCCGCCGCAAAGCCATCCGAATCAGCCCCGCCATGGCTTTTCACCACGATGCCGTTCAACCCGAGGAAGACGCCGCCATTGGAGCGGCCGACATCCATCTTCTCGCGCAGGCGATTGAAGGCGGTCTTCGCGAAGATATAGCCGATCCTGGCCATCAGCGTGCGGTTCATCGCCGCGCGCAGATACCCGGCGATCTGCCTGACCGTGCCTTCCGCCGTCTTCAGCGCGATGTTGCCGGCAAATCCTTCGGTAACGACGACGTCGACACTGCCCTTGCCGATATCGTCACCCTCGACAAAGCCATGGTAGTTCATCGAGGCCATGTTGGCCTCGCGAAGCATGCGGCCCGCCTCCTTGACCTCCTCCTGACCCTTGATCTCCTCGACGCCGACATTGAGCAGGCCGACGCTGGGCCGTTCGATGCCGAAAACCGAGCGCGCCATGCCGGTGCCCAGAATGGCAAAATCAACCAGTTGATGCGCATCCGCGCCGATAGTGGCGCCGACGTCCAGCACCACGCTTTCGCCGCGCAATGTCGGCCAGAGTGCTGCGATTGCCGGGCGATCGATGGTCGCCATGGTGCGAAGGCAGAACCTGGACATTGCCATCAGCGCCCCGGTATTGCCGGCTGAGATGCAGGCGTCGGCAGTGCCTGCCTTGACCGCCTCGACGGCCTTCCACATCGATGATTTCCAGCGACCATGGCGCAGCGCCTGGCTCGGCTTGTCGTCCATCCGGACTGCGATCTCGCAGTGGATGAACTCGCTCACGTCCGCCAGCTTGGGGAATTTGGCGAGTTCGGGCCGTACCGCTTCTTCGCGCCCATAAATGACGAAGCGTATATCCGGACGGCGGGTGGCGACAGTCATGAGCGCCGGGATGACCACGCTTGGCCCGTGATCGCCGCCCATGGCATCGATGGAAATCCTGATCACGCGGTGTTCATCTCACGGTTGCTTGGCCAGCGGGCTTGCCAAGGTACGGGGCTCGCGAAGGTTCGGCGAAAATAACGGTTTTGGGCTGCCGCACAACCAACTTTTCTCAAATTGGATCAGCTATCAGGATTTTCCCAACAGTGATCTGAGCTTTTGCTGGAACTCATTCTCCACAGGCTCGGCATCGCCGGCGGCCTCCAGCGACACACCGGGCTTGCGCGGATAGGGATCGATCGCCAAGCCAAAGAACTGTTCGGCAAGCGCTCCGACGTCGATGGCGTCGCCGGAAAAGGTCTCCGGGCTGTCCGGCCCTTCGGCGTCGAGTAGGATCTCACCGCCGCCGTCGAAACCTTGCCGGCCGAGCTTGGATTGCTCCGGCAGGAACAGCGCTTCGACCGGCTCGTCGATATGCGCCTTGACCGGGTCGAGGGTGACGATGCAGGCCTGCGTTACATCGGCCTCGACATGGCCGCTGACTTTCACCCCGTTGCGCTTCCAGGACTCGACCAGGAGTTCGGCGCGGTAGTTTTCGACCGAAAGCAGCTCGTGCTCGGCGGCCAGCAGGGCGCGCTGCCCGGCGTCGGCATCGATCACCACCGGCAGCCCCTTTTGCGGCAGCCGAGCGACATTTGCCCGGAATGACACTGGGCTGTGGATATCAGGACGTTTCATCTTCGCCTCCACTTCGCCATCTTCATTCGGCCTGCCGCCGCTCAAGCGTTGGCCACTGGAAATACCACCGTGCCGGAAACAATCGATTCGGTCGGCTGTTCCGTGAGTTGCCTGGATGCATCGGCGGCATAGAGTGCCAGTTGCGACGCTTGCGGCCAGGCGCCGGCATCGGGCCTGACATTGCGGGCAAGGGCGGCGGCAAGTGCATCATGGTCATTTCGTTGCAGTGCATCGTCATAGGCGGCGGTGCGGCCGTAGAACATCTTCGCCAGTTTCCGCATGCGCTTCGGCACGCCGACGTCGCCAATGCCCAATTCCCGCAACGAATGTTCGACATCCATGAAGAACTCGTCGATCAGCACCTGCGCAACCTCTGCCGCCGCACCACCCTCGCCGCGCAACCGGTGCTGGAACAGGAACATGTGCAACGACAGCATCTCGAAGCGGCCGAGCGGTGTGTCCGGCACGTTCCAGGCGGAATAAAACACCGTTTGCCGCGCCGCCGCCACGATTTGTGCGTAAAGCGCCTCGGTGATGGCGCGGTTGGCATGTCGTTCGCGGCCAAAGAGGCGCTGGAACATTTGAGGGTGGTCTCCCGGGACCGTTTGTTGAAGTGGCCTTGTTGCATCGGCAAGCAAGCTGGTTTACCGGTTTTGCGGCCCAGCGCAAGTTGCGGCCAGCTTATGGAGTTGTAGTTGCGCGCGCTGAAATTCAAGTCGACTTTTCTGCCCAGGCCCGCCGGTGCGGTTTCGCTACTGGTGATCGCTGCGGCGCTTTCTGCCTGCAATTCGTCCAAGATGATCGGCGATCTCAATCCGAGCGAGACGCTGACGCAAGGCTACGTCATCGACCAGCAGGCGATCGACCTGGTGCCGGTCGGCTCAAGCCGCGAACAGGTGCTGCTGGCGCTCGGCACTCCCTCGACGAAAGCGACCTTCGACAACGAGGCCTTTTATTACATTTCGCAGACGCGCAAGCGCTACGTCGCCTTCGACAAGCCGCGGCTGGTCGACCAGCATGTACTGGCAGTCTATTTCGGCGATGACGGGCGCGTCACGCAGATAGCCAATTACGGGTTGAAGGACGGCAAAGTGTTCGACTTCATCTCGCGCACCACGCCGACCGGCGGCAAGGACCAGAACTTCCTCAGCCAGATCATAAATGGCGCCAGCAAGCTGGCGCCCGGTATTCCCGGCGGCGGCGGCGGCAGCACGCTCGGCGGCACCTGATCCATTCCGGCGGAGGTCGGCTCCTTCTTTCCTTTTACTTCCCTCCCCGGAAGCGGCACATCTCAGGCAATGAAAAACCCGCGGGAGCGATCCCGCGGGTTTTTGTCTTAAGGTCGTAGCGACCGAGCTTAGCCGTGCGCGAGAACGGCCAGCAACAGCAGCGCGACGATGTTGGTGATCTTGATCGCCGGGTTGACCGCCGGGCCGGCAGTATCCTTGTAGGGGTCGCCGACCGTATCGCCGGTCACCGAAGCCTTGTGCGCTTCGGAGCCCTTCATATGCTTGACGCCGTCCTTGTCGACAAAACCATCTTCGAACGACTTCTTGGCGTTGTCCCAGGCACCGCCGCCGGAGGTCATCGAGATGGCGACGAAAAGGCCGTTGACGATGACACCGAGCAGCGAGGCACCGAGCGCGGCAAAGGCGGATGCCTTCGAACCGGAGATCAGGAGGACGCCGAAATAGACGACCAGCGGCGCCAGCACCGGCAACAATGACGGAACGATCATCTCCCGGATCGCTGCCTTGGTCAGAAGGTCGACGGCGCGCGCATAGTTCGGCTTCGAGGTGCCGGCCATGATGCCCGGATCCTCGCGGAACTGCTTGCGCACCTCCTGGACGATAGCGCCCGCGGCGCGGCCGACGGCGGTCATGGCGATGCCGCCGAACAGATACGGGATCAGGCCGCCGAAGATCAGGCCGGCGACGACGTAAGGATTGGAGAGGTCGAAGGAGACGTCGCCCATGCCCTGGAAGTACTGGTATTTGTCGCCATTGGCGGCAAAGAACTTCAGGTCGTTAGAATAGGCCGCGAACAGCACCAGCGCGCCGAGGCCGGCCGAGCCGATAGCGTAGCCCTTGGTTACCGCCTTGGTGGTGTTGCCGACCGCGTCGAGCGCGTCGGTGGACTGGCGCACTTCCTTGGGCAGGCCGGCCATTTCGGCAATGCCACCGGCATTGTCGGTAACCGGGCCGAAGGCATCGAGCGCGACGATCATGCCGGCGAGGCCGAGCATCGTCGTCACCGCGATCGCCGTGCCGTAGAGGCCGGCAAGCTGGTACGTCGAGATGATGCCGCCGACGATGACGATCGCCGGCAACGCCGTCGCTTCCAGCGAGACCGCGAGGCCCTGGATGACGTTGGTGCCGTGACCGGTGACCGAGGCCTGGGCGATGGAGTTCACCGGACGCTTGTTGGTGCCGGTATAATATTCGGTGATCACCACGATGAGGCCGGTCACCGCAAGGCCGACAAGACCGCAGATGAACAGGTTCGTGCCGGTAATAGCCATGCCGGCGACGGTGCCGATCTCCCCCCAGCCGATACATGCCGAAGTGGCTACGGCAAGGCCGACAATTGACAGCAGCCCGGTGACGATCAGGCCCTTGTAGAGCGCGCCCATGATCGAGCCGCTGGAACCAAGCTTGACGAAGAAGGTGCCGACGATCGAGGTGAGGATGCAGGCGCCGCAGATGGCCAGCGGATAGAGCATGGCCGCGCCGAGAACGGCGGTGCCACCGAAGAAGATGGCGGCCAGGACCATCGTGGCGACCACAGTCACTGCATAGGTCTCGAACAGGTCGGCCGCCATGCCGGCGCAATCGCCGACATTGTCGCCGACATTGTCGGCAATGGTGGCGGGATTGCGTGGATCGTCTTCGGGAATGCCGGCTTCAACCTTGCCGACGAGATCCCCGCCAACGTCGGCTCCCTTGGTGAAGATGCCGCCGCCGAGACGGGCGAAGATCGAGATCAGCGAGGCGCCGAAGCCGAGCGAAACAAGCGAGTCGATGACGACGCGATCGTTTGGCTGCAGACCCATGAACTGGGTCAGGATCAGGTAGTAGATGGAGACGCCGAGAAGGGCCAGGCCAGCAACCAGCATGCCAGTGATGGCGCCCGACTTGAAGGCGATCTCGAGGCCGGCAGCGAGGCTGTTGGAAGCCGCCTGCGCGGTGCGCACATTGGCCCGCACCGAGACGTGCATGCCGATGAAGCCAGCGGCACCCGACAGAACGGCGCCGATCAGGAAGCCGATGGCGGCGGTAATCGAAAGCAGCCACCAGGCGAGCAGCAGGACCACGACGCCGACGATGGCGATGGTGGTGTACTGGCGCGCCAGATAAGCCTGCGCGCCTTCGCGGATGGCCGCGGAAATTTCCTGCATGCGTGCATTGCCCTGATCGGCCGCGAGAACCGAACGTGTCGCCCAGATGGCGTAAAGGACTGAAAGCAGACCGCAGGCGATGACAGCTGAAATTATGGTCATTGCCGAATTTTCCTCGATTGGTGGCCCAAAAGAACCCCTCCCCGGGCCGTTGAGACAGGGGACGAATTTTCCGCAACCGGAATCCGTCCCTTCGCAGCGGCTTATGCGAAACAGGGCTCGGAACGTCAAGATATTGTTCGGTTCTTGTCCGGCTTTCGCCCAAAAGATCCCGGGTTTCGTCCAAAAGGCTGGACGGCAGTGCGCCTGTCGACACCGCCATCCGGTTAGATCGATTGAAATCGACGAAGGGCCGTCAAGCTTTGCGCGGGTCGCCATCCGGCTGGACGACGAAGACCAGCACCACCAGCATGGTCATGTAGAATTTGAACGCCGCCTCCTGACCGTTCCATGTCGAAGACTGCCACATGGCAAACCACTCGCCGCCAACGACCATGAAACCGAAACACCAAACGAGAAAGCCCATTGTGGCGGCAATGATGGCGAACTTCTTGGCATCGTTGAAAGCCTGTCCGCTGGCGTTGCGCGCCTGCCAAAGTTGCCAGGCGGCGATCAGGTAGAGCAGGCAGGTCAGCGCCTCGCCAAGGATGATCAGCCAGTAGCCTGCCGTCCACAAGGCCGGGTTGGTGATCGAGCGGTACATCAGTGCGTTGCCGGGAAAGGTCGTGTCCATGCTCAGCACATGCTGGACAAAGGCGAAGTTTGAGCCGTAATCGGTGATGTTGCCAAAGGCGACGAGGAAGGCGAAAGCCGCCAGACACAAACACATGACGATCTTGGAGAAACGCGCGGTCATGGCAAGAACTCCTGCTGAAAGATCGGGGCATCGCACTCATCAATCGCCGAGTCCCGAAGATCGCGCAACGGGTGGCCCAGTGATCATCGTACTCACAGCCATTGCAAGACATTATGCCGGCAAGCAAGACATTGCCGAGACTGTCGAAGCCCTCGATCTCGATAGTGATTGCGCTGTGGGCGACTTGGTCTCTGTGGTTAGAGCCGATACACAGCATGATTTCGCCGTCAGCCGCCGCCGCTGGATCGCCAGCGGGACGGGTATGGCGCTCGAACTGACGCTTGATCATCCGGCGCGTTCGATCGGCCGCTGAACGGAACGAAGCTCGCTCGGAGGCTTACTCCGCCTCGCGTCCCATGCGCCGCGCTGTGTAGCGCTCGATCGCCGACAGCCCGTCATAGATCAGTACGGCAAGGGCGGCGACGATCAGGCCGCCCTGCAGGATGAAGGCGAGGTTGTTCGACAGTAGGCCGGCGATGATCACCTCGCCCAATGTCCTCGCCGCGACTGTCGAGCCGATGGTCGCGGTGGCAAGGCTGATCACCACCGATAGCCGGATACCGCCGAGAATGATCGGCGCGCTGAGCGGCAGCTCGACCTTGACCAGCCTTTGCCAGCCAGTCATGCCGGCGCCACGCGCCGCCTCGACGACGTTGGCCGGCAGCGTGGTCAGGCCGGTCAGCGCGTTCTCGAAGATCGGCAGCAGGCCATAGAGAAACAGCGCAATCAGCGTCGGCTTTTCGCCGAAGCCGACCGCCGGCACGGCAAGCGCCAGCACCGCTACCGGTGGAAAGGTCTGGCCTATATTGACCAGGCTGCGCGACAGCGGCAGGAATTCGGCGCCGGCTGGCCTGGTGACCAGAATGGCGAGCGCGACCGCAACGATCGTCGCGGCAACCGTCGCGATCAGCACGGTCCGCAGATGCAGCAGCGTCAGCGTCAACAGGCTGCCCTGATTGTAGATTACCGGCGCATTGTTCTCTGTCAGCGGCTTCAGCAGCGGTTCGAACCAGCCGGGATTGGTGACGAAGGCGATAAGCAGCACCACCAGGGCAAGCCTGAGCAGTGATGGAAGCCAAGCCTTTAAGCCAGCCTCTTTCATGCCGGTCTCGCCGCGCGCTTAACTAGTCCGTCCACCGTGACGCGGCCAAGCGGCTTGCCGTCGGTATCTGTCACCGGCAGCGCAGGGCGGCCCGACCACAGGAGTTCGGCGAGCGCGTCGCGCTGGCTGGCGTCACCGGGGATCGCCTCGCCTTCGGCGGTGCCGTTTTCCACCGCGTCGCGGACCCGGCCAAGCGACAACAGCCGGAACGGTTTTTCGCTGGCACCTACCAGGGTTTCGACAAACGCGCTGGCCGGTCTCGCCAGTATTTCGGCCGGCCCGGCATATTGCACCACTTTGCCGCCGTCCATCACGGCGATCTTGTCGCCCATGTGAACGGCCTCTTCCATGTCATGGGTGACCAGGATGATGGTGGTGCCGAAGCGCTTCTGGATTGCCAGCAGATCCTCCTGCGCCTTGTTGCGGATAATCGGATCGAGCGCCCCGAACGGCTCATCCATCAACAGCACGTTGGGTTCCGCGGCAAGCGCCCGAGCGACGCCGACGCGCTGCTGCTGGCCGCCGGAAAGCTCGTGCGGATAGCGTGGCCCGTAGTCTTGCGGGTCGAGCTGGTATAGCGTCATCAGTTCGTCGACGCGGGCCTTGATGCGGTTGGCGTCCCAGCCGAGCAATACCGGCACAGTGGCGATGTTCTGCGCCACCGTGCGATGCGGAAACAGGCCGTGGCCCTGGATGGCATAGCCTATGCTGCGGCGCAGCTCATAATCCGGCACCGAGCGGTTGTCGACGCCGTCGAGCTTGATCACGCCCGATGTCGGCTCGACCAGCCGGTTTATCATGCGAAGCAGCGTCGTCTTGCCGGAGCCGGAGGTGCCGACGATGACGGCGATGCTGCGCGGCTCGATTACCATCGACACGTCGTTGACGACTGTCGTCTCGCCGTAGCGCTTGGTGATGCCTTCGATCTCGATCATGCCGTTTCAACCCTGCGCTTGCTGGCGCTCATTTCGATCACTGCATCGAGGATGATGGCGGCGGCGAAGGCCAGCGCCACCGTCGGCACGGCGCCGAGCAGCACCAGGTCCATCGCCGTCTGACCGACGCCCTGGAACACGAACACGCCAAAGCCGCCGCCGCCGATCAACGCGGCAATCGTGGCGAGGCCGATATTCTGCACCAGCACGATGCGGATGCCGGTGAGGATCACTGGAAAGGCCAGCGGAAACTCGACGCCGAGCAGCCGCTGGCGGTCGGTCATGCCCATGCCGCGCGCTGCGTCGTTGGCGGCACGCGGCACACCGGCAAGGCCGACCACGGTATTGGCCACCACCGGCAGCAGCGAATAGAGGAACAGGGCGACGAAAGCCGGCGCTGTGCCGATACCGCGAATGCCGAGCGCGGCAGCACCCGGCACATGCGAAGCGACCCAGCCGAGCGGCGCGATCAAGAGGCCGAACAGCGCGATCGAAGGAATGGTCTGGATGATGTTCAGCACGTTGAGCACGCCGGCCCGCAATTTCTCGACGCGATGGCAGAGGATGCCGAGCGGCAGGCCGATAATCACCGCAGCCGCCAGCGAACCCAGCGCCAACGTCACGTGCTTGGAGCCTTCCGCCCAAAAACTATCGGAGCGATTGAAATATTCCTTGAGGATCGACAGGCTGTTCCAGCTTCCCGAAACGAGCAGCAGGCCGATTGCCGCTGCGGCGACAATAAGCACGCCGACCCGTGCCTGCGGCGACAGGTTCAGCCTTGTAAGCACGTCGGCGAGCAGAAGGGTGAAGGCGAAGATAAGTAGCCAGAATCCCGAAGCCGGCGAGATACGGGCGAAGGTGTTGCCGGCGGGCGTCAGGAAGCTGCCGGCAACGCCAATCAGCAGCGCCAGCGCCGCAAGTGCAACCACACTGGCGGCGAGGCGCAGAGCAAGCGGCGTTTTCAGCAGCGCAATGAGCGCCGCTGCGACAACAATCGCCATCAATAGCGGACCGACCGCCGCGGGCAAAGATTCGAGGATCGAGCGCGCCTCGCCGGGTACGATGCGATTGGCGCGGAAGGTGGCGAATGGCGCCGCGAAAGCCGCATAGGCCGATATCGCCGCGATGACCACGCCAAGCTTGTCGAACCGGATGCGCACGCCCTCCCCCATCGGCCGATCCGGCGCACCTGAAGCGGAGCGCCGGAAATCGCCTTACTTCAGGAAGCCGTTCTTTTTCAAAAAGTCCTCAGCGACGCCCTTGACTGGCTCGCCGCCAACCTGCACGCGGCCATTCAACTCCTGCAGCGTGACGAGATCGAGCTTGGCGAAGACCGGCTTCAGCAGCGTCTCGATTTCGGGATGCTCCTTCAGCACCGCCTCGCGGATGATCGGCGCTGGCTGGTAGACCGGCTGCACACCCTTGTCGTCTTCAAGCACGACGAGGCCGGAGGGCGCGATGCCGCCGTCGGTGCCGTAGACCATGGCGGCGTTGGCGCCGTTGGTCTGGTTGGCCGCAGCGGCAATGGTCGCCGCCGTATCGCCGCCCGACAGCGTGATCAACTGGTCCGGCTTCAGCGTGAAGCCATAGGTCTTCTGGAAAGCGGGCAGCGCGGCCGCCGAATTGACGAACTCGGCGGAGGCCGCCAGCACCACCTTGCCGCCGCCCGAGACATATTTGCCGAAGTCGGAAAGGGTGACGAGCTTATTGGTATCGGCGACCTCCTTGCGCAGGGCGATCGCCCAGGTGTTGTTGGCCGGTGACGGTGACAGCCAGACGATCTTGTTGGCGTCGTAGTCGAGCTTCTTGGCAGTCTCGTAGGCCTTGGCGGCGTCTTTCCACACCGGATCGTCGGCCTTCTCGAAGAAGAAGGCGGCGTTGCCGGTGTATTCCGGATAGATGTCGATCTCGCCGGCTGTAATCGCCTTGCGCACCACGGGCGTGCCGCCGAGCTGGATACGGTCGGTGGTCTGGATATTATTGGCGTTCAGCACCAGTTGGATGATATTGCCGAGCACGCCGCCCTCGGTGTCGATCTTCGACGACACCACCACCTGGGCACTCGCCGAGGCAAACGTAATTCCGAGCGCTAGTACAGCGCCGGCCAGAACCTTGATTGAAAACATCTCACAAATCCCTTGCTGTGAACCGGAATACGGCTGCCGCATATGAGCATGGCTTCGATGCCCCGTCGGGGTACACGGTTTCATAAGAGGGGGGATGGGCGCAATAATTTTGTTCGGATGTGAGTGAATCCGCTGCCGCGACGTCCCGACAGCGTGACGTCAGTTGGCCGCCCGCAAGCCCGTCATCTTCAACACGCCCAGTGCCACGAAGCACAGCGCGACGACCGGGAAAATCATCCAGTTCAGCATCTCCCAGCCCCAGGCATTGTAGACCGCGCCCGACATCAGCGAGGCGAAGGCGACGGAGCCGAACAGGACGAAATCGTGGAACCCCTGGACCTTGCCTTTTTCGGATGGCTGGTAGCTGTCGGCCACCATGGCAGTGGCACCGATGAAGCTGAAGTTCCAGCCAAGGCCGAGCAGGATCAGCGTCGTCCAGAACTGCCACAGTGCCAACCCCGACAGCGCGACTATGCCGCAGCCAATGAGCAGTACCAGGCCGATAGCCACGATCCGTTCCGCGCCAAAACGATGGATCAGCGACCCCGTGAAGAAGCTCGGCGCGAACATCGCCATGACGTGCCAGGAAATGCCGAGCGTGGCGTCGTCGGTCGAAAGGCCGCAGCCGACCATGGCCAGCGGCGCGCCGGTCATCACGAAGCTCATCAGTGCGTAGCTGCCGATGGCGCAAAACAACGCCGCGACGAAGCGTGGCCTGGTGACGATTTCTGAGAGCGGCCTGGCGTCGCTGTCGGAAATTTCCACCTTCTTGGTTGCCTTGGCTGGGATACGCAACAAAGAGAGAATGGCGGCGCCGACCGCCGCCAGCACCAGGATGGACGCAAACGAGCCGGCAAACTTCACCGGCGAGAACAGATCGCCGGTGAAGATGACGATCTGCGGCCCGAGTATGGCGGTGACGATGCCGCCGGCCAGCACGAAGGAGATGGCACGCGCCTTGAATTCAGGCGGGGCATTGTCGGCGGCGGCAAAGCGGAATTGCTGGACGAAGGCGCCCCCGATCCCGATCACGGCCAAGCCGAAAGCGAACAGCCAGAAGCTGGGATGAAACAGCGCCAGCGTGGCGATCAGGCCGCCAAGCGCTGTCACCGCCGTTCCGGTCATGAAGCCGTCGCGCTGGCCGAGCCGGCGGATGATCGCCGCGGCCGGCAGGGAACCGAGTGCCACGCCGACATTGAAGCCGGTGATCGGCGCGGTTGCCAGCGACTTGTCAGCGTCGAGCAGATACTGCCCGGCCAATCCGCCCATGGAAATGGCGATGGGGGCGGCCGAGCCGATGATCGCCTGCGAGGCTGCGAGGATGAAGGCGGTGCGACGCGCTTCCTTGCCCGCCTCAACGGCGACGACGGCAGTCATGAGGCGTCCTTGCCGCGGCCCTCGCCACGCACCCGGCGCGACACGCGATCAAGCACGGCATTGACCAGTTTCGGCTCGTCTTCCTCGTAAAATGCCTTGGCGATGTCGACATATTCGGAGACGATGACCGCCACCGGCACGTCCTCGCGCTGCATCAGCTCGTAGACGCCGGCGCGCAATATGGCGCGCAATGTGGAATCGAGCCTCGACAGAGGCCAGTCCTGGGTCAGTGCCTGTCGGATGATCGGATCGATGGTCTTCTGGTGCTCGACGACGCCTGCAAGAATGGCGCGAAACCATTGCGCATCGGCTTCGCGATAGAGCGCGCCGTCGACTTCCTTGCCGAGCCTGAACGCCTCGTATTCGGCGGTGATCTCAAACACGCCGCTGCCGGCGACGTCCATCTGGTAGAGCGCCTGTACAGCGGCCAGACGGGCTGCACCGCGCTTGTTGGCATGGCGAACCGCAGGCTGGCCGGGCGAAGCGGGTTCGCTCACGTTCGCTCTCCCAGCTGTTCCTTTAGAGCGATCATGGTCAGCGCCGCACGCGCCGCAAAGCCGCCCTTGTCGCCTTCCGAACGCATGGCCCGTGTCCACGCCTGTTCGTCGTTTTCGGTGGTCAGGATACCGTTGCCGATACAGACCGAATCCTGCACGGACAGGTCCATCAGGGCACGGCTGGATTCATTGGCGACGATCTCGAAATGATAGGTGTCGCCGCGGATGACTGTGCCGAGGGCGACGAAACCGTCATAGTTCGTCCCGCCTTCGGAGGCACCGTCGAGCGCGAAGGAAATCACGGCGGGGATTTCGAGCGAGCCAGGAACGGTGACGACATCGTATGTCGCGCCCGCTTCGTCGAGCGCGCTGGTCGCGCCTTCGAGCAGCGCGTCGGCAAGGCCGTCGTGAAAGCGCGCCTCGATGACAAGAAGGTGCGCCTTCTTCTTCGGACGGATGAACGCTTTGCCGTGTTGGGATGTGCCTGCCATAGATGTCTCCGGGGATCGCCGGTGACTTAGGCCGAAGCCGGTTTGATCGCAAGCGGAAGATTGCCGAAGGAACTTTCAAGGCCAACCTGGCGGCGATCGCATCAGGGAATGGGCTTTATGGACGAGCGCCTCAAAGCCCCTCCTTCGCCGCCTCCATCAGCCGCGCGGCGTAGCGGGCCATGGTGTCGATCTCGAGATTGACCCAGTCGCCGACCTGGCGTTCGCCCCAGGTGGTGACGGTCAGCGAATGATGGATCAACAGCACGTCGAAGCGGGTGCCTTCGACCTTGTTGACGGTGAGCGAAGTGCCGTCGAGTGCGACGGAACCCTTGGGGGCGATGAATTTGGCAAGCTCGCGCGGTGCTTCCAGGGTAAAGCGCACGGCGTCACCCTCTTCCTTGCGGGCCACGATTTCGGCCGTGCCGTCGACATGGCCTGATACAATGTGGCCACCGAGTTCGTCGCCGATCTTCAGCGCCCGCTCCAGATTGATCCTCGTACCGGATTTCCAGGCCATAGCGGTCGTCAGCCTGAGTGCTTCTTCCCAGGCCTCGACCTCGAACCACCGTGCGTTGGCGCCGTCTTCCGGCAATCCCGTTACCGTCAGGCAGACGCCGCCACAGGAAATCGAGGCGCCGATGGCAATGGTCTGCGGATCGTAGGCGGTGTCGATACGCAAACCGACGCCTTCCCTGAGCGGCTTCACGGCAGCGACGGTGCCGACATCGGTGATGATTCCAGTGAACATTAGTTTGGCCCCGTGAACATCAGTTCGGTCCTAGATGTCTCTTATCCATTCCGCATATGTGTCTTCGCCGAAACGCATGCTGCGCAATTTGCGAAATCCCGGCGGGATATTGTTGGCATCGATTGGCGATACAATGCCGCCCTCGCCGATCGCGTCCGGCCCCTGGAACAGCACGATACGATCAACCAGTTTTTCATCGAGGAACGCCTTGGCCACCCTGGCGCCGCCCTCGACCAGGAGGCTGGCCATACCGAGCGCCGCCAGATCCTCGAGCAGTTCCGGCAGCGCAATATCGCCTTCATACGTCTCAGTGCCGATGAAGCGAACGCCGACGCGTTCGAGCGCGGCGCGCCGGTGCGGATCGGCCTCGGCGCAGGCAGCGATATAGAGCGGCACGCGGTCGACGCCGGCGACCAGTTTCGAAGTCTCGGCTAGCCTGATCTGACGGTCGAGCACGATGCGCGCCGGCGAACGGCTCTCCAGTCCCGGAAGCCTAACCGTCAGCGCCGGATCGTCCTCCAGTGCCGTGCCGATGCCGATCAATATGCCATCGGCTTCGGCCCGCATCAGATAGACTTCGCGCCGGGCGATATCGCCGGTGATGGAGACTTGTCCCTCGCCTCTCATGCCGATCTTGTTGTCGCTTGAAAGCGCAAGCTTCAGAATCACTTCCGGGCGTTTTTTGAGAGATCGAATCAAATAGCCGGCCATCTGCTCCGCGGCGTCGGCCGCCAGCACTTTTTCCACCACCTCGACCCCAGCGGCACGCAAGATTGCGTAGCCCTTGCCGGAAACACGCGGGTCTGGATCGCTGGCAGCGCCGACCACACGCGCCACGCCGGCACTGACCAGCGCATTGGCGCAAGGCGGCGTGCGGCCGTGATGGGCGCAGGGCTCCAGCGTTACATAGGCGGTGGCGCCGCGCGCCAGTTCGCCGGCCTCTGCCAAAGCCTCGGTCTCGGCATGCGGCCGGCCGCCGACGGCGGTGACGCCGCTGCCGACGATCATCGGCCCGTTGCCGTCATCACGCACGATCAGCGTGCCGACGGAAGGATTGGTCGAGGTCCGGCCGGCATTCTTGCGCGACAGCCTGAGGGCTGCCGCCATATAGCGGCGATCGAGGAGCTCTTGCTCAGCCGTGCTGCGTTCGGACCCTGCCATGCTCAACTGGCATCCTCTTCGCTCTTCAGCTCTTCGCCCCTGGGCTCGTCGGTTTTGAGCTCGTCGCCTTTGAGTTCGCCCAATACGTCGTGGAAATCCTTGGCCTCGCGGAAATTGCGGTAGACGGAGGCAAAGCGCACATAGGCGACATCATCGAGCGACTTAAGCGCCTCCATGACCAGCCGGCCGACTTCGCCAGAAGCCACTTCGGTCTCGCCCGAGCTTTCAAGCTGGCGCACGATGCCGGTCACGGCCCGGTCGATGCGCTCGGGATCGACATTGCGCTTGCGTACCGCGATCTCGACCGAGCGCAGCAGCTTGTCGCGGTCGAACGGCACCTTGCGTCCAGACTTCTTCACTACGACAAGGTCGCGCAGCTGTACCCGCTCGAACGTGGTAAAACGGCCGCCGCAATCGGGGCAGACGCGCCGCCTGCGGATCGCCGCGCCGTCTTCGGCGGGGCGTGAATCCTTCACCTGCGTATCTTCGGACTGACAGTAGGGACAGCGCATGGAGGGCCTTCGGTTCGCGATTCTCGTGGAGCGAAAGGCTTAGAGGTTTTTGCCACGATGGCAAAGTATGGCCGATGACCGATCGCGCCTCAGAGATAGCGAGGCACGAGGAAAATTGCGAGAGTGGCAATCAGTTGAACGGCAATACGCCAATCAGGGAGCGACGTCGCCGGTCGGGAAGCCGCAGGACGTGCCGAGATAGCGATAGGCCTTGGTGAAGCCGTCCATCGATATGGTCGCGACCGGCTTGTCGGCGAAGCTGACATCAAGGGCGCTCGTACGGCGCATGGCACGCAGTATGGCAAGCGTGGTCTCGGGTTTGTTGTCCATCATCCACTGTCCGTCGGCGATAAGATGAAAACCAGCCTTGATCTTGTCGTTAACGTCGCGAAACACCGCCGGGACGTTGTCACCTTTGGGCAAGTCACTGTTTCTCACGGCGATGATGAGGCTCGGATAGCCTCCCGGTGGCAGTACGTCGCCATTCGAGATGGCCAGCGTAAGGGTACCGCTGGTCCCGTTAGCGTCGAAAAAGACGGTCGAGGCGGCGCAGGTCTTGCGCACATCCTCACCGGTGTTGACCTCGTCCATCGTGGTGGACCACCTGCCGAAGGTCTCTGTCCTTGGCGCTGCCGGCGTCGGCTCGGTCTGCGCCAAGGCGAGGTCGGACAGCTGCAAAATGACCGATGCCAGCAAGGCGCCAAAGCCGGCGAAACGGAAAGTTTGCATCATTGAGCATCTCCGCAAGTGCCTTGCTGTCGCACCGGGATTGTCGCGCACATGGAGGACACTCGGCGTCGGTCAACCAAGATACGGGTAAAGCGGAAAACGATCCGTCAATGCCGCCACCTTGGTCTTCACAACTGCCTCGACGGCCGCATTGCCATCGTCGGAATTGGCGACTTTCAGTCCATCCAGCACCTCGGCGATCAGCTTGCCGATCTCGCGGAACTCAGCCTGGCCGAAGCCGCGCGTGGTGCCAGCCGGCGTGCCAAGCCGAACGCCCGAGGTGACGAAAGGCTTTTCCGGGTCGAAGGGGATGCCGTTCTTGTTGCAGGTGATGTTGGCGCGGCCAAGGGCAGCCTCGGCGCGCTTGCCGGTGGCGTTCTTGGGGCGCAGGTCGACCAACATCAGATGGTTGTCAGTGCCGCCGGAGACGATGTCGAGACCGGTTTCCTGCAGGCTGGAGGCCAGTGCCTTGGCATTGGCAACGACGCTCTCCGCATAGACCTTGAAGCTTGGCTTCAGCGCCTCTCCCAGGGCCACCGCCTTGGCGGCGATGACATGCATCAGCGGTCCGCCCTGCAGGCCGGGGAAGACGGCCGAATTCATCTTCTTGGCAATGTCCTCGTCATTGCACAGGATCATGCCGCCGCGCGGGCCGCGCAGCGACTTGTGCGTCGTGGTGGTGACCACATGGGCATGCGGCAGCGGCGACGGATGCATGCCACCGGCGACCAGTCCGGCGATATGAGCCATATCGACCATCAGATAGGCGCCGATCGAATCGGCGATCTCGCGAAAACGCTTCCAGTCCCAGACACGTGAATAGGCGGTGCCGCCGGCCAGGATCAATTTCGGCCTGGTCTCATGGGCAGTCTTCTCGATCGCGTCCATGTCGAGCAGATGATCGTCCCGGCGCACGCCATAGGAGACGACCTTGAACCATTTGCCGCTCATATTGACCGGCGAGCCATGCGTCAGGTGCCCGCCGGAATTGAGGTCGAGACCCATGAAGGTGTCGCCAGGCTGCAGCAGCGCCAGGAACACCGCCTGGTTCATCTGGCTGCCGGAATTCGGCTGGACGTTGGCGAAGTTGCAGCCGAACAGCTTTTTCGCACGTTCGATGGCCAGTTCCTCGGCGACATCGACAAACTGGCAGCCGCCATAGTAGCGCTTGCCCGGATAGCCCTCGGCATATTTGTTGGTCATGATCGACCCCTGTGCCTCGAGCACGGCACGCGAGACGATATTTTCCGAGGCAATCAGCTCGATCTCGTGGCGCTGGCGGCCGAGTTCGTTGCGGATGGCGCCGAAAATCTCGGGGTCGGCATCGGCAAGCGTGGTTTCGAAGAAGGATTCGAATTTGTTCGACACTGCCGCTGCTGTTGCCATGGGCTGAAATCCTCAAGGTTCCGGGTCTGTCGCGCCATTAACACAGTTGCTTTCGGCCCGCCACGTTTGCTGCGCGAAATTTGCTGGCCGGATTGCGCCAGAGAGACCGGCGGCCTCTATTTCCTTGCCCTGCTGAAGGGCCGGTGGGCTTCGGTGAGCGTGATCTCGGTGAACAGCGCCTGCATCGTATGGTCGTTGATCTGGCCGGCGTGATGGCGCCGCACGCCGGCAACAGAGCCGGCGATCCGGACGCGCAGTCCGAACGGCTCGGCCTTGCGCTTGTGTAATCGCGCCGAGACGCGCGTCGCGATGTCGCCGACCCAGATCCACAGGAAGCGCAGCCCCATCCGGCGATCGGCCCAGCGAAGCTTGTCGCGAAAGACCCGGCAACGAAAAAGGCCGCCCTTCCGGCGGCCTTTTGCAAATGAACTCAGCTGTTTAGAGCGCGGATGTGATCTGCAGCTCGTTGGCTCCGTCGAGGCCGTAAATGTCGTCACGGAACTGCACCACGCCCGGCCCTGTCGACCAGGCCGAGACGTAGAGAAAATAGACCGGCACCGGGTTGGTGACTTGCACCGGCGTGTTCTCCCCGGTCTTGATCGCCGCCTCGAAATGCTGGCGATCCCAGCCCGGTGTGTCGCGCAGAATCCAGGTGACGAGGTCGCGCACGTTCTGAACGCGCACGCAGCCAGAGGAATCGAAGCGCATCAGCTTGCCGAACAGGCTCTGCTGCGGCGTGTCGTGCATGTAGACGCCGTCCGGGCTGGGGAAATTGATCTTGACCGAGGCCATCGCGTTGCCGGAACCGGGATCCTGGCGGAAGCGATATTTTTCGGCATCGTCGGTCGACCAGTCGACCGTCATTGGGTCGACCTCGCTGCCGTCCGGCGCGAACAGGCGGATATGGCTATCCTTGAGATAGTTGGGGTCCTTCCGCATCAGCGGAATGATGTCCTTGCGCACGATCGAGACCGGCGCGTTCCAGTACGGATTGACGATGATTTCGTTGATCTTGGAATTGACGATCGGCGTCTGGCGATCGATCTTGCCGACGATTGCGGTGTGGCGCAGCACAACGCGGTCGTTCTCGACAGCCTCGATCTGCGCCGCCGGGATGTCAACCAGCACATAGCGGTTGCCAAGCGTGCCGGCCCGCTCACGCAGCCGTTGCAGATTGGTCTGCAGCTGACCAAGCCGAACCGGCGCCGACACGTTCATTGCCGCGAAAGTATATTTGCCGGTGGTTCCGTCGGCCGGCAAGCCGTGACGCAACTGGAAGCGCTTGAGCGCCGAGTCGACATAAGAATCGAACGCTTCCGAGAGCCCGGCGCTCTGCGCCAGATCGCCCGATATCATCAAGCGCCTGCGCAGCGGCACCACATCGGGATCCTCGACGCCAAGCTGCAGCTTCTTGGTGTCTGGAACCTGCTCCCAGCCGCCTTGCGCGACGATATTCTGATACTGCATGATCGCCTGCTCGGTGAAGGATACCGTCTGCAGGCTGAAGATCGGCAGCGTCGAGGCAACCTTGCCGCCTTCGCTGGCACGCGCATCGAATTGGTCGTCCCAATTGCCACGCGCCGAGGATTTCAGGATATCCCCGATCACATCCTGTGCACTGGCGCGGCCGGCGACCATTGCGGCTGCGAGCGCGGAGGCTCCTGAAAGGAAGAAACGGCGGCTGGTTCTCATGGATGGTCCAGACATTCTTGCTACAATTCAACCCACCGGGCGGTCTCGCCCGCACTCTAGAGTTGGCTTCTTAACAATTAGCCAACCATGGCCCGCATCACTTCGGTGTAAAAACACATGGGTGTAAAAACACATGGAAGTGACTTGAGCACAGGACAAATGCACGGCTTTGGCCCAGCATCACCCGCATCTTCGGTTCCATTCGAATATGGCGGCAACGTGGCTGTTGCTCGAATTTGGATCGGCCGGCCTGACGAAACGGCAAGACCGGTGCTTTTCGGCACCGGTCTTTGGTCTGCTCCGCGGCAGCACTTCCGTGGTCCAGCTTCAGATCTTGCTGCGGCGGGTGCGATTACATCCGATAGGCGATGGTATCGTTCCAGAACCGATCCAGCCGCTGCAGGGCGCGGTTCATCTGCTTGAACTCTTCCGTGTTGATGCCGCCGACCTGCTCGATCGAGCCGACATGGCGTTCGTAAAGGCCGGCGACGACTTCCGCCACCTCGTTGCCCTTCGGCGTCAGCGAGACACGGACCGAACGGCGGTCGATGCGCGAGCGCTGGTGGTTGATGAAGCCGAGATCGACCAGCTTCTTTAGATTGTAGGAGACATTCGAGCCGAGATAATAGCCGCGCGAGCGCAGTTCGCCAGCAGTCAGCTCCGAATTGCCGATGTTGAACAGCAGCAGCGCCTGGATGGCGTTGATGTCGGAGCGACCGTTGCGGTCGAATTCGTCCTTGATCACATCAAGCAGACGGCGATGCAGCCGCTCGACCAGCTGCAGCGATTCCATGTACAGCGAACGGATCGCCTCGCGGCGGTCATCGGATACGTTGGCGGTCTTCGCCGCCGGACGCGAATTGATCATTGTCTTTGCCTCTCGTTTGTCGCCCGGTGATTTTTTGTTCTTCACCTTGATCGCGACACTATCGAATACTCATAAAATTCGACTTAAACGCCAAGGCTAACAAGAGCTTACCGGTAAGGGGTTTCGAAAGAGGCTTAACGGACGGTCACCCGAGCAAGGATGATTAACCTAAAGATTTAGCCAACGATCCTGGCCGGAATTGCTATCGCCGGGCTTGCCGCTTCTGGATCCAGATAACCACGCGGAACACTATGTAGAGCAGCGCCACCGCAAGGTGCGAGGCGACGATCAGCGGCCGGCGGCCGAACAAGTCGGGGAAGCCAGCATACATGACGCACTCGGTCACCGCGCAGATGAACCAGATCACCGGCCCCCAGGACGCCAGCATCCACAGGCCGGCGGCAGCGAATGGAAAAAACACCGCCAGCACCACTGCCGCCACCTGCCAGTGCACCGGCATCAGATCGAACCGCCACAACTGACCGGGGTAAACGCCGATCAGCCGGATCCAGTACAAGATGCCGAACAGCAGACAATAGCCGGCGATAACGCGCTGGAACCAGGCGAACATGACCTCGATCGTCGAGGGCTGCAGCACCACGCGTCTCGAGGTGGCCTCGCTCACAGCTTCAGTTCCCGTTCGCCGAGCGGTGCGAAATAGGCATCGACGTCGGCGGCGCTGACGTCATCGATGCCTGCCGGCCGCCATTGCGGCGTCGAGCCTTTATCGATGATGGCGGCGCGGATACCTTCATAGAAGTCGTGCCCGACAAGCATACGGTTGAGGATACGGAACTCCATTTTCATGCACTCGTTCATCGACAACGTCTGCCCGGCGCTGATCTGGCGCCACGCGACATGCAGGCTGGTCGGTGAACGTGTGCGGATGGTGGCCAGCGTCTTTGCCGCGAACTCGTCGGCGATGGCTGCCCGCTCCAGGCTGGCGACCATATCGGCCAGTGACGGCTGCGCGAAATGCCGAGCGATGGCTTCCAGCGTCGGCCTGTCTGTCTCGCGTTTGGCCGGGACGAAGCAGCCGCGCAGCACCGATTCCGGGTCGCCGCTTGCCGCCAGCCGGTCGAGAAAGCCGGCCTGGTCCTCCGCCTTGATCGTATGGGTGGCGAGGCCCGACCACAAAGCATCGCCATAGCGGATGCGGTTGCCGGTCAGCGCCAGATACATGCCGAAGCTGCCGCCGAGATCCGGCAACAGATGGCTGGCGCCGACATCCGGGAAAAAGCCGATGCCGACCTCTGGCATGGCAAATTGCGCGTTCTCGGTCAGCACCCGCTGCGAGCCATGGAAGGAGATGCCGACGCCGCCGCCCATGACGATGCCGTCGATCAGCGCGACATAGGGTTTGTTGAAACGGGCGATGCGGGCGTTCAGCCGGTACTCGTCGGCAAAGAACTCGACCGGCGGTTTTCCAGCCCGGCCGGCTTCGTAGATGTGGAGGATGTCGCCGCCCGCCGAAAATGCCCTTCCCTCGGCCTTGACGACGACGACGTCGACACCATCGTCGCGTTCCCAGCTGCGCAGCGCCTTGTCCAGCGCCTTGACCATGCGGTGGGTTACGGCATTGAGCGCCTGCGGCCGCGTCAGCGTGACGACGCCGGCCCTGCCCAACCTTTCGAAGCGAATCTCGTCGCCTCCGCCAAAATCCATCGCCAGAGAATCCCTCCCGCGCCCGCCGGGAGTGAAGTGCTAATGCGTGGCGCATAGGCACGTCAATGGCAGCGCCAATCCCGCCTGCTGGCCCGTGGCCGCAGCCGGTGCTAATGCTGGCGCTTTGAACTGGAAGGTTGGACCATGCCTTGGTTGCCACGCCTTGCTGTTGTTGTGGTCGGCCTGATCGCTGTGAACACTCCTCCCGTATCGGCCGAAACCGTGGATAGTCTCTACCAGTCGCAGACCATCGTCACCGGCCAGGGCGAGGTCAATCGCCAGCTCGGTTTCAAGACATGTTTGGATGCGGTGCTGGTCCGTGTCTCCGGTGATCAGCGGCTGGCAAAAAAACCTGAGATGGCGGCGCTGCGCGACAAGGCCGGCAGCTTCGTTGCCGAATTCCGCTACCACGACCGCCTTGAAGGCATTCCGGTCCATGACGAACAAGGCACGCACGACCGGCCGCATGATCTCACCTGCCTGTACAAGCCCGACGTCATCGATCCGGTGCTTGCCGCGCTTGGCAGCAAGCCATGGCTTGCCGAGCGGCCACGCCTGGCGATTTTTCTGGCGGCGGAGCAAGGCACAAGGCATTTCGCGCTGACTGCCGACGACCAGCGCAGGGCGGCGATGCACGAATCCTTCGTCAATGCCACCGGTCCGCTGGTCATGCGGATTGTGTTTCCCGAAGCGTCGCTGCTGTCGGCCTCGAAGCTTGACGACCAGGCCCTGCGCCATGCCGATATGGCGACGCTGGACCAGCTTGCCCGAAAGGCCGGTGCCGATCAGGCGCTCGCCGGCAGCCTGGTCTGGAGCGACAAGGAGTTGGGCTGGATCGCCGATTGGCGGCTTGCCATGAACGGCAAGGCTTATAAGTGGCAAGTGCGCGGTGTCAGCTTCGACGAGGCATTCCGCGTCGCCATGCGGGGTGCTGCGCAGATCCTGTCGGGCAATGGTCAACCAGAATAACCGCCCAACAGGACCGCTGGCACAATCGTGTCGCATTGGTCAGCAGCGAAGGCTCGTGGTAAAAGCCGCCCGGTCCGGAGTTTTGGCGATGAACAAATTCACACCTGCAAAGCCTGCCGGCGCGCGCAGCGTCGACGAGATCACCGGCAGCCGGCGGCTGCGGCGCATGCGCAAGGCCGATTGGTCGCGCCGCCTTGTCCAGGAGAACCGGCTCTCGGTCGACGATCTGATCTGGCCGATCTTCGTCGTCGACGGCAGACAAGTGCGCGAACCGATCGCCGCCATGCCCGGCGTGTTCCGCCTGTCGCTCGACCTCGCCGTCAAGGAGGCTGAGCGCGCGGCCAAGCTTGGCATTCCGGCGATCGCCACTTTCCCCAATGTGGAGCTCGGCCTGCGCGATCAGACTGGTTCGCACATCCTCGATCCCGAAAACATCATCAACCGCGCTACCCGCGCCATCAAGCGGGCGGTGCCGGAGATCGGCATCATCACCGACGCGGCGCTGGACCCGTTCACATCGCATGGCCATGACGGCATCTTGCGCGAGGGCATTATCGTCAATGATGAAACGGTGGAGCAGGTGTCGGCGGCGGCCGTCATCCAGGCGGCGGCGGGGGCCGACATCATTGCCCCCTCGGACATGATGGACGGTCGGATCGGTGCCATCCGCGATGCGCTCGACGCCAATGGTTTTCAGGATGTCGCGATCATGTCCTATGCGACCAAGTTCGCATCCGCCTTTTACGGCCCCTATCGTGAGGCGGTCGGCACTGCCGGCCTGCTCAAGGGCGACAAGAAGACCTATTACATCGACCACGCCAATTCCGACGAAGCGGTGCGCGAGGCCGAGCAGGATCTAGCCGAAGGCGCCGACATGCTGATGGTCAAGCCCGGCCTGCCCTATCTCGACATCATCCGCCGGCTGAAGGACGAGTTGCAGATGCCAACCTTCGCCTATCAGGTCTCGGGCGAATATTCGATGATCAAGGCCGCCGCCGCCAATGGCTGGATCGACGGCGAAAAGGCGATGCTGGAATCGCTGCTCGCCTTCAAGCGCGCCGGCTGCGACGGGATTCTCACCTACTTTGCGCCCGAAGTAGCGGCGATGCTGAAGGGATAGGTGATCGCATCGTTTTGGGACTTTGGTGCATGGGATGGGGGCCTGTGGTAAACCTTCGGGATTGGCCGAATCCTCCCTCCCCCTCGTCATCCTGGGGCGAGCAGGAGCGAAGCTCCGTCGCGGAGACCCCAGGATCCATGCCGTGACCTGGCGGCAGTGCTCCGGCGGATCGAAAACCGAGCGCACCCATCCGGTTCTCCGAAAAAGTTCGAACCATTCCGGATTGGTCTTCTTGATCTCCATTCGCGTGGTTCGTCGTTCTGGGCCGCTGTGTTCTTCGGCCGATGTCACGGCATGGATCCTAGGGTCTGCGCCGCGTCGCTTCGCTCCTTGCTTCGCCCCAGGATGACGACGGGATGGTTGGTTATGGCCAATCGCCAGCGTTGGGAGATTGGCGGTTGTGGCCCAGCCGTTCATCGCTAGCCGGCGATCCAAAAACACCGCTTGCAAAATGCAATCAGTTAAGCTAACCCGATAACTGCTTGCATATCACAATTGGTTATCGAGGAGGCTCTCATGTCCAAACTTCGCGTCAGCGCTTTCACCCTGTCGATCGACGGCTTCGGCGCAGGTCCCGACCAAGACATGAAGAACCCGCTGGGTGTTGGCGGGGAAGCCCTGCACGGATGGATGTTCGGCACCCGCACTTTCCGCAAGATGGTCCTCGGCAAGGATGGCGGGACCACAGACACTGACGAGGCGTTCGCCGCACGCAGCTTCGAAAACGTCGGCGCATGGATCCTCGGCCGCAACATGTTTGGGCCGATCCGCGGCGAATGGCCGGATGACAGCTGGAAAGGCTGGTGGGGTGACAACCCGCCCTACCATGTGCCGGTCTTCGTGCTCACGCACCATTCGCGTGATCCCATCGTCATGGAGGGCGGCACGACCTTCTATTTCGTGACCGACGGCATCCACTCAGCGCTGCAGAAGGCGAAAGCAGTGGCTGATGGCAAGGATGTACGGTTGGGTGGTGGCGTTTCTACGATCCGGCAATATCTCAAGGAAAAGCTCATCGACGAAATGCATCTGGCGATCTCACCGGTCCTGCTGGGCGCTGGCGAGAGCCTTTTTGCCGGCATCGACATGCCCAAGCTCGGCTATCGCTGCAGCGAGCAGGTCGCGACGCCGAAAGCCACGCACGTCATCATCGAGCGTACCTAGCTTGTCGCAGGGCGCCACAGAGCAGCGCCCTCCTCGCCGCTTTAGTCAGTACTTCTCCGGCACATACAGTTCGCGCGGCAGTACCTGGCGCTCGTATTCGGGATTGAAGACGCGCTCCGGCAGTGTGATCTCTTCGTGCGGCACCTCCTCATAAGGCATCTGCTTGAGGAGATGATCGATGCAGTTCAGCCGTGCCCGCTTCTTGTCGTTGCCCTCGACGATGAACCACGGGGCGCCACCCTTGCCCGCCGAGTCGCGGCCCTCGAAGACCACGACGAGCTTCTTCTTGTGATAGGCGACCCAGGACTGCAGCTTGATCAATTCGGATTGCAGCGTGATGAGATCGCGAAAATACTGCGGGCGGTCGATCGATGGCGGATGCGCATCTTGGCGATCTCTATCGACGGCGCCGGCTCCGAGATTTCCAGCTCATAATCTTCGTCGAGCGTGTCGGCGAGTTCCGCTTCCAGCCAGTCCCTGGCCGGGGAATTCTGTTTTATCTCGGTCATGTGCGCTGCTCCGCTTACAGCCCTTGCCGGCCGCTGTCAGGCGCTCCGCCGCCCGGCCCGGCGGCCGGAAATCAAAGCGCTGAACCGATATTAGTATAGGCCGGCAATGACGGTTTTTATTGCAGCCACTGCTGCGCTGGCTGTGCGTTCAATCGGAAAGATGTGATCGAGCTTGCCCTGCGGAACTGGCGACAAGCGGAACGAATTATCCTACAAATGCCCGGTTCATTGAGGGCTGTCGTTTGCAACGCCCTTTCCCGATAAATCGTGAGGATACGACATGGAATACCGCACTCTCGGCCGTTCCGGGCTGAAGGTTTCGACGCTGACCATGGGCACCATGACGTTCGGTGGCGGCGGCGCGTTTTCGGCGGTCGGCAAGACCGACCTCGACGAGGCGCGCCGGATGATCGACCTTTGCATCGATGCCGGCGTCAATGTCATCGACACCGCCAACGTCTATTCGAACGGCGTGTCGGAAGAGATCATCGGCGAGGCGCTCGGAGGCAAGCGCAAGGGCGACGTGCTGATCGCCTCCAAGGCGCGCATGCGGATCGGCAAAGGCCCCAACGATGAAGGCTTGTCGCGCTACCATCTGATCCGCGAATGCGAGAGGAGCCTGAAGCGCCTCAGGACCGATGTCATCGACGTCTATTTCCTGCACGAGTGGGATGGCCTGACACCGCTTGAGGAAACTATCGCCGCGCTCGACACTCTGGTCACGCAGGGCAAGGTCCGTTATGTCGGCTGTTCCAATTATTCCGGCTGGCAAGTGATGAAGGGGCTGGGGATCAGTGACCGTCATCACCAGCCGCGCTTCGTCACCCAGCAGATCCATTACACGTTGGAAGCGCGCGAGGCCGAGTATGAATTGTTGCCGATCTCGGTCGACCAGGGGCTCGGCGTGCTGGTCTGGAGCCCGCTTGCCGGCGGGTTGCTGTCCGGCAAATACCACCGTGACCAGCCGACCGCCCGCCAGCTCAGCGGCTGGTCGGAACCGCCGATCCGCGACGAGGACCGGCTGTGGCGGATCGTCGACGCGCTGATCGATATCGGCAAGAACCACGGCGTGTCGGCAGCGCAAGTGGCGCTTGCCTGGCTACTCGGCCGGCCCGCCGTCAGCTCGTTGGTGATCGGCGGACGAACCGAAGCGCATTTCAAAGACAATATCGCCGCTGCAAGCCTGGTGCTTGGCGATGAGGAGCGCACACGGCTCGACGCGGTCAGCAGGCCGCCCGTGCTCTATCCCTACTGGCACCAGCAGTTCACCGCAAAGGACCGGTTCGGTCCGGCCGATCTCGTCCTCGACCGCGATGGCGCCTGAAAACAGCCTGAAGCCAGGCTCCCGGACTGCGCCGAGATATGGAGCCGATCGTGCTCTGCGGTGTTGTGTTTGCGGCCCAATGCTCCTAGGCAAAGGCCAAGCACAATGAAAGGAACCGATATGGCACGAGCACCGAACTACGGTCAGGAGCGCAAGGAACGCGACCGGCAGAAGGCTGCCAAGAAGGCGGAAAAGCAGGCTGCCAAGGTCGCAGCCAAGGAGCGATCGAAGCCCGAGGGCGAGAGCGAGTCCCAAACCAAAACCGAAACGGCCGAGTGATGACACCCGGCCTGTCAGGCGGTCCGGGCCTCCGTCAAATCCCGCTATGCCTCAGGCGGGCGCCTTGTCGCTGACGAAGACGTTCACTTCACGAGCTGCGGCAATGAAGGCCCGTCTTGCGTTCATGGCCGGCTTGTCGCCGGCCAGCGCATCATGACAGGCCTGCAGCGCTTCGCGGTGCTTGGGACTGCGCTTGCCGGGCCAATTGTTGAGGAGGTAGTCGGAAGCCTCGCGGGCCGTACGCAAGAGCTGATTGCTTCCCGCCGCGCCCTTGACGGTCACGGGTGTGTCAAATCGGTTGTTTTCCATCGCCGCTCTTACGCCATCGGCATTTGCGAAGCGAGACCGAAAGTAGCATTCTTCGCTCATCTGCCCTTTTCGTGATCAATGGCAGCCGATCCTCACTCAAGCGACGACGGCAAATCCCCTGGCGCGGAGGCCACGCCGGTCGTTGCGCAGCGAGGTCACCAGCCGGTCGCGGCTGCCAATGATGTGGGCTGAAAGCAGGCGGGCGGCGCTATCGGCATCGCCGGCCCGCACCGCCGACAGAATGGCATGGTGTTCGGCCCAGGCACGGCCAAGTGCTGCCTCGTCGCGAACCTCGAGCCAGCGGGCGCGCGACAGGCGTGTCATCGCGTCGCGAACCGCTCTGAACAGGAACTCGTTGCCGGACAGTCGCGCCAGCTCGATATGAAAATCCATGCCGACGCGATGCCATTCCTCGCGCGGCATCTTGTCGTCGCAAGAATCGAGCATCGCCTCGATGATTTCGACGGCACTTCTGTCCTGCAAGGTGCAAGTTATTCTGAGTGCCGCGACCTCGACCGCCTCGCGATAGACGGCAATCTGCTCGAGCTCAGCAAGATTGATAGGCGAGACCGTCCAGCCGCGGCCGTCTCGGCAGATCAGGCCTTCGGTCTCGAGCCGCAGCAATGCCGCCCTGACCGGCGTACGCGAGGCGCCGAAACGGCTTTCGACCCAGCGCTCCGTCAGCCGCTCGCCCGGACCGATCTCGAGCCCGAGGATCATCTCGCGAAGCTGCTTTTCGACGTTTTGCATCTGCGACATTGGCGTTCCGTTTGTTGGAGCCGGTTCATTGGCTCTCTGTTCACCGGCCATTTGTTGCCGATCACTTTGCAGGGGCCGCATTGACAGCGACCAGCCTTGCGTCCATGAGGGATACCAATCCGGTATACCAAAATGGGATCCACGACAAGTTTTCATCCAAGCCGGCCGGAGAGGACAGGACATGCCGCAAGACGCCACCCTCGCCACGCAAGGCACGCACAACGTCCACTGGCGTCGCAATCTCGCCGTGTGTTTTGCCGGCTCGTTCAGCACGCTTGTAGCGATGACGCTGCTGTTGCCCTTCCTGCCGCTTTACGTCGAGCAGTTGGGCGCCGAGGGTCACGCGGCGATCGTCCAGTGGTCGGGCATTGCCTACGGCGCAACCTTCCTTGCTGCCGCGCTGGTCGCACCGCTGTGGGGGCGGCTAGGCGACCGCTACGGCCGCAAACTGATGCTGGTGCGTGCCAGTTTCGGCATGGCGCTGTGCATGTCGCTGACCGGCATGGTGCAGACCGTCTGGCAATTGGTGCTCCTGCGCCTACTGATCGGCTTTGCCGGCGGCTATTCTTCGGGCTCGACCATCCTGGTTGCGATGCAGACGCCGAAGGATCGCTCCGGCTGGGCGCTGGGCGTGCTGTCGGCCGGCATAACCGCCGGTGCCCTGGTCGGTCCGCTGCTCGGCGGCGCGCTGCCGCCGCTGATTGGAATCCGCGCCACCTTCCTGCTCGCCGGCGGCGTCATTTTCCTGGCGTTTCTGGCAACCACCTTGCTGATCAAGGAGGCCCCTCGCCCGGTTGCCGTCAAGGCGGCCTCACAAGAAAACGCGAGAGGCGGCTGGTCGCAGATTCCCGACAAGCGCCCCGTCGTCGCCATGCTGGCGACCGGCATGCTGTTGAGTTTTGCCACCATGTCGATCGAGCCGATCATCACCGTCTATGTCCAACAGCTCATCGAAGATCAGAGCCAGGTCACGCTGATCTCCGGCATCGTCATGTCCGCGGCAGCGCTCGGCGCCATCCTGTCGGCGTCGCGGCTCGGCAAGCTCGCCGACCGTATCGGCCACTGGAACGTAATCGTTGCCGCACTCGCCGTCTCGGCGCTGCTCCTGATCCCGCAGGCCTTCGTTACGCAGGGCTGGCAACTCGTCGGCCTGCGTTTCCTGATGGGCCTGGCGCTTGGCGGTCTTGTGCCCTGCATCACCAGCGTCATCCGCCACAATGTGCCGGATGGCGTCGGCGGCAATGTGCTGGGCTTGTCGATCTCGGCGCAATATGTCGGGCAGGTCGCCGGACCGTTGCTCGGCGGCTTCGTTGGCGGCCATTTCGGTATGCGCTCGGTGTTTCTCGGCACATCCGTGCTGATGGCGGGCGGAGCGGCCTATAACTGGCTGGTCCAGTCGCGCCGCGAACGCGCCATGCTGGCGGAAGCCGGCAAATCCTGACACGGTTCGCCGTACTATCTCAGGCGGTCGCCAGGAATCGTGGAGGCGTGGAAATGAGCATGGCTGAACAGACGGCGGGCAGTCGCATTCTGATTTTTGCCGGCGGCCTATGCGGCGCAACCGGCGTGGCTCTTTCGGCGGCGGCGGCACATCTCGGCGGCGCTTTCGTGGTACGGCCGCATCCTTCCTGCTCATGCATGCGCCGGTCTTCCTTACCGTCGGGCTGCTCGGTGGCAATAGAATCCTGCGAACCGGAAGCCTCATCCTTCTCGTCGGGCTTCTGCTTTTCTCGGGAGATCTTTTGGCCCGCGACTTCCTTGGCTCGCGGCTGTTCCCGATGTCGGCGCCGATCGGCGGCACGTTGCTCATCGGCGGCTGGCTCGTGATGGCCGCCTCGGCGCTGGTACGCCCGCGCCGCCATTGATGCGGCAACCAATGGCGGCCGCTGCTCTTCGCCAGCCGCGCTCGATCCACGAGCTCCGTCTTGCCAGCTCAGTCTCGCGGACGTTCGGGCCGAACTTGGCCGTCGCGCTTGGGCGTCTTGACTATACGCCGTCGCTCCAGCCGTTCGGTGGCCGGCGAGATGCCCCAATAATTGCGATAGATGTCTTCGAACAGATGCTTGATCGGATGCATGGCTTAATGTCCTCTAGCTTTTTGAATCGATCCAATCCGCAGGCACAAAAACAGGCCGCCGATCAGCTCCGCTTGCGCCCGACGAGGAAACGCAGGTCGCGAATCCACGGACCGGTCCTGTCGTGCCCTTTGCGGACATCCGCGCCCGAGCGGATGCTCCAGTCGTTCCGGTAAATGTCCTCGAACAGATAATTGACGGGGTGCATGGTGCTCTCCTCTTGTATCGATCCAATCTGCGGATAAAAACCGCTCTTGGATCGATTCAAGAATACGCGTCACACCATAAATGTCAAGCAAAAATTTGAATCGATCCAAGGAAGATGTTAGGTAATCGGCGATACTGTTGGACAGGAGTCCTGGAGACAAACAAATGGCATCACTCACCGAAGGCGGCAGGAGGCCCATCCGGCTGGCGGACATCGCCAAGGCCGCCGGCGTATCGCACGGCACTGCCTCCAATGTCTTCAGCCGTCCCGAAATCGTGCGGGAGGAAGTCCGCGAGCGGGTCAAGGCGGCGGCCGACGCCCTGGGCTACGCCGGCCCGGATCCCAGGGGCCGCCTGCTGCGTGCCGGCAAGGTCAATGCGATCGGCGTCGCCACAACCGAGCCGCTGTCTTACTTCTTCGACGACCCGTTTGCCCGCGTGATGATGGCCGGCATCTCGGAAGCCTGCGACGCCACCGGCGCGGGGATAGCCCTCGTGTCGGCTGGCAACGAGGAAAAACTTGCCTGGAATATCCAGAGCGCTCTCGTGGACGGCTTCATCCTGTTCTGCATCGAGGGCGGTCCGCGTCTCGTTGAGCTGACGCGCGAACGAAAGCTCCCCTTCGTCGCGCTCGAGCTCGGCTCGCAGGACGACACGGTCTCCGCGATCAGTATCGACAATGTTGCCGGCGGCCGGCTCGCGGCGCGCCATCTGGCGGAACTTGGACATCGCCGCTTCGCCGTGTTGTCGCTGGCCTTCGCCGACGACAGCACCGGTCTTGTCTCGCCCGAGCAGGTCCGGACGGCGTCCTATACCGGAACCCGTGATCGCCTCCTCGGCTATTTCGAAGAGCTTTCCCGGTTTGGTGTCGACACCACCAAGGTGCCAGTCTACGAGACCGAAAACGATAAGGCGAGCACAAGCGCTGGCCTTGAAACCATCTTCGCCTTGGCGGAACCGCCGACCGCCATCCTGGCGATGTCGGACCGGATCGCAATGGTGGCATTGGAGTGGCTCAACGCACGGGGCATCGCGGTTCCCCGCGATGTTTCCGTCGTCGGCTTCGACGGCGTGCCTGAAGCCGCAACTTGCGAGCCTCCGCTCACCACCATCGCCCAGCCGATCGCCGAGATCGGCCGCCGGGCAGCGCGAAGAATCCTCGACTTCGACGGCACGGTGCGGCGAGAAACGCTCGACGTCGAACTTGTCGTCAGGGAATCGTCCGGACCGCCGCTAAGTACAGGCTGATTGGGGCAGATCGGCACCAAATCTTATCTATTTGCCGCCATGGGACCGATGCCAAAGGATGGACGAACAGGCAACGCCTCGTTGCGGACCGGCTTGCCCTTGCCGGACCAGCCGATTGCGGACAGCCACTCCAGATAAAAGGCGAGCGCGAACTGCATGGCGATGCCGGCGGCGAGCAGCAGACTGTCATAGGCAATGCCGCCCGGGTTGATCAGCTTCATCACCTGCGCCGCCATGGCAATCACCGTGCCGGCAATGAAAACCGGCAGCGAGCGTTTGCCCAATATGGCGAGCGGATTGTCGCGGCCGGTGCGGAACAGGTTCGAGACGAAAGGCAAGGCGACGACCAGATAGCTCATCGCCAGGATGTGCAGCAGCCGCGGCAACGACAGGAACGTCTTGTCGAAACCGGTCAGCACCACCGGCAGGTCGAGCCATGACACATGCCCCCACAGCGGGCTATGCACCCAGACGAGCGCCGTCAGCACATAGGCGGCCGCCGCGCCGACCAGCCACCGATTGACCGGGATGGTGCCGCCGCGCCGCACATGCAACACGCTGGCCATGCCGATATTGAACAGTAATTGCCATGACAGCGGATTGAGGAACCAGAACCCGGGCTCCGGGTAGTTCGGCGGCGCGATCTGGTAGATTCCGGCAACCAGCCAAAGGGCTGCGGACACGGCAAGCGCGGCCAGTGGCCTGTAGCTGATGAACAGCAGGAAGGCCGGCGCCATCAACAGCAGCGCCGCATAGACCGGCAGTATGTTGTTGTAACCGAGCTGATGGCCGAGCGTGACGATACCGACCAGGACTTGCGGCGGGTTCCTGACGAGCGGCTCGATGTTGATCAGCGTCAGAAGGTCCGGCCGTTTCGCAAACACCGCCGCTGCGCAGAAGATGGCCATGACCACCATCGTCGTGACGATGTGGGTGACATAGAGCACGCCGGCGCGGCGCCACATTTTCAGCGTTGCAATCAGCCGGTTTCCCGGCTGGAATTTGGTGCCGTAGGCGAGAGCGACGGACATGCCGGAGATCAGCACGAAGGCCTCGGCCGCATCCGAAAACCCGAAATTCTTGTAGGTCAGGGTTTCGAAAACTGTGCCCGGCACGTGGTCGATGAATATGGTCAGGAGGGCGAGTGCCCGGAACACGTCAATACGCGTATCGCGTTCCGGCGAAACTGGCATGGTCATCGATAAAAGGCCTTAAAGCTGGTTGTTCATGCGCGGTATGCGACCACCCGGCGCACACTGCTTCGAATCCCTCCCGCGGGAATTATATCGGCAAAGAAACGGACTGAAATGCGCCCGGTTCAATCAACTTTCGCGGAGCTTGAAAATATTCCGTTTTGAAGCCGGCAAACGAATGAAAACATCGTGAAAACAAAAGGATGCAACTATGTCCGAAAAACCTCCGGAAGATGACTTTTTGCGGCGTGACCTGCCATTTTTCTACCGCGTTTACAGGCCCGCAGCACCAACCGGAGAGTGCCTCTTTCTGCTGCATGGATCGGGTGTCGACGAGACGACTCTGGTGCCGCTGGGGCGCCAAGTCTCGCCGCACGCCACCTTGGTGGCGGTGCGTGGCCGGATCGCCCAGGAAGACGGTTTCCGCTGGTTCAGGCGGATTTCGCCGATACGATTCGAGCAGGACAGCATCCGCAAAGAGGCGGACGCTTTCGCTGACTTCATCCCCAAGGCCGCCAAACGCCACGACCTCGATCTCGCCCGAGCCTCCTTTATCGGCTACTCCAACGGCGCCAACCTGGTTTCAAGCGTGATGCTGCTGCATCTGCGGCTCATCGTCCAAGCCGCTTTGCTGCGCCCGATGCCGGTTCTGGACGAGGTGCCGCCGGCGGATCTCAGCAACGCACGGGTGGTAATCTTATCCGGCGCCGACGACCTGACTTACCGGCCCTTCGCACTCGCGCTGGTCGGACTGCTCAGCCGGCATGGCGCCAAAGTCGAGGCCCACACCGTCGCCTCCGGCCATGAAATCGGCAATCCGGACGCCGAGATCGTCAGGCGATGGCTGGCAGATCCTGCAGTCGCCGTTGCAGCGTCAGATCGATAAGCCTCGAAGCTAGCCTCGCCCCATGCGGTTCCAGGCGTCCAGCCCGGCGATCTTGTAGGCTTCGGCCAGCGTCGGATAGTTGAAGGTGTTGTTGACGAAGAAGTCGACAGTGCCGCCGAGATTGATCACCGCCTGGCCGATGTGGATGAGCTCGGTCGCGCCCTCGCCGACGATATGGGCGCCGAGCAGACGGCGTTTTTCGATCGAAAACAGAAGCTTCAGAAAGCCGGTGTTGACGCCCATGATGTGGCCGCGCGAGGTCTCGCGAAACCGCGCCACGCCGACCTCATAGGCTGCACCACTCTCGCGCACCTGCTCCTCGGATTGGCCGACGGTGGAGATTTCCGGCACGGCGTAGATGCCGTAGGGAAAGGTTTCGGGCGGCGGCGGCAAGGGCACGCCGAAGGCATGGCAGGCGGCCACCCTGCCCTGCTCCATCGAAGTCGAGGCCAGGCTCGGAAAACCAATGACGTCGCCGGCGGCATAGATGTTCGGCGCGCTTGTCTGGAAGGTCTGTGGATCGACCTTGATGCGGCCTCGCGAATCGGCCTCGATGCCGACGGCGTCGAGCCCCAAATTGCCGACATTGCCGGTGCGTCCCGCGGCATAAAGCACGATCTCGGAACGTATGGTGCGGCCGTCGGCCAGCGTCACCTCAGCATGATCGGGTTTCGAGGCGATCGCCTTGACGGCACTGCCCAATCGGATGGTCATGCCGCGGTCGCGCATCTGATGGATGAAGTCGTCGACGATCTCGCGGTCGACGAAATCCAACATGGTATTGCGCGGCTCGACCAGCGTCACCGGCACGTCGAGCGCCGAAAAGATCGTCGCATATTCGACCCCGATGACGCCGGCGCCGATCACCGTCAGCGTGCGCGGCAGGCGGTCGAGCTCCAGCATCTCGTCGCTGTCGAAGATCCGTGTCTTGTCGAACGGCACGTCGCGGGGCCGGTGCGGCCGGGTGCCGACCGCGATCAGCGCATGGGCGAAGCCAACCTCGCTGTAGTCGCCGGTGTCGGTGGTCAGGCTGACCTTGTTGGGGCCGAGGAATTTTGCCGCGGCACGTGCGCTCTTGACCGTGTTGCGCATGAACTGGTGCTGCAGCACCTCGACCTCATGGTCGAGCGTCTTGTGCAGGCGCTCGACCAGATCGCCGACCGAAATGTCCTGCTTGACCCGGTAGCCGCGACCGTAAAAGCCGCGCTCGCGCCAGCCTGAGAGGTTGAGCACCGTCTCGCGCAACGTCTTCGACGGGATGGTGCCGGTATGCACCGACACGCCGCCGAGGCGCCGGCCTCTGTCGACCACCAGCACCGACTTGCCGAGCTTGGCCGACTGCACCGCGGCGCGGCGCCCGGATGGGCCGCTGCCGATGACCAGCATGTCGTAGTCCATGTCGCCCCGTCCCCTCGGCTTGGCGCTTTTTGTTGCGCCGCAGCAAGCTAACGCTATCCGCCCCACAAATTCAACAAGTCACAGACGGCGCCAAGTGCTCCGTCACCATCTACATGGTGGACGGCTCGATCTTGATTCCGCCGCGAACCTTCACCATTTCATCAACAAGCGGCCCCGTGCATTAACCCGGGTTCGATTACGAGGAAATGACATGAACGCTCGCGTTCTCGACGGCGAAATCATCACCAACAGGCTCGAAGATATCAGCGCCTATGAGGGCGTGCGCACGCGGCGCATTCTCGCCTTCGTCATCGATTATTTCATCGTGGCGCTGCTCACCATTCCATTCGCGATCCTGGTGTTCCTGTTCGGGCTGTTGACGCTCGGCCTCGGCTGGATGCTGTTTTCCATTCTCGTGCCGGCCGTCGCCATCCTCTACATCTGGAACACGCTCGGCAGTAAAGACCAGGCCACCACCGGCATGAAGATAATGGGCATCCGGCTCGACCGACTCGACGGCAGCCCCATCGACGGGCTGACCGCCGTCGTGCATTCGGTGCTGTTTTGGGCCGGCAATGTCATCCTTTCGCCGCTGGTCCTACTGGTGAGCCTGTTTTCCGATCGCAAGCGCACGCTGCACGACCTGCTGCTCGGCACCGTCGTCAGCCGCAGCGGCCGCTGAGCAGACTTTTGAAGCGCGGCCGCAGCCTTTGCGCACAAATGTGAAGACGTCCAATCAACCAGGCTTTCACAATCCTGTTGAATTTTTCGGCGTCCGCGCCAAAGGTAGAGCGATTCGCAGGAGTGTTTCCAAGGCTCGATGACGCAGCACCCGACCCAGTCGCCGCAGTTCTTTCTGACCGCGCCCTCGCCATGTCCCTATCTCGAGGGCCAGTTCGAGCGCAAGGTGTTCACACACCTGGTCGGCGACAAGGCCCCGGAGATGAACGATCTGCTGACGCAGGGTGGATTCAGGCGGTCGCAGAACATCGCTTACAGGCCGGCTTGCGAGACCTGCCGCGCCTGTGTGTCGGTACGCATCCTGGCGCAGGAATTCACCGCCAGCCGAAACATGAAACGCGTCATACAGCATAATTCGGATCTGGTCGGCGCCATGCACGACGCCGAGCCCTCCACCGAGCAGTATTCGCTGTTCCGCAGCTATCTCGACGCCCGCCACCGCCGTGGGGGCATGTCCGACATGACCGTGCTCGACTACGCCATGATGGTCGAGGATACCCATGTCGACACCAAGGTCATCGAATACCGTCGCCGCGGACCCGACAGCTTCATCACCGGCAAGGGCCAGGGCGAGTTGATCGCTGTGGCGCTCACCGACAAGATGGCCGATGGCCTGTCGATGGTCTATTCCTACTTCAACCCGGACTTCGAGGACCGGTCGCTCGGCACCTTCATGATCCTCGACCACATCGCCCGCGCCAGGGCGATGGGCCTGCCCCATGTCTACCTGGGTTACTGGGTCAACGGCTCGCGCAAGATGAATTATAAGATGCGCTTCCAGCCGCAGGAGCATCTCGGCCCGAAAGGTTGGGAACGCTACAATCACGAAGCGGTTTCGCGCTGAACTTCGGTATTCACTCTTAAATTGTTTCGAGGAGGATGCCCGCTGGGCTTCCGGCCGATCGGCTGGAAAACCGGGCAGGTCAATTTTTCGCCTCCAAGCCTACGCGAGAATTGCCGCATGTCTTCCCACAACGAGCACCAGAGAGGCCTTCTGATCACCGCCATCGGCGGGCTGACGCTGACCGTCGACATTCCGCTGATCCGCCTCGCCGATGGCGAGGCATGGACGATCCTGCTGTTGCGCACCGGCACGACCTTCGTCGCCACGCTCATCATCTGGGCCGTCTGGCGCTCGCTGAGTGCTAAGGCACCGCAGCTTATCCCGGGCTGGTCAGGGCTCATCGTTGCCGCCCTCTACGGGCTCGGCTCGATCGCCTTCATCACCGGCGTCTACAGCACCTCGACCGCCAACCTCGTTTTCATCCTGGCGTTCACAACCATGTTCGCGGCCCTTTTGTCATGGCTGTTCCTGAAGGAGAGGCCACGGCCCCTGACGCTTGCAGCGCTGGCACTGATGATCGCCGGCGTGACGATCATTGTCGGCGATTCCGTTGGAACCGGACATCTCTTCGGCGACCTGATGGCGCTATGCTCGGCTTTCATGATCGCCGCGGCCATTACTATCTCGCGCGCAAGCGGCAAGGATATGGGTTTCACGGCGCTGATCGGAGTGGTCCTGCCGCTGGCCGTCGCCACCCTGATGGTTTCCAAGGTGGGTTTCCACGTCAACGCGCCGTGGTGGATCGTCTTCAACGGTGCCGTCATCATGCCGATCTCTTTCTTCTGCCTCGCCAACGGCCCGAAATACATCTCCGGGCCGGAAGTGGCGATGTTCTACCTGTTAGAAACCGTGCTGGCGCCGGTCTGGGTGTGGATGATCTTCGCCGAAACACCGTCGCGCAACAGCCTGATCGGCGGCGCAATCCTCATCATGACCTTGATCGGCCATTCGCTCTGGCAGTTGCACGAGGGGCGCAAGCGCCGCGCCACGTTCGCCGTCAGTCACCCGGCCTGATTCTTTTTCGCGGCGGCACGTTCGGCGACAATTTCGATCTGCGGCGGCGCGTCATCGTGCTCCGCCGGTTCGGCGGCAGCGAGCTCATCGGTCAGTTCCACTTCGCGCAGCCATTCGCGCCAGATTGCGACCAGCAGGGCCATCAGCACCGGGCCTATGAACAGGCCGAGAAAACCCATCGTCTTGACGCCGCCGATCAGGCCGAAAAAGGTTGGCAGGAAGGGCAGCTTTATCGGCCCGCCGACCAGCTTTGGGCGCAATGTCTTGTCGACGACGAAGAGTTCGACCGCGCCCCAGACGAACAGTGCCAGCCCAGCCATCGGCGAGCCGCTGGCGGCGAGATAGATCGAGACCAGCGTGAAGGACAGGGGCGCGCCGCCGGGGATCAGCGCCATGATGCCGGTCAGCGCGCCGAGCGTCACCGGCGAAGGCACGCCGGCCAACCAGTAAGCGATGCCCAGCACCAGCCCTTCCCCGATGGCGATAACGGTCATGCCGGTCACCGTCGAGGAGATCGTCGCCGGCACCACGCGTGAGATCCGTTCCCATCTGGCCGGCAGGATGCGTTCGCCGAGGCGATCGACCTGTCCGGCGAAATGCTCGCCGTCGCGATAGGCGAAGAACAGCGCGATCATCATGAACAGCAGCGTCAGCAAAAGGCCGAAGGCGCTGCCGCCGGCGGCAAGCACGCCGCGGTAGATGCTGCCGATATTGGCGCCGCTGATCAGCTGGATCAGTTCGCCGATGCCGCCAGGGTGGCCAACGTTGACCGTCCATTGTTCATTGAGCCATTCGCCCACCACGGGCATGGTGGCGATCCAGTGCGGCGTCGGCGCACCGTAGCGGTTGGTCTCGATCGACCAGTTGACCCATTCGCGCACCTCATTGATGGCGTAGGTGCCGGCAAGCGCGATCGGCACCACCAGGAAGGTCAGGATGAACAAGATCGCAAGCGTCGCCGCGATGGTGCGGTTGCCGCCGACGCCGGCGAGCAGCCGTCGATAGAGCGGCCAGCTGGCGAAGGCGATCACCAGGGCGGCAAGGACCGGAAACAGGAAGCCGTGGAAGAAGTAAACGCCAGCGGCAACGATCAGCACCAGGAGCCAGCGCGCCGCCGACAGCGGCGGAATGACAGCGGCCCTGAGCGGCGTCGACAGGCCAAACAGGCGCTGCTGCCGCTCCGGCTTCTGTATCCTGACTTCCTTCAAGCGCCCAATTCTCCCTGGCCCATAGCGTCGCTTATGCACTGATATAGTGCAGCAATCGTGACGATAGTCCAAATGTTTGAGTGGCGCCTCTTCCTTCTCCCCCTGTGGGAGAAGGTGGATTGGCGCGCAGCGCCGAGACGGTTGAGGGGTGTTCCAGCGAAGTGAGGCGTCGGTGTTTTCTGGAACACCCCTCATCCGACCTCGCTTCGCGAGGCCACCTTCTCCCACAAGGGGAGAAGGAAGAAGCGCGCCTACCCAAATTTCCCTGTGCGCGGGAACCCCTTCGGCACCATGCGGCCGGCCGAGGCGCGGGCGCCGATCCATTCGGCAAGCTCGTCACGCGATTTGGTGAAGGTGCGATCTGCCGAATCCTGCCAGGACAGGCCGTTTGCGAGCGTGAAAGTCTTGAGGTCGAGGACGCCGCCATCTTTGTATTTCTGCAGACGAACGCCCTTGCCGCGCCCCATCTCCGGGATTTCGGCCAGCGGGAACACCAGCATCTTGCGATTCTCGCCGACAATGGCGAGATGGTCGCCCGCGACGCTCACGCAGCGCTGGGCTTCGTCGGGCGCCTTGACGTTCATCACCTGCTTGCCCTTGCGGGTGTTGGCGACGACTTCTTCTTCCGGCACGATGAAACCGTTGCCGTCATGCGACACCAGCAGCAGCTTGCGCTTGGGATCGTGGACGAAGGCGGTGACGATATCCTGGTCGTTGTCCATGTCGACGATGATGCGGATCGGCTCGCCATGGCCACGCCCGCCGGGCAGCCGGTCGGCGCCGATCGTGTAGAACTTGCCGCCGGTGGTGAAGACCAGCACCTTGTCGGTGGTCTGGGCATGGAAGGCGAGCTTGAGGCTGTCGCCTTCCTTGAAGGTCAGGGCCGAGTGGTCGGTCAGATGACCTTTCATTGCCCTCAGCCAGCCCTTTTCCGAAACGACCACGGTGACCGGCTCGCGCTCGATCATGGCGTGGGCGATATCGGTCAGGTCATGCTCGGGTGCGTCGGCGAACTCGGTGCGGCGTTTGCCGATGTCGGTCTCGGGCCCGTATTTCTGGCGAACGTTGGCGACTTCCCACTTGATCGTCGCCCACTGCTTGGCGTCGGACGCAAGCAGTGCCTCGATCTGCTTCTTCTCGCCGGTCAGGCCATTGAATTCCTCGCGGATTTCGAATTCCTCGAGCTTGCGCAGCGCCCTCAGCCGCATGTTGAGGATGGCTTCAGCCTGGGTGTCGGTGAGTGACCAGCGGGCCATCATCACCTGCTTGGGCTCGTCCTCCTCGCGGATGATCCTGATCACCTCGTCGATGTTGAGGTAGGCGATCAAATAGCCGGCGAGGATCTCCAGCCGCCTCTCGATCTCGCCGAGGCGGTGCTTGGAGCGGCGGATCAAGACGTCGCGGCGGTGCTCCAGCCATTCCTTGAGCACACCTTTCAGCGACAGCACGTTCGGCACCTTGCCGCGCGACAACACGTTCATGTTGAGCGGAAAGCGGCTTTCGAGCTCGGTCAGCTTGAACAGCGATTCCATCATGATGCCGGGATCGACCGAGCGGCTCTTCGGCACCAGCACGACGCGGATGTCCTCAGCGCTCTCGTCGCGGATATCCTCGAGCAGCGGCAGCTTGCGTGCCATCAAGAGCTCGGCGATCTTTTCGATCAGCCTGGCCTTCTGGACGCCATAGGGAATTTCGGTGACGACAACGTTCCAGGTGCCCCTGCCCTGATCCTCCTGGCTCCATTTCGCCCTGACGCGAAAGCCACCGCGACCCGTTTCGTAGGCTTCGAGGATCGAGGCTCGGCTGTCGACGATGATGCCGCCGGTCGGGAAATCCGGCCCCTGGACGAAGTCCATCAGCTTGGTGACGGGCGCATCCGGATGATCGATCAGGTGAAGCGCGGCGTCGCAAAGCTCGGCCGCATTGTGCGGCGGAATCGAGGTCGCCATACCGACGGCAATGCCGGACGAGCCGTTGGCGAGCAGATTCGGGAAGGCGCCGGGCAGCACCGCCGGCTCCTCGTCTTCCTCGTTGTAGGTCGGGCGGAAATCGACCGCGTCTTCGGTGATGCCTTCCAAAAGCAGCGTCGACACTTCGGTCATGCGCGCTTCGGTGTAGCGCATGGCGGCGGCGTTATCGCCGTCGATATTGCCAAAATTACCCTGCCCGTCGACGAGCGGGTAGCGCATCGAAAAATCCTGCGCCAACCGCACCAACGCGTCGTAGATCGACTGGTCGCCATGCGGATGGAATTTGCCCATCACCTCGCCGACGATGCGGGCGCATTTGGCAAAACCCTGGTCGGGGTTGAGCCGTAACAAGCGCATGGCATGCATGATGCGACGATGCACCGGCTTCAATCCGTCGCGCACGTCCGGCAGCGCCCGGTGCATGATGGTCGACAGCGCATAGGCGAGATAGCGCTCTTCCAGCGCCTTCTTCAGATCGACGGGCTCGATATTGTCGCCGCCGCCACTCTCGGGCGGCAAAAGCCTTTTTCCCATGGGCTGCCACTAGCCGAGCGGGTGATTCGCGGCAAGAGGCACCGGTATGCCTCCTCCTAAAGTGCGTCGCGTTCGACCGGCCTCATGCGACGCTTTAGGTCCTTGTTTTGATGCATGTCGTCATCGCAAAACCGCAGCACACTTTGCGCGACGTCCATTATGCAACAGGAATTGGAAGCGTCGCGACGCCGGCCAACATCAACCCGTTACATCCTGCTTCTATCGCAAGCCTGATGGATCGGGTTTGCCTTTGGCCGCGATTTTCCATCATTGTGCTGAGGCCCGCCTTTTTCCGGTCCAGTTCGTCGCCGAATGGTGACGACGCGACGATTTGAAAAGAATTTCAGGACACTCTCAGGGGAGCTCTCGATGACGATCAGACACTCGACACTTATTAAAAGACTGGCTTTTTCGACCTTTTTGCTGACGCTGCCGCTGAATGCGGCATTCGCGCAGGATACCGCGATCGCCGACCGGCTGAAGGCTGCCCTCGCCGCCCAGGGTGTCGACCTCTCCTGGACCGGAGTAACCGGCGACACCTCCAGCATGGTTCTGCAAGGCGTAGCGGTCAAACCGGCGGCCGAAAAGGAGGCGCTCAAGATCGGCGACGTCAAGCTTGAAGGCGTGACCGAAGCCAATGGCGGCTATCAAATCGCGACCGTATCGACGTCGCCGTTCGAGCACAGCGAAGATGGCGTCACGCTCAATCTCAGCCCCTTCGTCATCCACGACATGACGGTTCCGGCCGAAGGCGCAACCGGTCCGCTGGGCTCGCTGATGATGTACAAATCGGCCGAGCTCGACAACATGACAGTCAAAGTGGCTGACAAGACTGCGTTCTCGATGGACGGGCTTGCCATCGCAATCACGCCGCCGGCCGACGGCAAGGCCATGGCGTTTTCCGGCACCACGGAAAAATTCACTGCCGACCTGACACTGGTCGAAGATCCGAAGTCCAAGGAAGTCATCAACGCGCTCGGCTACCAGAACATAACAGGCAATCTGGAGATGGAAGGCACCTGGCAGCCTACCGACGGCAGGATGGACTTGTCGAAATACGAAATATCGGTCGACAATGCAGGTACGCTCGGCATGACCTTCGATCTCGGCGGCTACACGCTGGACGTCATCAAATCACTGCAGGAGATGCAGAAAAAGATGGCGGCGCAGCCCGAAGGCGCCGACAATTCGGCGCAAGGTATGGCCATGCTCGGGCTGCTGCAGCAGCTTTCGTTCAACAGCGCCTCGATCCGCTTCGATGACGATTCGCTGACCAAAAAGGTGCTCGATTATGCCGGCAAGCAGCAAGGCATGTCCGGCAAGGACATCGCCAACCAGGCCAAGGCGATCGTGCCCTTCGGCATGGCGCAGCTCAACAATCCGGAACTGACGGCGCAGGTTTCGGCCGCGGTCAACAAGTTCCTCGACGATCCGCAAAGCATCGAGGTCTCGGCCGAGCCGCCGGCCGCGGTGCCGTTCGCGCTGATCATGGCGGGCGCCATGTCCAACCCGCTCGACCTGCCGAAAACGCTTGGCGTGACGGTTACGGCAAACGAAGACTGACCGAGATCCCAAAGCAAAAGCCCGGCAGCGATGCCGGGCTTTTTTTATGAATCAGCAGCATCGGTTCGGAGCGTTTTCTAAACCTCTTTCTTCGTCGCCACGACGCGCAGCGACAATTCGCGAAGCTGCTGTGGGCTGGCCTCCGACGGCGCGTTCATCAACAGATCATAGGCCTGCTGGTTCATCGGGAACATCGTCACTTCGCGCAGGTTCCTCGCGCCGACCAGAAGCATGACGACGCGGTCGATGCCGGCCGCCATGCCGCCATGCGGCGGCGCGCCATACTGGAAGGCGCGGTAGAGGCCACCGAAGCGCTCCTCGACCGTCTCGCGGTCCAGCCCGATCGTCTCGAACGCCTTGACCATGGTTTCGGGCAGATGGTTGCGGATGCCGCCTGAGGCGATCTCGAAACCATTACAGACCATGTCGTACTGGAATGCCTTGATTCCGAGCAGATCCTCGCCGTTAAGCGCATCGATGCCACCTTGCGGCATCGAGAACGGATTGTGCGCGAAGTCGATCTTCTTCTCCTCCTCGTTCCATTCGAAGAACGGGAAGTCGACGATCCAGCACAATTCGAAGCGGTCGCGGTCGACAAGATTGAGCTCCTCGCCGGCGCGGCTCCGCGCCGCTCCCGCGAAGGAGACGAACTTCTTCGGATCGCCGGCGACGAAGAAGGCGGCATCGCCATCGGCAAGGCCGAGTTGTTGTCGGATCGCCTCGGTGCGCTCCTCGCCGATGTTCTTGGCCAGCGGCCCGGCGCCTTCGAGCTTCTCGCCCTCCTTGCGCCAGAAGATGTAGCCGAGGCCGGGCTGGCCCTCGCCTTGCGCCCATGAGTTCATGCGGTCGCAGAAGGCGCGAGACCCGCCGGTTTTGGCCGGAATGGCCCAGACCTCGGCCTTCGGATCGTTGGCAAGGATGTTGGCGAATACCTTGAAGCCGGATTCGCGAAAATGATCCGAGACGGCCTGCATCTCGATCGGGTTGCGCAGGTCCGGCTTGTCGGTGCCGTATTTGCGCATGGCGACATCATAGGCAATGCGCGGAAACTTCTGCGTCACCGGCTTGCCGGCGGCAAAGGTCTCGAACACCCCCCGGATCACCGGCTCCATGGTGGTAAACACATCCTCCTGCTCGACGAAGCTCATCTCCACGTCGAGCTGGTAGAATTCACCCGGCAGACGGTCGGCGCGCGGGTCCTCGTCACGGAAGCACGGCGCAATCTGGAAGTAGCGGTCGAAGCCGGACACCATGATCAGCTGCTTGTACTGCTGCGGTGCCTGCGGCAGCGCATAGAAAGTGCCGGGGTGGATACGCGACGGCACCAGGAAGTCGCGCGCGCCTTCCGGCGATGAGGCGGTCAGGATTGGCGTCGAGAATTCGGTGAAGCCGACCTCGCCCATCAGCTTGCGCATCTCGGCGATGATTTTCGTCCGCGCCACGATGTTCTTGTGCAGCGTGTCGCGGCGCAGGTCGAGGAAGCGGTATTTGAGGCGGATGTCCTCCGGATAGTCCGGCTCGCCGAAGACCGGCAGCGGCAATTCCCTGGCCGCCGACAGCACTTCGATCTCGCGCGCGAAAATCTCGATCTCGCCGGTCGGCAAATTGGGGTTCACGGTGTCGGCGAGGCGCGCCTTGACCTCGCCGTCGACGCGGACGACCCATTCGCCACGCAAGGTCTCCGCGATCTTGAAGGCAGGCGAATCCGGATCGGCGACGATCTGGGTCAGACCGTAATGGTCGCGCAAATCGATGAACAGCAGGCCGCCATGGTCGCGCACGCGATGTACCCAACCCGACAGGCGAACGGTCGAGCCGACGTCGGCCTTCCTCAATTGGGCACAGGTATGGCTGCGGTAACGATGCATTGTCATTCTTAAGGTCCGGATGTTGGGTTGCGGCCAAGGCATGATGGCCCAGCCTGAAAATTTGCGCGAAAAGCACATGAGAGGGTGCATTTGTCAAGGCAAGCGGCGGCTGGGTCGAGTTCGCGTTCTTCCCGCCCCTATCCCACCGGCATCAATTTATGCCAGAGGCGTCAATCTGAGTTCGCTGCTCTGTGCCGGCAGTTCAACTATGCACTCATCCCTTCACCCCGCCCGCCGTGAGGCCGGAGACGATCTTGCGCTGGAAGATGAGAACGAGGACGACAAGCGGCACGGTGACGATCACCGATGCGGCCATGATGTTGCCCCACGGGATCTCGAACTGCGAGCTGCCGGAGAGCAGCGCTATCGCCACCGGCACGGTTCGCTGCTCGTTGCTGGAGGTAAACGTCAGGGCGAACAGGAACTCGTTCCAAGCACCGATGAAGGCGAGAAGCCCGGTGGTCGCCAGCGCCGGCCACATCAGCGGCAGGAAGACGCGGCTGATGATGATCCAGGGCGTGGCGCCATCGAGGATCGCCGCTTCCTCCAGTTCGATGGGCAGGTCGCGAACGAAGGCGGTGAGCACCCAGACGGTGAACGGCAAGGTGAAGATCATGTAGGACAAGATCAGCGCGAACGGCGAATTGTAGAGGCCGAAGATGCGGATTAGCTCGAAAAGCCCGGCAAGCACCGCCAATTGCGGGAACATCGAGACGGACAGGATGATGAGGAGCAGTGCCGAACGGCCTCTGAAGCGGATGCGCGCCAGCGCATAGGCAGCGGTGATGCCGAGGAACAGCGAAATGAAGACGACGGCGCTCGAGATGAACAGCGAGTTCACGAGATTGCGCAAAAAGGTCCCCTCGGTGAACACGGTCCTGTAGTTGCTAAAGGTAATCGCCGTCGGCCAATAGTCGATCTGGAAGAGCGCCGTCCCCGATTTCAGGCTGGTGATGATGGCGTAGTAGAACGGGAACACCGCGACAACAACGATAACGGCGACGAGGAGGTAGAAAGCCGTGCGCTTGACGATCCACATGGTCAGTGCTCCCACATGATCAATAGTCCTTGTCCAGTCTTATCCGGCCGAGCCAAAGAACGAGCATGGTCAGTAGGGCGAGGATAAGGAAGAGCAACGTCGAGGCGGCGGAACCGGAAGCGAATTTGTCGAACTCAAACAGGCTCTCGCGGGCAAACACCGACATCGACTTGGTGTGTATGTTGTTTGGCGTAAGCACGTAGATCAGATCGAAGATGCGCAGGGCATCGAGACCGCGAAAGATCATGGCCACCATCAACGCCGGTCGGATGAGCGGCAAGGTGATCTTCCAGAAAACTCTCCACGCGCCGACGCCGTCGAGCTTGGCGACCTCGTAGATTTCTTGCGGAAGCATCTGCAGGCCGGCGAGAATGAGAAGCGCCATGAACGGGGTCGCTTTCCAGATATCGACAACGAGGACGGCGACCATCGCCGTGTGGGCGCTGGCGGTCCAGGCGATTTTTGTACTGATCAGGCCGAGCTTGAGCAGGACGTCGTTGATGATGCCGAACTGGTCGTTGAGCATCCACTGCCACATTTTCGCCGAGACGATCGTCGGGATGGCCCAAGGGATTAGAATCGCGGCGCGCACGATGCCGCGGCCGCGAAACCTGGTGTTGAGCACCAGCGCGACGATCATGCCGAGCACCGTCTCGCAGGTCACCGAAATCACCGCGAAGCGCACGGTGTTCCAGACAGCGCGCCACCAGACCGGATCGGCGAGCAGCCCGTCGTAGATGACGCGGCCGCTCGGCATTTGCACGACGGAGAAATAGTTGGCGAAGCCAACCCAGCGGCGGGCTTCGAGGTCGGCGAGCGAGGCATCGGTGAAGCCGAAATAGATCGTGCGCATCAACGGCCAGCCGGCAACGGCGGCGAGCACTATGAGCATCGGGGCAAGCAGCAGCCATGCCGAGCGCGCACGCTGACGCGCCAGCAGCGAGCCTGAGCGCGGCGAGGTCACCAGGCGGTGCCTTTGAGCCTGGTCAAGGAGAACTCCAGATCGGCAAGGTTGTTGGCGGCTGTGCCCTCGCCGGAAATGGTGTTGTGGACGGCGGTCCAGAACTCGCTCGATGCCTCATTGTACCTGCTCTTGGCTTGGGCCGAGGGACGCGGCACCGCGTTGAGGACGACTTCCTTCCAGCGCGGAATCACCGGCTGGGCGCTGGCGATGTCGGCATCGTCATAGAGTGCCTGGATGGTCGGCAGATATGCCCCCTTCAAGGCGCGGTACTTCTGCATCTGAGGCGAGGCGATCCATTTGACCAGCCCGATCGCTGCATCCGGGTTCTTCGAATATTTGGAAACCGCGAGATTCCAGCCGCCAAGCGTTGCCGCCGGGCGGGCGCCCTCGCCCGACCCCGGCGGCAGCGTGGTCACCTCGAACTTGCCTTTTATGGGGGAGCTTTCGCTGTTGCCAAGCGCGTAGGCGTAGGGCCAGTTGCGCATGAAGACGGCGTTGCCGGTCTGCCAGACTCCGCGCGACTCTTCTTCCTGATAGGCCAGAACGCCGGGCGGCGAGATGGTTCCCACCCAACTCCTCGCCATTTCCAGCGCCGCAACTGCTTGCGGATTGTTGATGGAGATCGTGCCATCCGGCTCGATAATCTGGCCGCCGCCGTTCGACTTCACCCATTCGAGTGCATCGCAGGTCAGCCCCTCATAGGCGTTGCCCTGGAAAACGAAACCCCACATGTCCTTGTTGCCGGCCGCGCGCTCCTTGTCCATGACAAGCTTGGCGGTATCGGCAAGTTCAGCCCAGTTGGCCGGGACCCTGGCGCCGTATTTGTCGAGGAGATCCTTGCGGTAGTAGAGCGCCGGAGCGTCGGTGAATATCGGCAAGGCGACGAGCTTACCGTCCACGGTCTGCGATTTGATGATCGATGGGAACTGGGCGCCAACGACATCCTTGGTCGCTTCGGTCAGGTCGATGAACTGCCTTGCAAGCTGGGGGGCCCAGATGATGTCCGTTTGATAGACATCGACGTCGCTGCTTCCGGCGGCGAGCCAGAGCCGGTATTGGCCAAACTGGTCCGTCGCCGACGGAGGCAGCGGAACGACGCTAACCTTGTTGCCGGTCTTCTTCTCGTATTGATCGAGGATCTCGCGAAGGATTCTCTGGCCGTTGCCGGTATCGCCGGACACCATGGCGAGGTCGACAGCCCGCGCCGGCCCGGCCGCCAGAACTGCGGCCACGGCAAATGCCGCAAATGCGGAATGAAATTTCATGATGGCGGACCTCCCTTTGGAGCTTCAGGCCGGGCAGCAGAAACTACATCGATGCCCAACACCGTCTCCGCACACCGGCAGCTCACAAGACGCGTATTCGCCCACCAGCACTGAACTACAAAGATACGCCTTGGTTCCAACACGGAGGGTCCGGCGCCACGCGGGCAGCCCCCGGCTGGCCCCAACGCCGCCGGGAATTGCCGCTGGTATTGGCGAAGGCGATGGTTCAAGAAGGGATCAACGACAGGCTTTCCTTCATGTCTTCCATCCGCCCGCTGATCCCGCTCCTGATCGCCGCCGGCATCCTGCTCGGCGGCAACGGCCTGCAGAGCACCTTGATTGCGTTGCGTGGTGCGCAGGAGGGTTTTCCCGCTTCGTCGATTGGCCTGATGGGCACGTTCTATTTCGCCGGCTTTTTGCTTGGCTGCCTTGCCGTTACCCGCATCATGAAGTCCGTCGGCCATGTGCGCGCCTTTTCGGCACTGGCGGCGATCGCCTCGGCGGGGACGCTGCTTCTGGTGCTGGTCATCGATCCGGTGATGTGGTGCGCCGTGCGCTTTGCCGGCGGGTTCTGCTTCGCCGGCTTGTTCACAATCATGGAAGCCTGGCTGAATTCCGGCGTCACCAACACCGACCGGGCGCGGGTGCTTGCCATCTACCGGATGGTCGACATCGGCTCGGTGACGGGCGCCCAGTTCCTGATCCCGATCTTCGGCGCCGGCGGCTTTGCCATCTTCGCCATCATGTCGATCATGATCACGCTCTCGCTGGTGCCGGTGTCGCTCGGCGACCGTTCCAATCCTGCCCCGCCCGAAGAGGTCAAGCTCGATTTGGCGCGCGTCTGGCGGATCTCGCCGCTCGGCTGCTTCGGCTGTATCGCCGTCGGCGTCACGAACAGCGCCTTCCGTACCCTGTCGCCGGTCTATGCCGAGCAGATCGGCATGTCTGTCGCCGACGTCGTCACCTTCGTCAGCGTCGGCATTTTCGGCGGCGCTATAATCCAATACCCGCTCGGCTATCTCTCCGACCGCTGGGACCGGCGCTCGGTGCTGCTGATGACGACGTGCTGTGCGATGGTGGCGGCACTGGCCCTGGCATTCGTGGCAGGCGGCAGCCCGTTCCTCAACTTCCTGCTCGTCTTCATCTTCGGCTGCTTCGCCATGCCGCTCTATTCGCTGTCGGCGGCGCATTCCAACGACCGCGCCGACAAGGGCGAGTTCGTGCTGATCAACGCTGCCTTGATGCTGTTTTATTCCTTCGGCGCCATCGGCGGGCCGTTCGCAGCCTCGACGGTGATGCAATTTTTCGGGCCGAGCGCGCTGTTCGTGTTCAGCGCCACCGTCTATGCGATCTTCGTGGCCGTCATCCTTTACCGGATGCAGGCGCGCTCCGCCGTGCCGGCCACCCATCGCAGCCGTTTTACGGCGCTGTTGCGCACGTCTACGGTTTTTGCCCGGTTGGCGAAGCGGAATGCCGATCCCGATGAACCCGCAAAGCCTGGATAGAGGTGCTTGCGCTTGACGAAAGCGCGCGCGGCTGAAATTGAAAGAGACCCTATCCCTTGCCAAAAGCGATTTGATGCACGTCATCACCACTCAGAAAGAACTCGAGACCGTTATTGCCGCTTTCGAAAAGGCGGAATTCGTCACCGTCGATACCGAATTCATTCGCGAAACGACCTTCTGGCCGATCCTGTGCCTGATCCAGATGGCAGCGCCCGGGGTGACGGCGCTGATTGATCCGCTGTCACCCGACATCGACCTGAAACCGTTCTTCAGGCTGATGGCCAACGAGGCGATCGTCAAAGTCTTCCATGCGGCGCGGCAGGACATCGAAATCATTGTGCATCTCGGCGATCTGGTGCCGCATCCGGTGTTCGACACCCAGGTCGCGGCAATGGTCTGCGGCTTCGGCGACAGCGTTTCCTACGACCAGCTGGTGCAGCGCATCACCGGCGCGCGGCTCGACAAGTCCTCGCGCTTCACCGACTGGCGCCACCGTCCGCTGTCCGAAAAGCAGCTCGACTACGCGCTCGCCGACGTCACCCACCTGATCGAGGTCTACAAGCATCTCAGCGCCGAGCTGGTGCGGGAAAACCGCGCCCACTGGCTGAACGAGGAGATGGACGTGCTGACCTCGCGCGAGACCTACGATCCGCATCCCGAGGATGCCTGGAAGCGGCTCAAAATGCGGCTGCGCAAGCCGCAGGAACTGGCGATCGTGCAGGCGGTGGCCGCCTGGCGCGAACGCGAAGCGCGCGAGCGCGACGTGCCACGCGGCCGGGTGCTCAAGGACGATGCGATCTACGAAGTGGCGCAACAGGCGCCGCGCGACGCTGCGGCGCTGAGCAAGCTGCGTACCACGCCGAAGGGCTGGGAACGCTCTTCGACGGCGACGGCGTTGCTTGGAGCAGTCAACGCTGCCCTTGCCCTGCCCAGGGAAGAGATGCCGAAGCTGCCGAAGAGCTTCCAGCCGCCGGAGGGGTCGAGCGCCGCGGCGGAGTTGCTGAAGGTGCTGCTGCGGATCGTTGCCGAAAGGGAAGGCGTCGCCTCGAAGGTACTCGCCTCCAGTGACGACATCGACCGCATCGCTGCCGAGGGCGAGGAAGCCGACGTGCCGGCATTGCAAGGCTGGCGGCGTGCCGTTTTCGGCGAGGCCGCGCTCAAGCTGGTGCGCGGCGAACTCGCCATCAGGTTCGACAAGCGCAAGATCGCGGTGTTCGAGGTATAGTCTCGATCAGCGCTGTCTCTGACCAGCAAGATGAAAAGCCGCAATAACGGTCACTGGTATCGCCAGCAGGGCGAATTTGGTGACGATCAGCGCCGAGGCGAAGGATAGCGAATCCGGATTGGCCGACAGAAAATCGGACAAAAGACGAGCCACGGCGATGTTCTGGGCATAGTCGGCAAGCGTGTAGGGCAGCACCAGCACAGCTGCGAATGTCGCCTGCGTTTGCGCAGGCAGTGCACGGAAATTCTTCAGCCGCCGGCCCGTGGCCAGGATCAGGCTGACGATCGTCAGCGACAGCAGCGCCGGAAACAGCAGGTCGAAGGTCAGGTAATGCCAGACGAGGATAATCTCGCTGCCGCGCCGACCGAGAGCCGTTAGCCAGGCCATGCCCTCATCGGGGGTGAAACCGGCATAGCGCATGTCGAGCGACGGCAGACCGCCGCTCAATCGGCGAAAATAGAGGAACTCCATCGCCGTCATGATGATGAAAACCGCCACTGTGGCGACACAGAGTGCGGCCGCGTGGCGCGACAGCCGCAGGATCATTGCCGCCAGATTGCGCCAAGGCGCATGACGGTCAGGCTCCGCCAGGATAATTCGGGCTTTCGCGGGTAATCGTGACGTCATGGGCGTGGCTTTCACGAAGTCCGGCATTGGATATCCGCACAAAAGTGGCGCGCTCGCGGAAATCGGCAAGGTCGCGGCCACCGACATAACCCATAGCGGCTTTCAGGCCGCCTGCAAGCTGGTGCAGCACGCCAGACACAGGTCCTTTGTACGGCACCTGCCCTTCGATGCCTTCCGGGACCAGTTTCAGCGTGTCGCGCACCTCGGCCTGGAAATAACGATCGGCGGAGCCGCGCGCCATCGCGCCGACCGAACCCATGCCGCGATAGGCTTTGAAGGAGCGGCCCTGATGCAGATAGACCTCGCCGGGGCTCTCGTCGGTGCCGGCCAGCAGCGAGCCAATCATCGCCGCGCTGGCCCCGGCGGCCAGCGCCTTGGCGAGATCGCCCGAATATTTGATGCCGCCATCGGCAATAACCGAAACGCCCGATTTCTGCGCCGTCTCGACTGCCGACATGATTGCCGAGAGCTGCGGTACGCCGACGCCGGCGACGATGCGGGTGGTGCAGATGGAGCCTGGTCCGATGCCGACCTTGACCGCGTCGGCGCCGGCATCGATAAGCGCCAAGGTGCCTTCCGCGGTGGCGACGTTGCCGGCCAGGATGCGAACCGAGTTGGACAGCTTCTTGGCCCGCGTCACGGCATCCAGAACACGCTGCGAATGACCGTGCGCGGTGTCTATCACCAGAAGGTCGACGCCGGCATCGATGAGGCGCTCGGCCCGCTCGAAACCGTCATCGCCGACACTGGTGGCGGCGGCGGCGCGCAAGCGCCCCTGCGCATCCTTGGTGGCGTGCGGGTTGAGCTGCGACTTCTCGATGTCCTTGACCGTGATCAGCCCGACGCAATTGCCGTCCCGATCGACCACAACCAGCTTCTCGATGCGGTGCTGATGGAGCAGCCGCTTGGCCTCGTCCTGATCGACGTTCTCCTTGACCGTGATCAGGTTCTCGCGGGTCATCAGCTCATAGACCTTTTGCGCCGGATCGGACGCGAAGCGGACGTCGCGGTTGGTCAGGATGCCGACGAGCCGGCCGACCGTGTGGCCGCCGGCGCCGCCGTTCTCGACCACCGGAATGCCCGAGATGCTGTAGGTGCGCATCAGGCCCAACGCATCGGCAAGCGTCGCCTCGGGACCGATGGTGACCGGGTTGACCACCATGCCGGATTCGAATTTCTTCACCTGCCGCACCTGCTCGGCCTGTTCGGCCGGGGAGAAATTGCGGTGGATGACACCGATGCCGCCGGCCTGGGCCATGGCGATGGCGAGCCGCGCCTCGGTAACCGTGTCCATGGCGGCCGACAGGATCGGCACGTTGAGGTCGATGTCGCCGGCGATGCGGGTGCGGATGTCGGTCTCTCCGGGCATGACCTCGGAATGACCCGGCTGCAGCAGCACGTCGTCAAAGGTCAGCGCCAATGCGCCGGTGGACGTCTCGATGATTTTTGCCATGGCCAGCCCTCGGAATGCAGGAAAGGCGCTCGCCCTGATGGACAGCGCCGACTCGTCTTCTTCCCTTTCAGGATTGGCGCTGGCTCGTAACACGTCCCGTCGCCGTTGAAAAGCCGATGGTTGTGTAGTGGCAAAGCTGCATTTGCCGCAGGTGCTGCACGACTTGCGGTCGCACAAATGTGACGGCAAATTAATGCGACATCCGGGCCAAGGCATGATAACCGCCCTACGTATCGGTTTGGCCCCAAGGCCGGCAAGCAATCGCGACGCACATTTCAAGGTCGGATCCATCGTGAACCGCACCATTCCGCTCATCCTGGCGGTCGCTCTCTTCATGGAAAACATGGATTCGACCGTCATTGCGACATCGTTGCCGGCGATCGCCATCGACATCCACAGCAGCCCGATCGCGCTCAAGCTGGCGCTGACCGCCTATCTGGTGTCGCTGGCGATCTTCATTCCGATCAGCGGCTGGATGGCCGACCGCTTCGGCGCCAAGAATGTCTTCCGTGCCGCGATCGCCGTGTTCATCGTCGGTTCGGTCGCGTGCGCCATTTCCAATTCGCTGCCGGCTTTCGTGGTCTCACGCTTCCTGCAAGGCATTGGCGGCGCCATGATGACGCCGGTCGGACGCCTGGTGCTGGTACGCGCGACGCCGAAAAGCGAACTCGTTGCCGCCATGTCGTGGCTGACCGTCCCGGCTCTGGTCGGCCCGCTGGTCGGCCCGCCGGTAGGCGGCTTCATCACGACCTATTTTTCCTGGCACTGGATTTTTCTGATCAACGTGCCGATCGGGCTGATCGGGATCTGGCTGGCCACGCGTTTCCTGCCAAAGACCGACGCCGCGCAGACGCCGCCGCTCGATTTCACCGGTTTCGTGCTGAGCGGGTTGGCGGCATCGGGCATCGTGTTCGGCCTGTCGGTGGTCAGCTTGCCGGCTCTGCCGCCCGCCGCCGGCTTTGTCACCGTAGCCGTCGGGCTGGCGTCGGCGGTGCTTTACCTGCTGCACGCGCGCCGCGTCAAGAATCCGCTGCTGGCGCTCGAGCTGTTTCGCAATCGGGTGTTCCGCTCGTCGGTGCTCGGCGGCGGACTGTTCCGCATCGGCATTGGTGCCGTACCTTTTCTTTTGCCGCTGATGTTCCAGATCGGTTTCGGGCTGACGCCGTTCCAGTCCGGCATGATCACCTTCGTCTCGGCAATCGGCGCCATAGGCATGAAATTCGTTACCGCCTTGATCTTCAGGGTCGCCGGCTTCCGCCGGGTGCTGATTTCAGGCTCGATCATCGCTGCCGCGTCCATCGCCATCAACGGCCTGTTCACACCCGACACGCCCTATGGGCTGATCCTCGCCATGCTGCTCGCCGGGGGCTTCATCCGCTCGATGTTCTTCACCGGCATCAACGCGCTTGCCTACGCCGAGATTTCGGCCGCCGACACCAGCAAGGCGACGCCGATCACGGCGGTGTTCCAGCAGTTGGCGATCGCGCTCGGTGTGGCGCTGGCCGGCGGCATCCTGGAAGTGTCGACCACGATCCATGGCGGCCCGTTGACGCTGGCCGACTTTCACACCGCCTTCTTCATCGTGGCGGCGGTGTCGGCGGCGGCCTCGCTGTCGTTCATGCGGCTGGCGCCGGACGCCGGCAATGCCGTGTCTGGACATGGCCGGCTGACACCGCCAAAGACCCTGGAGCCGGTGAGCCCGCCGGGGAGTTGACCTTTCCTCGTGCTTACGGACGCCGGAGGGACAGCGCCCCCCTCTGGCCTGCCGGCCATCTCCCCCACGAGGGGGGAGATCGGACGTGACGTCGGTTTTCGCCAATCTCCAGCGTTACAGGATTAGGCGGCGCGCCGAAGCTGCCAATCTCCCCCTCGTGGGCAGGGCTATCGCATATGAGTGATGGCATTGATGAGATAGTCGTCGTTCCAGGCGCATTTCTTGATGCGATGGCTGATGGGGACTTTGGCAGCATCGGCGGCCTGAAGGATGTTTCTGGCGAGGCGATTGAGAAGGGCTGTGTTGGCGGGAGCATTATCCTTGCGTGCACGGCTGAGATCCTCATCGAGATGGACATCAAGCATCCAATGCAGGCCGTTCTCGATCTGCCAATGAGCTCTAGTGAGGTCGAGCGCCCGTTGCGGCGACATGAGCGTGGAGGCCATGAACAGGCGCATCAACGGCCTAGCCTGATCGCGTCGGCTGGTGATGCGGATGAAGGCCAGGTGGCCGGGCATCAGCGGCTCGGCCGCCGCCACGATCTCGGCTTGCCGCCACTCGTT
>NZ_JAMYOQ010000011.1:0-196523 GCF_040319905.1 Mesorhizobium sp. M0833 | reverse complement strand
CTTGGGCATGGCAAATCACCTCCTTAAGGAAGTGAATCACAAACCCGACGTTAGCGGAATCCTTCGCGATTCAACCTGAATGTCCGACGCTCTAGAACGATGGAGTGCGTCAAACTCCGCGACCGTCGATTCGGTGAGATCCGCTAACGGGCGAAAGCTGATTGGCCGGAGTCATATTCCGCTTGGGCCATTTTGCCATGAATGGCGCTAAAACAAAAAACCCGCCTCGGCGGGCGGGTCGTTGGAGCCAATTAGCACCATAGCCAAATTAGTAGCATAGCTGCCGGCACAAAGCAAGAACAAAGTTGCTGCGGCCGGCACAAGAGCATAAATGCCTTTGTCCTGCCTTCCCGGCCCTGGTGATTGGCGAAAGCCGTGGCGCATCGATCTCCCTCCTTGAGGGGGAGATGGCAAGTTGTGGCAAAGAGGGCAGGCCAGAGGGGGGGCGTCTCGCGTGGATCGGCGACCCCCTCTGTCGCCTCCAGCGACATCTCCTCCTCAAGGAGGGAGAACTGCAACTTCGCCGTCCGCGCTTGCTTCCTCGCTGGTCAAAACCCTCGCGGCTTGGCACAGTCGGGCAAAGAGGAGCCTGTTGATGCCGAAGACCGCCAATGCGACAAAACCAAAACCCTGGGCCGAGATGGCGACGCATCTGGTCGATGTCGCCATGGGCCGCAAGCCCGCCGATCTCGTCATCCGCAACGGGCGCTGGGTCAACGTTCATTCCGGCGAGATCATCGCCGGCACCGACATCGCCATCGCCGGCGGCCGCTTTGCCTATTGCGGGCCGAATGCCGGCCACGCCATCGGCCAGGGCACCAAGGTGGTCGATGCCGGCGGCCGCTATCTGGTGCCGGGGCTTTGCGACGCGCATATGCATGTCGAGAGCGGCATGGTGACGGTGACGGAATTCTGCCGCGCGGTGATCCCGCACGGCACCACATCGATGTTCATCGATCCGCATGAGATCGCCAACGTGCTCGGCCTGCCGGGCGTGCGGCTGATGCATGACGAGGCGGTCGCCATGCCGGTCAACGTGCATGTGCAGATGCCGTCCTGCGTGCCCTCCGCTCCGGGGCTGGAGCATGCCGGCGCTGAGCTGACCGTCGCCGATGTTGCCGAGGCGATGACCTGGGAAAACATTATCGGGCTCGGCGAGGTGATGAATTTTCCGGGCGTCGCCGCCAATGATCCGGTGATGTCGGGCGAGATCGCGGCGACGGTGAGGGCCGGCAAGACTGTCGGCGGGCATTATGCCTCGCGCGATCTCGGCCTGCCGTTCCACGGCTATGTCGCCGGCGGCCCGGAGGACGACCATGAAGGCACGCGCGCCGAGGATGCCATCGCCCGCGTCCGCCAGGGCATGAAGGCGATGCTGCGGCTGGGCTCGGCCTGGTACGACGTCGCCTCGCAGATCAAGGCGGTGACGGAGAGCGGGCTCGACCCGCGCAACTTCATCCTGTGCACCGACGACAGCCACTCCGGCACGCTGGTGCACGAAGGCCACATGGACCGGGTCGTGCGCCACGCCATCAGCCAGGGCTTGAAGCCGGTGACGGCGATCCAGATGGCGACGCTCAACACCGCCCAGCATTTCCGGCTGGAGCGCGAGATCGGCTCGATCGCGCCGGGACGGCTCGCCGATCTGCTGATCGTCTCCGATCTCGCCGAAATGACCATCGACGAGGTCTATGGCCGCGGCGTCAGGCTGGCCAAGGGCGGCAAGCTCGAAATCGACATTGCAGCCTACAATTATCCGCGAACGGCGAAGAACACCGTCAAGCTCGGCAAGAAGCTCGAGGCAGGCGATTTCGACATCGCGGCACCGATGGGCGCCAACGAAGTGCGGGTGCGGGTCATCGGCGTCATCGAAAACCAGGCGCCGACGCGGGCGCTGGAGGCCGATCTTGCCGTCGAGGACGGGCTGGTCGCCATGGATCGCCGCAACGATGTCTGCCAGATCGCGCTGGTCGAACGCCACAAGGGCACCGGCGGCGTCACCAACGCCTTCGTCTCCGGCTTCGGCTATATCGGCGACTGCGCCATGGCCTCCAGCGTGGCGCATGATGCCCACCACATCATCGTCGTGGGCACCAACAAGCAGGACATGGCATTGGCGGTGAACCGGCTGGGTGAGGTCGGCGGCGGCGTCGTGCTGTTCTCCAAGGGCAAGGAACTGGCGCTGGTCGAAATGCCGATCGCCGGGCTGATGTCGGACGAGCGGGCGGAAATCGTCGCCGCCAAGGCGGACAAACTCAGCGACGCCATGCGCCAGATGGGCTGCTCGCTGAACAACGCCTACATGCAGCACTCGCTGCTGGCGCTGGTCGTCATCCCCGAGCTCAGGATTTCCGACGTCGGCCTGATCGACGTGACGACCTTCCAGAAGGTTGATTTGTTCGTTTGAACGCCGCCGGGGCGCCTCTTCAGCCGCCGGTGGCGATGGTCAGCACTTTGAACGGCGTGGTGATGACGATTTCGGCGACCGAGCCGACGGCCTTGCCGAGGCCCTGGCCGAGATTGTCGAGCTGGGCCGGCGCGGTCTCTTCGGAGGCGAGGCCGGCCGGGGCGCGCAGGCGGTCGCCGAGCAGCTGCACCAGGAACGGGTTGTCGGCGAATTTGGCGTGGTTCAGCCGGTCGCCGCCCTTGGTCTTGGTCAGGTCGACCACCGAGACGCCATAGCTGGCGAGGTCGGCCGCGTCGCCATAGTCGCCGACGCGCGGCTTGTCGCCGGAGATCAGGGTTGACAGCCTGAGCGCCCGGTCGTCGCCCGAAAGCAGCACGGCGAACGGCTTGTCGGGCTTGCCATAGCGGATCATCTGCTTCTTGAACACGTCGACGTCGATGTCGGGCGAAGCCAGGATGACGTAGCCGAGCTTGCCGCCGAGGTCGCGGTCGCCGGTAATGGCAAGCTGCCGCAACGCTTCCATCGTCACCCAGGTCCCCATCGAATGGGCAATGATGTCGATGCTCTTGGCGCGGCTCTTGGCGAGCATGCGCAGCGTCGCTTCGAGATCGTCGCGCGCCGCATTGGCGCTTTCCTTGTCGTAGATATAGCCGGTCGTCTTGCCGCTCGACGCCCACGAAAACAGCACCGGCGTGCCCGGATATTTCGTGTCGTGCGCGACCTGCGTCAGCCGGTAGATGCCGTCGTCGAAACCGTTGTTGAAGCCGTGCACGAAAACCAGCGCGCGGTCGCCGCGCATGGCTATGTCGGCGCCGACCGCCTTGGCGAATTGCGGCGCGCCTTCGTAGAAGGTGACGCCGGTCGCCGTGAAATCCTTCGCCGGATTGCTGTTGGCCGAGCCCTTGACCCGTTCGATGGCGCCGGCCTGATGCACCTTCGGCACCGTCACCTCGACGCTGGCAAAGCTGGTGGTCGGCGAACGGTCGCCGTCGAACACCTGCCGGGGCTCCTTCGTTGCCCTTTGCCGGGTTGTAGCGACGAAGATCTTGTGCGTCGCCGCAATGTCCGAAGCAGGCACGATGATCGTCGTCTTGTTGAGCAGATCGTGCGTGTTCTGACCGGCGCAGCCTGCCAGCGCGAGCGCGAACGCAACGACGAGAAAGATCTTCGAAGGCACGATCACGCGGGCTCCCGCAAAGGCGACGTCGAGCCGGAGACGTCTTGGCCTATTCGATAGAGGCAGAGGCCGGCACGGTCCAGTTCAAACTGTTCCGATAGTGCGGCAATGGTCAACAACGACTGCCGCGCAGTGCAGCTATTGTCCGACCGAGGCGATCCGGTCGGTCACTTCGCGGTCGCTGGCAAACCCGTCATCCTCACGCAGCTTCTGGCCGATCAACTGCACCAATTCCGGATTGTCGGCGAATTTGGTGTGGTTGAAGCGGTCGGCTCCCTTGACGCTGGAGAGATCGACGACCGACACGCCATAGCTGGCAAGGTCGGCGGCGTCCTTGTAGTCACCGACGCGCGGCCGCGCGCCGGCGATCAGGCCGGACAGCCTGAGCGCCCGGTCGTCGTCGGAGAGCAGCAGGATGAACGGCTTGTCCGGCTTGCCGTAGCGGCGCATCTGGCTCTTGAACACGTCGACGTCGATGTCGGGCGAGGCCAGCACGACGTCTCCGAGCTTGCCGCCGAGATCGCGGTCGCCGGTGATGGCGAGCTGGCGCAGCGCCTCCATGGTGACCCAGGTCCCCAGCGAATGGGCAACGATGTCGATGCGCCGCGCGCCGGTCTGCGCCAGCATTCTCAGCGTCACTTCCAGCTGGTCGCGGGCAACGCTGGCGCTTTCCTTGTCGTAGACATAGTCGGTGGTCTTGGCGCCCGACGCCCAGGAAAACAGCACCGGCGTGCCCGGATAGCCGGAATCATGGGTGATCTGGGTGACGCGGTAGACCGCGTCGTCGAAGCCGGTGTTGTAGCCGTGGACGAAGACCATGACGCGGCCGCCGCGCGCCGCGATGTCGGCGCTGAGCGCGCTGGAGAATTTCGGCTGGGTGTCGTAGCCGACGACCTCGGAAGCCATGAAGTATTTGGCCGGATCGTCCGACTTGCCGCGCGAGCGCCGCTCGATCTGGCCTGTCTTGTGGATGCCGGGGACGGTGACGTTGACGCGGGCATAGTTCAGCGTCGCCGACCGCTCGCCGTCGAAGACCTTGTTGGGATCGTCGGAGCGCTTGCGCGTCGTTGCGATGAAGATCGAGTGATTGCCGGCGATTTCCGTCACCGGCACCGCCATCATGGCGCTGCCGAGCAGTTCCTCGGTTTGGCGACCGCCGCAGCCGGCGAGCAGCGCGGCAAGGACAATGATGCAAATCGTCTTCAAGGGCACTTAAGCAATTCCACTCCGGCCTGACCAAAGGCCCATCCACCTCCGCCGCCCCTCCCGGACAGGCGAAGTGCGGCAGAAGTAAGTCGCGGATGCCGAAATGCGCTCAGTGCCTCGCGACGGCCATCGCACTGTTGCGCGAAAGCCAGAACGGCGGCAGGAACGCCGGGATGTTGGAAAACGGCAGCACTTCCGGCTTCAATCTTATGCCAAGCACGTCGCGCATGAAGGCGCGGCGCGCCTCGATGCGGCGCCAGGCTTCGGGATAGCGCGCGGCGATCTCTTCGCGCAGCGCCTCGTCGGCCAGCGCGATGCCGTCCTCGATGTTGGTGGTGAAATAAGCGGTGCCGGTTGCTGGGATGATGTCGACCTGCAAGGCCATGCCCGACTTCAATCTGATATCGGAGCCGGAAAATACCGGCGAATGCATCCATTCGTCGATATGGACGAGATGGCCGGGATTGAGCGACACGCCGAAGAACGGATCGCCGATCCGCTCGTGCACCGCTTGCCACAGTGCGCCGCCGGGAACGCCGATGCCGACCGTCTCATACCAGTCGACGACGGCGCAGAAATAGGGCGCGACCAGTTTCTCGACATAGTCCCGGATGCCCCTTGGAAGCTCGGCCGCGTCCTCGACCAGAAAACCGGCGCGGGCGTTGAGCGAGCCTTGGATGCCATAGGCCATGGTGATCGGGTCGCCGCGCTTGATGACGTCAAGACGCGGGCTTGGCAGGCCATAGGGCGCGCGCCTGCCGGCCGACAGCATCGGGTGACAGCATTGCGGCAGGCCGTTGATGCCCATCAGCCGCGCCGCCTGCAATTCGGTCATGCCGGGTTCGATGACCTGCAGGACATTGCGCAGGCCTTGCGAGGAATAGGTCGCGGCGAATTCGAACGCGGCCAGCTGGTCGGCCTCGTTAATGGCGCGCAGGCCGTCGGCAGGGTTCATCAAAAGGTTCGCCGCGTTGACGATCACACCCCTGTCGCCGGCAAGCGTGCGTAGCGTGTCGGCGATGAAGGACGGCAGGTCGAGCGTCGTTTCACCAAAACCGGCATCGCCGGGGCCGAACGGTTTCCAGCCGATGGCGCCGATGCGCTGGCCGGCTTTCAGGCCGCAATCGGCAAGAATGTTGGGAAGCGCCTGCGAGCGGTCGCGCGGCTGCGCCAGCAGCGAAAAGGTCTGGTAGAGCACGCGCTAGTACGGCCCGTCGCAGATCTCGGCATAGCCCCAGCCCTCATTGCCGACCAGCAGTTTCGGCGGCTTGTCGGGAACGATGACCAGCAGCGTCTCCTCGAAGCGCGGATCGTAGCCGCAGAGATAGGCGACATTGGCGGCATGTTCGCGGTCGCCATAGACGACGAACGCGTCGAACCCCGCTTCGCCGCCGCGTGCAACCAGTGCCGCGATGCGGGCCTCATAGGTGGCGCGCAGAACCAGCGGCATCACCGTCGGCTCGCCGAACTCCGGCAGCGACACGGTTTTCTGGGCCACCGATGCGACAGGCATGAACAGACGCTCCTAACGGCCAACGAGATTTTGGGAACACCCTTTCAGGGTGGCCGGACAATGGCTTCGTGAAGCCGGATATGCAATAGCGGGACCGAATTCGGCTAGCCTGTGGGGTGCTCTTGCCATGACCAGTTTCTCCTCTCGCGTTGCTGCCGCCGCTGCCGCGATCCGCGAGATCTTTCCGGAAACGCCGCTGCAGGAAAACGACTATCTGTCGAAGAAGAGCGGCGCGCGGGTGCTGCTGAAGCGCGAGGACCTGACGCCGGTGCGCTCCTACAAGATCCGCGGCGCCTTCAACTTCTTCCGCAAGACGCTTGCCGCCGGCAACGCTGCCGAGCTGTTCGTCTGCGCCTCGGCCGGCAATCACGCGCAGGGCTTTGCCTTCGTCTGCCGCCATTTCGGCAAGAAGGGCGTCGTCTTCATGCCGGTGACCACGCCGCAGCAGAAGATCGACAAGACGCGGCTGTTCGGCGGCGAGTTCGTCGAGATCAGGCTGGTCGGCGATTTTTTCGACGACTGCTACCGCGCGGCACTCGAATTCACCGAAACTGCCGGCGCGCATATGGTGCCGCCTTTCGACCACAAGGACATCATCGAAGGGCAGGCGACCGTCGCCTACGAGATATCAGGCCAGATGCCCGGCGCGCGCATGCCCGACATCATTATGCTGCCGGTCGGCGGCGGTGGCCTTGCCGCCGGCGTCACCCATTATTTCGCCGACCAGCTGCGTGAAACACGTTTCGTCTTTTGCGAGCCGGCCGGCGCCCCGAGCCTGAGCGAGAGCCTTGCCGCCGGAAAGCGGGTCAAGCTCGCCAAGGTCGACAATTTCGTCGACGGAGCGGCGGTAGCCGAGATCGGCCGCGAGCCGTTGCGCCACCTCAAGGAGTTTGCTGCCGATGCAGTGCGGCTGATCCCGGAAAACCGGCTCTGCGCGACCATGATCGAAATGCTCAATGTCGAAGGGGTCGTGCTCGAGCCGGCCGGTGCGCTGGCGATCGATGCGCTCAAGGATTTTTCCAAAAAGGAAATCAGGGGCAAGACCATCGTCGCCGTGGTGTCCGGCGGCAATTTCGATTTCGAGCGGCTGCCGGATGTGAAGGAACGGGCCCTGCGCTTCGAGGGCTTGAAGAAATACTTCATCATCCGCTTTCCGCAGCGGCCCGGCGCGTTGCGCGATTTCCTCGAATTGCTTGGTCCTGACGACGACATCGCCCGCTTCGAATATCTGAAGAAATCGGCGCGCAATTTCGGCTCGGTGCTGATCGGCATCGAAACCAAGGACCGCCGCAATTTCGACCTGCTTAAGGCGAATTTCGACGCCGAAAGCGTCCACTACCAGGACATTACCGACAACGAGACGCTCGCCGGGTTCATCATATGAGCAGCAACGATCTTCCGAACGCTCCGGCGAACGTTTTTATCGCGCTGTTTTCCGGCATCAATGTCGGCGGCAACCGCATCGTCAAGATGGCGGAGCTCAGGTCATTCTTGGAGCAGCTCGGCTTCTCCGATATCGCCACCTATGTGCAGAGCGGCAACGCCGTATTCCGGTCGCCAGACGGCGATGCGGCGATGCTGATCAGGCGGCTGGAAGCGGAATTCGAGAAGAAATGGGGCTTCCATTCGCGCATCATGGTGCGCGATCTCGGCTGGCTCGAGCGGCTGGCGGCGGACAATCCCTATCCGGAAGTGGCCGGCGAGCCGACCAAGCTGCATGCCTATGCGCTGGAGCGCCGGCCGACCGCCGAGGAGGTGGCCCGTCTGGCGGAAAAATGCACCGGGCCCGAACGCTTCGAGATCAAGGGCGACGTGCTCTACCTGCATGCACCCGACGGCCTCGGCAAATCGGTCTTTGCCAATCTCATCCCGCGCGTTCTGAAGGTGCACTGCACGGCGCGCAACTGGCGCACCGTGCTGATGCTGCTCGAGATGGCCAAGGCCCGCGCTTGACAGGTCGTCTACGCGGCCGGAGCGCGTTTCCAGTCGAATGCCAGCTCTTCACGGAAGGCGAAGCGCTTGATGTGCTCGGCGACGACCGTTTCCAGGCGCTCGAGCGAGCCAGCTTCATCGGTCGTCACCGCAATATGCAGCGCAGCCGGGTCCGCATCGAGAACCGTGCGGCCGAGCGTCAGATCGATGGTGCCGTGGTTCGGGTCGAATTCGACGGGAAACTTGTGCGCCCAATGTTTGCACAGCTGCTGCAGATAGCGGCTGGCATGTTCGGTGGCGACGTCGACATGGCTGGCCGGCATGAATGAACTCTCCTTGGGGAGGCGGACGCGAAAACCGAACCAGGGCCCGCCTGCGTCCGCTCAAGATAGCGTGATCGGTTACCAGCTGCCGGTGTTCGGCATCGAGGCCCACGGCTCGGCCTTCGGCTTGGCCGGACCTTTCTGCAACAACTCGATCGAGATGCCGTCCGGCGATTTGACGAACGCCATGTTGCCGTCGCGCGGCGGCCGGTTGATGGTAACGCCATTGTCCATCAGCCGCTGGCAGGTGGCGTAGATGTCGTCGACCTCATAGGCAAGATGGCCGAAATTGCGGCCGCCCTTGTAGTCTTCCGGGTCCCAATTGTAGGTCAGCTCGATCAGCGGCGCCTTTTCGGAGATGCCGCTCTGCTCGTCTTCGGGCGCGGCGAGGAAGATCAGCGTGTAGCGGCCCTGCTCGTTTTCATGGCGGCGCACTTCCTTGAGACCAAGCTTGTTGCAGTAGAAATCGAGCGAAGCATCGATGTCGGCGATGCGGACCATGGTGTGCAGATAGCGCATGATTTCCTCCTTATGTTGCATTGCGGCGCAACATAGGGGCGGCCCGGCCAAAGGGCAATCGGCCACGCTTGCCAGCGCCGGCAAACGGCAAATCCGCTATTCCTGTACGGAACCGTGAAAAAAGGCACGTCAGGTCTTGCACACACCGGAAGCCGCGGTGTTAATCTGATACCAAGAATCAGTTGCAGTGTTTCTTGAAAAAAGGGGGCGTTCTTATGGGGGAAAAGGCCTCTTTCATGGGGCGGGACGGGGCCGGTAACGATGCGTTGAAGCGGGATGAGAGCGCCGATACGGCCGATCTCGTCGAAATCGCTGGCGCCATCAAATGGTTCGACGTAGCCAAGGGCTACGGGTTCATCCTTCCCGATGATGGTACTTCGGGCGACATCCTCCTCCATGTGACATGCCTTCGAAAGGACGGTTTTCAGACCGCGCTTGAAGGCGCCCGCGTCGTCTGCCTGGTCAAGCAGGGCGAGCGCGGGCTGCAGGCCTTCCGCGTGCTCTCGATGGATGTCACCACGGCGATCCATCCGGCGGAGATGCAGGAGCAGCGCACCCATGTCGCGGTGACGCCGGAAAGCGGCCTCGAACGGGCGCTGGTGAAATGGTTCAACCGCACCAAAGGGTTCGGCTTTCTGACCCGGGGCGAGGGCACCGAGGATATTTTCGTCCACATGGAGACGTTGCGCCGCTACGGCATCACCGAACTCCGCCCGGGCCAGGTGGTGCTGGTCCGCTTCGGGCGCGGCGACAAAGGCCTTATGGCTGCCGAAATTCACCCCGATATGGGTACCTTGCCGGTCTCGCATTAGTTCCGGTCGAGGATTTCATATGGCTCACAGGAACCGGCTGACGGCGAGCGCGCTCTGCGCCGGGATTTTCCTCATCGTCGCCGCAGGTGCGTTCTTCTATTTTCAGCAACCGAGTTCGGCCGACGGCAAGGCGATGATCCTTCCCGTCGACCCGGCGCCGCTTGTCGCGGTGACGAAGGCCGGCGAGCGTTCTTTCTCCGTCGAAATTGCCGACACGCCCGCCGAGCGCGAGGCCGGCCTGATGTTCCGCCGGCACATGGCCGACAATCACGGCATGCTGTTCGTGTTCGGTGCGCCGCAGGATGTGAGCTTCTGGATGAAGAACACGCCGATGCCGCTCGACCTGATCTTCGTCGGCCAGGACGGCCGGATCCGGGCGATCAAGCAAGGCGAGCCGCAGTCGGAGGCGATCATCTCGCCGGACGAACCGGTGCGCTTCGTGCTCGAGCTCAAGGCAGGCACCGCCGCCAAAAAGGGCATTAAGGACGGCGACCTGCTGCGCCATCCGGCCATCGGCACGGCGCCGGGGCCGGCCATGCCGCCGCCCGACAAGGGCGACGCGCCGAGTGTCGATTCCGACTGAACGAACGGGCAGGATCTTCGGCCGATGCAGTTCTTCTCCCATGATGGTTTCGACCTTGCTTTCCTTGACCGCCAACCGGCATCGGGGCAGGGCGATCCGGTGCTGATGATCCACGGCTTTGCCTCGAGCCATTACGTCAACTGGGTGTCGCCCGGCTGGTTCAAGACGCTGAACGATGCCGGCTACCGTGCGATCGCCTTCGACAATCGCGGCCATGGCTCGTCGTCGAAGAGCTATGACGAAGCCGACTACACGCCGGCAAAAATGGCGTCCGACGCGGCAGCGCTTTTGAACCATCTCGGCATCGAACGCGCCCATGTCATGGGTTATTCGATGGGCGCGCGCATATCGGCGTTCCTGGCGCTCTCCAACCCGGACAAGGTGGCGACGCTGGTCTTCGGCGGTCTCGGCGTCGGCATGGTCGACGGCGTTGGCGACTGGGATCCGATAGCCGATGCCCTCCTGGCCGAGGATCCGGCAGGCACCAGCGACCCGCGCGGCCGCTCGTTCCGCGCCTTCGCCGATCAGACCCGCAGCGATCGCCGGGCGCTCGCCGCCTGCATCGCCACCTCGCGCGAATTGCTGAGCGAGGCCGACATTGCCCGCATTGCCCAGCCGACGCTGATCGCCGTCGGCACCAAGGACGACATCGGCGGCTCGCCGGATGAACTCGCCGCTCTGATGCCCAACGCCAGGGCTTTTCACATCGAAGGCCGCGACCATATGCTGGCGGTCGGCGACAAGACCTTCAAGCAGCGCGTGCTGGAGTTTTATGCCGAGCATCCGCTTTGATGGACGGCTCCCGAAGCGGCCATTGCGCCTGAAGCTGGGGTCCTTAGCGGTTTTGCAACGATACAGGAGTAAATAAGCGCGACGTGTGGATCGGTTCAAACCCGCCATGCGCTGAACGGAGGGCAGGGGGTATCATGGCACAATGGGGAAGGACCGACGCCGCTTTGCCGGGCGTCATTGCAAAAAGCACGTTCGGCGAATGGTCCGTTGTTCTAGCGCTGGCTGCTTTAGCGGCAGGGGCGATGGCGATCACCGCGTTGATAGCAATGCCGAGCGACGCGTCTCCACTGCTCCAGAACAGTGCGACGGGCTTCTTCGCTGCGGTATTTTTTCTGGCCGGGCCTTTGGCACATCTTACGGGAGTGGTCTTCGGGTTGATGGCCGTTGGTCGCCCAAACGACAATCGTGTGCTCGGCCTGGCTGGCATCGTGGTCAATGGTGCGTCGCTGGCGGCCGGGGTGTTCATGTTGTGGGCAATGGCATCGACTTTTGGCGCATTCACCTGATTTCGGGCAAATATCCCAGACGCACGCGAGCGACGCGAACTACTATCCGCCCTGGCCGTGCCCAACCGCCCTGAGCGAGCGTGCAATGTTTTGCTTGGCCCGCGTTTCGAAGCGCCGGCGGAACTCCTCGCTGTGGAAGATATGCGGGCGGGCGAGGAAGCCCTTCAGGACGGCGGCACGGCCGGCCCGCCACATCGGCTCACCGACCCACTGGTATTCGCGGCGAACCGTCTGTTCGTAGGCGTCAAACACGTCAGGCGCGGCACCCAGGATCGCCAGGTCCATGTCGAGGAACAGCGCCGCATCACGAACCGAATGTTGATCGCCAAGGGGCGGCAATTCGTGGCTGGCAGTGGCAGTGATCATCGCCGCGATGCGACGAAGGCGTTGTGCATCGGCGCGGCCGGCGAGCTTCTCCTCGGCAAGTGCGGCACTCCTCGCCTCATTGTCCTTGGCGCGGCTGTCGTAGATCGCGTCGTGGAACCAGATCGCCGCTTCGACTGCTTCAGGATCATGCAGCAATGCCTTGTAATGGTTGGCTAGCGCCAGCATCGCCTCGATATGGCCAAGGTCGTGGTAGTGGCGATCTTCGGCCGCATAGAGCGCGGAAAGCTCGCGCTTCAGGGTCTCGTCGATCAAGGTTGCGTTTTCCATGGCTGCTTGAAATTCCGCCAACCAAATCCATTTGACGAAGCACTAAGGAAAATTGAGTTCACCCGTGCTATGATCTGGCTTATAGGTGCGGCCGGAGAATAGGCAAGCCGCCAAGACAGTGGATGACATTGGATGGCCGGAGACATCAGATGAACAGCGTTACGATTTCCCGTCCCACCATGGTGCAGCCGGTAGATCCGATCTGGCGTTCGATCCGCGATGAAGCGATGGAAGCGGTCAACCGCGATCCGCTGCTGGCGGCGTTCCTCTATTCGACCATCCTCAACCAGGAAAACCTGGAAGAAGCGGTCATTCACCGGCTGGCCGAGCGCCTCGCCCACCAGGACATCGGCTCCGACCTCATTCGCCAGACATTCAAGGCAATGGCGGCCGACGACAAGGATTGGTCGACGACGGTGCGCGTCGACATCCAGGCCTATTACGACCGCGATCCGGCCTGCGACCGCTTCATCATGCCGGTGCTCTACTTCAAGGGTTTTCATGCCATCCAGACGCACCGGCTGGCGCATTGGCTGTGGAACCAGGGCCGCCAGGATTTTGCGCTGTATTTGCAGAGCCGGTCGTCCTCGGTGTTCCAGACCGACATCAATCCGGCCGCCCGCATCGGCAAGGGCATCTTCCTCGATCACGCCACCGGCCTCGTCGTTGGCCAGACGGCGGTGATCGAGGACGACGTGTCGATCCTGCACGGCGTCACCCTGGGCGGCACCGGCAAGGCCGGCGGCGACCGCCACCCCAAGATCCGCTACGGCGTGCTGATCGGCGCCGGCGCCAAGATCCTCGGCAACATCGAGATCGGCCATTGCTCGAAAATCGCGGCCGGCTCGGTGGTGCTGTCGCCGGTACCGCACAACAAGACGGTTGCCGGCGTGCCGGCCCGCGTCGTCGGCGAGACCGGCTGCGATCAGCCGTCGCGGCAGATGGACCAGCTGTTGCCATCGCAGACGATGGACCACGTCGTCAGCTTCGACATCTGAGTGCTCGGGCAGGGGCTGAATTCCTGCCCCCTGTGCCGGCTTGCCTTTACATGGCCATTGTCGACGTGCCAGAAGCGCGCTCACCAATGCATGTCGCCCAAAAGTGCCTAGCGGTTTTGGGATAGCGACATGGATGAAGCAAGATTCAAAGCGCGTCGCATCGATCTCTTCAGACGCGACGCACTTTAGCAAGCGACGATCGGAGAAGACTGTTGAAGCCGGACGAAATCAGAAAGCTGGACGCCTATTTCAAGCGCACCTTCCAGAACCCAAAACTCGAAGTGAAGGCGCGGCCGCGCAAGGAAGATTCGGCCGAGGTCTATGTCGGCGACGAGTTCCTCGGCATCGTCTTCAAGGACGAGGACGACGGGGACTATAATTTCTCGATGGCGATCCTCGACATCGATCTGGCCTGAGCCGGGAATTTTGCGGCTGGCGCCGGCGGGACAGCGAAGGATCGCTACGGAACGGCTCGTTTCGTTGCTCACCGCCCGGTCTCCAGCACACGCGCTGCCTCGCCCAAAATCGCCGCATCGAGCGCCTGCCAGTCGCCCAGGAATTCCCGCGGGAAGCGGTAGGTGAGGCTGAGATTATCGCCGACGAGGATGTCGCGCTCGCAGGGCGCTAGCGATTCGTCCGCGCTCGGGCCGCTCAGGCAGCGTGCGACGAACGGATCCTTGCCGGGGCGGTCGGCGACCGCCAGCACTTCGTTGAGATAGCCTGACTTTTCGCTGAAGGCGTAAAGCGTCGTGCTGCCAGGGCCGGGCGTACCCGGCTTGGCAATCAGCGCACTGTAGATCGGCGCAAAGCGGCCGCTCATGTCGCGCGACATCATCTGCGGCTCGAACGACAGGAAGACGATGTCCTTGCTGGGCCCGGTGTGGTTGAAGTCGTTGCGGGCAGCCTCGCTGTAGCCGTCCATCTCGGGATAGCGCAGATAGAGGTCGAGCCGCGAGGCGATGCCGTCGCGCCGGGCCTGGGCAAAGCGGATGACATTGGCCGGCACGGCGATGATGTTGTTGCCGATGACGACCTTGTGGACCGTGGTGTCGTCGGTGTACCCGGCCATGGCGATCGAGCGGCCGAACCATTTGCCGCCAAGGCTGATCGCCATCGAAAGCAGCGCCAGCGTTGCGAACGCATAAAACACCCGCTTCATCAGCGTCGAATCGACGACGCCGAGTTGCGGGCCCTCTGTGGCGGCTGACTGCTTCATCGCGACCCTCGTTACGATCCCATCGGCTGTACCTGAGCGGCACATCTCGGCGCGGCACGGCTCTTGCTTCGCAGCTTTTGCGGGCGACTGTGCGATTTCATGGTAAACGGAGGGTAAAGATGGGTCCCGTTGAACAAATCATATTCAGTTTTATGGCTGGGCTGACGGCTTGCGGCCTGGCCGGATCGGCGATGGAGCTGATCGCAGGCCGCAAGCTTGCCTTCGTCCAGCCCTATGTATCGTCGAAGCACATGCTGCGCTCGCTCGCGGCGACGGCTTGCGCCGGGCCGCTGATGTTCGCCAACGAGGCGCTGGACGCCTGGCGCGAGCGTCGCATCTCGGTGCTGGGGCTGATCTCCTGCGGCTGTACGGCGACCATCTGGGCGCTGGCGCTGGGCATGGTGGTGATCGCCATTGCGTCCTGGGCGGCTTCGCTTCTAGGGTCTGGCAGCTTGTCGGTGTGAGACGATCTGGAGACAGCAATGCCGATCTACGCGATTGACGGAAAAGCGCCCGCCTTCGAGGACGTCGACAGCAACTGGATCGCGCCCGATGCCACGCTGATCGGCAATATCAGGATCGGCCGCAATGCCGGCTTCTGGTTCGGCGTCGTCGTCCGCGGCGACGACGAGCCGATCGTCATCGGCGCCGACACAAACGTGCAGGAGCACACAATCATGCACACCGACGCCGGCTTTCCGCTGACCGTCGGCCAAGGCTGCACGATCGGCCACCGTGCCTTGCTGCATGGCTGCACGATCGGCGACAACAGCCTGATCGGCATGGGCGCCATCGTGCTGAACGGCGCGAAGATCGGTAAAAACTCGCTGGTCGGGGCCGGCGCGCTGGTCACCGAAGGTAAGCAATTCCCTCACAATTCGCTGATCGTCGGCTCGCCCGCGCGCGTCGTCAGGACGCTCGACGAAGCCGCAATCGCCAGGCTGCGCGCCTCGGCCGCACATTATGTGGCCAACGGCAGGCGATTCAGGGCGGGGCTGAAGAAGGTCTAGCCGATCCAGAAATGGTGGAGCCGGCCTTGGGATACCGAAAGCATAGCCCCTTCCAAGTCAAACCGGCTGGCCGGTCGGCCGGAACAAGATCTCGCTGATATCGACGTCGTCGGGCTCGTTGATCGCGAAGGCGACCGTGCGGGCAAACGTATCTGGCCCCACGGCGATCTTGCTCACGAAGTCCCTGGTGTCGTGCTGGATATCCTTCTCGCTGATGTGCTCGAGCAACTCTGTGGTGACAGCGCCCGGCGAGATCACCGTGGTGCGGATGTTGTAGGGTTTCACCTCTTTCCGCAGACCCTCGGACAGCGCACGCACGGCGAACTTGGTGGCGCAATAGACCGCCGCACCCGGGTCGACCACATGGCCGTATACGGACGAGACATTGATAATGTGCCCCGATCGCTGCTCCTTCATGTACGGAAGCGCGGCCGCGATGCCGTAAAGAACGCCCTTGATGTTAACGTCGATCATCCGGTCCCATTCGTCGACCTTGAGCCGTTCGAGCGGGGCCAACGGCATGAGGCCCGCATTGTTGAGCATCACGTCGATGCGGCCGAATTCCCGGACCGCCGTGTTCACCAGGTTCTGGACCTGGCCGGCGTCGGTGACGTCCGTAGTGACGGCCTTGGCTTTGAGCCCAGCGGCGGTCAGTTCCTGGACAAGGGCGTCGATGCGGTGTGACCGGCGTGCACCTAGGACCACGGAAGCGCCTCGCGCGGCAAGATGGCGTGCCGTCGCTTCACCGAGGCCGCTGCTGGCACCGGTGATGACGACGACCTTGTTCTCGATTCCTTCGGACATGAGATTCTCCTAGACAAGAATTGAAAGAGTTCAGGTGCGGGGGCCGGCCGAGGCGGCGAGCAAGGCCGAACCCGTGAGCAGGACGGCGGCGAGAAGGAAGGCGCTCCACCAGCCGGCCGCGTCGAACAGCAGGCCTCCCGCGATAGCGCCGCCCGCGATCGCGAACTGGATCAGGGCGACCTGGAGTCCGCCCCCGGCCTCCAGGTCTTCAGGGATGAGCGTGGTCATCCAGGTGTTCCACGCCACCGGGATCGGGGTCGCGAACAGTCCCCAAAGAACCAGCAGGCCGGCCGTGGCGCGTGCAAACGGTCCAAAGGCAATCAGCAGTAGAGCGAAGACCGCGAGTGCACTCGGCAGCCCGATCAGCACGGCTGTGAGGTGCCGCCGGAGTATGAGGCCGATGATCGACAGTCCCGCCAGGCCGCCGAGGCCGACGCCCAACAGAGCCATTGAGAGGGTGTTGACCTCGAGGCCCGTCACGTTTTCCAGAAACGGCCGCAGGTAGATCGAGAGCGCGTTCTGCCCGATGAACGCGAGCCCGGTTGCGCCCATGCCGATGGCGAATCTGCGATTCCGCAGCAAGCGGAACATGCTCGACACCGAGGCGGCCTCCATCGGTGGCATCTTCGGGAGAACGGCCAACTGCCACACGAGCGCCGCAAGGCCGATGGGGACAGTGACGAAAAAGGTTCCCCGCCATCCGATCAGCGATCCGAGGAGGCTGCCGACGGGCGCGGCGATCACCAATGCGAACGCAGTGCCACCCTGGAGCAAGGCAATGGCCTTGGGCAGGTCGGGTCCCGGGGCCAGGCGGGCCAGAATGGCCGTCGACAGTGACCAGAAACCGCCGATCGCGATGCCGACCAGCGCCCGCCCGGCCAGGAAGACCAGGAAATTGGGAGCAAGCGCCACCGCCAGGCTCGATGCGGCCAGCACTGCCGTATGGAGCAGAACCACCGTCCGTCGATCGACGTTTCGCAACAGCGAGTTGCCGAAGAGGCTGGTAACCACGGCGAAGAATCCGGATACCGCGATTGCCTGGCCTGCCTGACCCTCGGAGACGGCCAGATCCTGAGCGATCGGGGTGAGCAGGCTCACCGGCAGGAATTCCAGTCCGACCAGAAGGAAGGTCAGCAGCGACAGGCAGACCAACGCAGACCATGGGGTCGTCGTGTTGTCAGCAGCGGCGGCCTCGCCCAGCGCGAGTTCAATGGTCATAAGGCAGTCTCCTGTCCGTTCCCGAACTAACTAGTCGGGCTGGCCAAATGCGACTAGCGGGTATAATTTTGATGTGGTTGTGAATGAGGCTCATCAATGCCACGCGACGAGTTCGCCGAAATGCGCGCGTTTCTGGAGATCACCCGGACGCGGAGCTTCACCCGAGCAGCCGCCAAGCTCGGCGTCACTCCTTCGGCACTTAGCCACACCATCAAGTCGCTGGAGTCGCGGCTTGGCCTCCGTCTTCTGTCTCGCACCACCCGCGACGTGGCCCCGACGGCGGCCGGTCAACGCCTCAAGGAAGGCATCGAACCGCATTTCGAAGGCATCGCGGCTGAGGTCAGCGCTCTCGGCGTCCTGCGCGACAGGCCGTCCGGCAACATTCGCCTGGTGTGCACCGACGATTCGGTCGACATTGTCTTCCGCGCCCGGCTGCCAAAGTTCCTGAGCGACTTCCCCGATATCAATGTCGAGCTGGTGGTCGATAACGCCTTCACCAACATCGTCGAGCGCCAGTTCGACGCCGGTGTTCGGCTGGGCGAGTCCATTGCCCGGGACATGGTAGCCGTGCGCATCGGAGCCGACGTGACCTACACTGTCGTCGGCTCACGCCGTTACTTCGCCCACCGGACACCGCCGCAGACGCCGCAGGAGCTGACCGACCATAACTGCATCAACTACCGGCTGCCGACGTCAGGATCGGTCTATGCATGGGAATTGCGGGAAGGAGCGCGCGAGTTCAGTGCTCGGGTCGAGGGGCAACTGACGCTTAACAACATGGGGCCGGCGATCCAGGCCGCGCTTGACGGAGTGGGCTTGGCCTATCTACCGCGCGAACTCGTCCTGCCACATATTGAGAGTGGCCTTCTTCAGGAAGTCCTGACCAAATGGTGCCCGACGTTCCAGGGTTACCACCTGTACTATCCAAGCCGACGCCATCCCTCTCCGGCGTTTTCCGCCTTTGTCGACGCGTTCCGTATCAGGGGCAAGTAACAGCGTTTCGACGGCAAACGGCAGCTCATATTCCACAAACGATCGTGAGACAGCTTGGATGACGAAGCGCAGTTGGAGGCAAAGCCGAGATAACTGTATCGAGATGTTGTTCCGCCGGAAATGGTGGAGCCGGCCCGGGGACGGGGCCGGCTCCTAAACCCGGTCGTTGGGGACGGGGAGGGTGGGGACTCGACCGGGTTTCTCCTAAAGCGCGAAGTCATGCGACGCACTTAACCTCTGTTTTATGCATGTCGTTATCCCAAAACCGCTACGCACTTTTGGGCGACATGCATTGGCGTCCTCAGCGGACGCTGGCGACCGCGTCGGAGCGGCCGTCGTTGATCGTCACCCAGGCGCCGGAATTCCGCTCGGACTGGCGCTTCAGATAGGTGTAGCCGGTATTGGTCCAGGACAGCACCTTGGGTTGGAGATTGTCGAGGATGAACTCGCCAAGACTGGTGCGCACGGTCAGCACCGCATGGCCGTCGCCGTTGCGCTGGCGCACGACCGTCATCAGCAGATCGCCGGCCGGCACGCCGATGCTCATCAGCTCGCGCCGCTTTTCCAGCGCATAGTCCTCGCAGTCGCCGACGCCGTTATTGGGAAAGGACCAGACTTCCTCCTTGCCCCACATTTCCATGTCGGTGCGCGGCGCGACCTTGCTGTTGACCGAATTGTTGATCTTGACGATCGTCGCCCACAGCTTGCGGGTGAGCTCGACGGGTGCCCCGCCAGGCGTCCTCTGATTGCATTCCCGCGGAAGCTGCTGGCACAATTCGTAGTGACCGACCGGCTGTGTGGTGCGGCCGCCGGTGTGCATGAAGGCCGGCTCCGCCGCGTTTGCAATCCCCCAGCCGAAAAGCTGCATCGCTATTGCCGCCAGCAACAGCTTGCCCCTCATCCTGTTCATTATTCCGTCTCCCCGTTTGAGGAGACAATGACACGGCTGGATTTATTTGACGCAAAAGCGCGAAGTAGACATTAAGTAAAACGCCAATAGAATAAACCTAAAATTTGATGCAATTGAGTATAGAATTGTTTAAGGATTCCAGCCGGGCATGTTCCCATGCTTCGTTGCACCGTTCGAACAGCTAGGATGGCGGGACGGAGGGCGCGAAGGATCGCCAGCCTCGCTTCCCGATGGCGCTAACGCTTCCGCGTCAGCCGCGCGGTGAGCTGAATTCGGTATCAAGCGTTTCGGGGCGCTGGATGACGGCGAACTCGATGGCGATGCCATCTTCGAAATGGCGCACCACCTGGCCGCGCATGGTGCCCAGCGTCACCTGGACGCCGATGGCCGGCTTGACGTCGATCTCGATCGCCGCGCCCGACAGCGACAGGTCGATGATGCGGCACTGGTACTGGCGTCCGTCGGCAAGCTGCAGCACGCTCGTCGGGTTGCGCGGCGCGACGCGTTCATGGCGACGGTCTTCCGGCAGGTCGAGCTCGTGCTTGTTGGCAAGCCAGGTCAGTTGCGCGGCGAGCTTGTCCCTCTTGCGCTCCGACGCGATGACGGTCATCGCAAAGCCATCCTGCAAAGTGCGGGTAATGACGCCCTCGATGCGTCCGATATGATCGATATAGGCAATGACCTTTTCGCCAGCCAGGCCGGCGCGCTCGGTGCGCAGCGAAACGTTGCCGGGCGACATGTCGACTACCTGGCAGGGATGTTCGGTGCGGTCTTCCAGCATGAAGCGTCCGTAAATCTTCACGCGGACGCGCTGAAAGTTACGCCTTTCAGCTTGGGACGGTGCATGGTCGACCGCCGCTGACCTCATCACTGCCATACCCCGTTCGGCATTCCGCGCATGGATGCGGGGAATTTCAGCGGAAAACTACAACAAAGCAGGTTAACAAAGGGGAAAACCCGGCGCTGTTGCTTTAAGCTTTGGCCATCATTCCTCGCGTCCGCCGTCGAAGACGACCAGGTGACGGATGCGGCGGGCCTGGCCGAGCGCCGAAATCGTCTCGGGCGGGTCGAATTCCGACGGGGCGAGCGACGGAACCTCTATCGCCGGCCGGTTCTTCAGGAACATCGGCTCCTTGTCGGGATCGACGACACGGATCGAATCGATCAACGCGTCGAAAACCGGGTCCGCGCCCAGCCAGAAGGGCTTTTCGACGGCGTTTATCACGCCGAGGCAGCGCGGGCTCTCGACCCCGCCGTCGAGCGGCAGCGCGAGCAGCTCGAACCTGTTGGAGCGGCCATTGCGGCTGAAACCCTCATAGGTAATGAGGGCCGCCGATTTCAGGTCGAAGACGCCATCGGTCAGCTTCGAGATCAGCCGCTGGTCCTTTTCGCGCCACAGCGAAGGGAATGAAAACCCCTTGAGTTCGCGGCCATAGACTGCGCAAAGCCTGGTGCCGGCGAGCCGGAACACCGCTTCGCCGCGCGTGTCCTTTTCCAGGATAAACGTGTCGGCCAGCAGCGACTTGATGTCGGCCGGTTCGACTTCCGAGCGCTTCGGGGCAGGGCGTCCGTCACGCAACCGGTTCCAATAATGGAACAGCGTGATCGATCCGGTCTGGTTCATGCTAATGCTGCTCCGCGCATTCTGTCTTCTGATGTCCCATCGGTGAACAGAAGGGCGCCCTCCGAAGACCTACATGCGTTGCGGAGCAGGATGCGTGCCAGCATCGTTAATACTTGTTCACGGGTCGGGGCGGTTAAGGTTAACAACTGGTTTACGTTGCGCGTCTGCCAGCCCTGTGGCACACCAAAACCACTCCAGAAGCGGTCGTTTTGCGACGATCGGCAGCATTTCAGTCAAGAGTTCAGGGGGAGCAAGGGGGCTCGACCAGCCGTTCAAGGGAAACCTTGGACGGCTTCTTTTTTGATTCGGGCCCGCTGATTCGCCGTTTGTGATTCGGTTGGCCGTGATCTACATGCTCGCGAAGTCCAATCCAGCGACTGAGTGCAAGCCATATGAGTGACCCAGAAAGCCCACCGGAGATCGAGCAGGGCCAGGGTGGGCCTGTCGCCCGCGAACCGGAGCAGCGCCGCGAGCCGGTGTTCAACCTGCCGCCCGTGGTGCTGGCGGTGATCGGTATCTGCGTCGCGGTCCATCTGATCCGGGTCTATTGGCTGACCGACGACCAGGACTTCGAACTGCTTGTCCGGGCTGCCTTCGTGCCGATTCGCTATTCCGGCCGCTTCGACCTGGATTTCTTCGCGTTTTCAAGCCCTTTTACCTATGCCTTCCTGCATGGCGGCTTTGCCCATCTTGCCATCAATATGGTGTGGCTTGCGGCCTTCGGCTCACCGTTGGCCAACCGCTTCGGCGCGCTGCGCTTCAGCCTGTTCTTCGCCGCCACCGGACTGGCGGCGGTGGCGCTGTTCTGGGCCATGCACCCGCTTGGCGAGGCACCGCTGGTCGGCGCCTCCGGCGCGATTTCCGGCATGATGGGCGCGGCGGCGCGCTACGGCTTCCGCATCGACCGCTCGTCGGGCAAGGCCGCCTTCGCTGGCCGGCCCTTACCGATGGCGGCGGTCCTGCGCTCGCGCGGCGTCGTCACCTTTCTCGCCATGTGGATGGTGATCAACCTGGCGACCGGCCTCTTCGGCCTGGCGCCCGGCATTGACGGCCAGATCGCCTGGGAAGCCCATATTGGCGGCTTTGTTGCCGGCTTCTTCGGCCTGCGGTTTTTTGATCGGCGAGAGCAGGTGCCCCGGCAGACGGAGGAGCCGGAGAGCTGAGACCTCCGCACTTGAAAAGCAACCGATCGCGGCGCACCATGTTCATCCCAGGGAAAGCCGGCCAGGGCAGGAGCCGGCAGGAAATGCAGAGGAGGACGCCATGACTGTTAAGGCAATTCTCGAGGCGAAAGGCCACGACGTGGTGACGCTCGGGCCGAACGAAAAGCTCAGCGAAGCCATCCGCATGCTTTCCGAACACAGGATCGGCGCGCTGGTCATCACCAACGGCGATCACAAGATCGTCGGCATTCTTTCCGAGCGCGATGTGGTGCGGGTTCTCGCCAAGGAGGGGGCCGCGGCGCTCGACCTTGCCATCCGCTCGGCGATGACGCCCAAGGTGAAGATCTGCAATGAGAACCACACCGTCAACGAGGTGATGGAGATCATGACCAAGGGCCGCTTCCGCCATCTGCCGGTGGAAAAGAACGGGCTGCTCGACGGCATCGTGTCGATCGGCGATGTGGTCAAGCGGCGCATCGAGGACGTCGAGCGCGAGGCCGAGGAGATCAGGGCCTATATCGCCACGGCATGAGGCGGCGGCGGCCGGGTTGCCGGCCATTTGAATTTTTCAAGCTGCTATAGCAGTCCATCGCGGCAGCTGCGGGCCTGTGCCGCGTCGGCGCCTGCGGCTTGGCGCTTGTCTCGCGAAGCGGTTTGCACTAGCGAAGTTGCACACCAAATATGCGTTCCGCATATCCGCAATTCCAATACGCAGGCCCTTATGAGCATCATCGATACCCGCACGCCCGACGCCAAGCGCCTGGTTCCCGGCGCCACCGGCGACTGGGAGATCATCATCGGCCTCGAGGTCCACGCGCAGGTGACCTCGCAGGCAAAGCTGTTTTCCGGCGCCTCGACCACTTTCGGCGCCGCGCCCAATGCCAATGTCAGCCTGGTCGATGCGGCGATGCCTGGCATGCTGCCGGTGATCAACGAGGAATGCGTCAAGCAGGCGATCCGTACCGGTCTGGGCCTGAAGGCCGAGATCAACCACAAATCGGTCTTCGACAGGAAAAACTATTTCTATCCCGACCTGCCGCAGGGCTACCAGATCTCGCAGTTCAAGCAACCGATCGTCGGCGAGGGCAAGGTGATCGTCTCCGTCGGCCCCGACCGGCAGGGCGAGTTCGAGGATATCGAGGTCGGCATCGAGCGCCTGCACCTGGAGCAGGATGCCGGCAAGTCGATGCACGACCAGCATGCGACGATGTCCTATGTCGATCTCAACCGCTCCGGCGTGGCGCTGATGGAGATCGTTTCGAAGCCCGATATGCGCTCCGCCGATGAAGCCAAGGCCTATGTCACCAAGCTGCGCACCATCGTGCGCTACCTCGGCACGTGCGACGGCAATATGGACGAAGGCTCGCTGCGCGCCGACGTCAACGTCTCGGTACGCCGGCCCGGCGGTGAATTCGGCACGCGCTGCGAGATCAAGAACGTCAACTCGATCCGCTTCATCGGCCAGGCCATCGACTCCGAGGCGCGCCGCCAGATCGCCATCCTCGAGGACGGCGGCAAGATCGACCAGGAAACGCGGCTGTTCGATCCCAACAAGGGCGAAACGCGCTCGATGCGTTCCAAGGAAGAAGCGCACGACTATCGCTATTTCCCGGATCCCGACCTTCTGCCGCTGGAATTCGACCAGGCCTATGTCGATGCGCTGGCAAAGGACCTGCCTGAACTTCCGGACGCCAAGAAGGCACGGCTGATCTCCTCGCTCGGTCTGTCGACCTACGACGCCTCGATCCTGGTATCGGAAAAGGCGGTCGCCGACTATTTCGAGAAGGTGGCCGCTGGTCGCGACGGCAAGCTTGCCGCCAACTGGGTCATCAACGATTTGCTGGGTGCGTTGAACAGAGCCGGCAAGAGTATTGAAAATGCTCCGGTTTCGCCCGATCAGCTCGGCGCGGTCATCGATCTGATCAAGGAAGGCACCATCTCCGGCAAGATCGCCAAGGATCTGTTCGAGATCGTCTGGAACGAGGGCGGCGATCCGCGTCAGCTGGTCGAAAGCCGCGGCATGAAGCAGGTCACCGATACCGGGGCTATCGAAACGGCGGTGGACGAGGTGATCGCAGCCAACCCGGACAAGGTCGAACAGGCGCGCGCCAAGCCGACCATGGCCGGCTGGTTCGTCGGCCAGGTGATGAAGGCGACCGGCGGCAAGGCCAACCCGCAGGTGGTCAACGAGCTGGTCAAGGCCAAGCTCGGGATCGAATAGGATGTTCGTCCGCACCGCCGGCGAGCGCGATCTTGCGGCGGTGCGCGCATTGCTGGTCGAGACATGGCACGCCACCTATGACGCCATCTACGGCGCGGCGCGGGTCACCGAAATCACCGACGAATGGCATTCGATCGCCGCGCTCAAAGCGCGGTTGACACGACCGAATTCGGAATTCCTGGTCGCCGACGACGGCAAAAGCATCGGTGGCATGGCTTTCGCGGCCGCCACGACGGATGCCGGGGTCGTCATGCTGAACCAGCTTTACGTGCATCCGGCCTGGCAGAGGCAAGGCATCGGCAAGGCCCTGCTGGACGAGATCGAGGCCAGCTTTCCGGAGGCCCGAACGCTGCGCGTCGAGGTCGAGGAAGCAAATGCTCCGGCCGTTGCCTTTTACCGCTCGAGAGGGTTCACGCCCGCCGGCAACACGGCCGATTGCGGCGGCGCCTCAGGATTGCCGGCGCTGGTTTTGGAGAAGGCGATCGGCTAGCTCGTTCGCCTGGCGCTCAGTTGCGTTTCACGGGCAGGTTGGAGCAGCCGGCGGCGAGAAACTCGCACGGCAGGCTGCCGCCGCCGCCCGACGTGTGCGGGGGCGTAGTGGCTTCGATCTTTTCGACCTCGTAATATTTCGAGGTGACACCCCATTTTTTAACGCCCTGGCACGTCGAGCGCACGCCAACCTCCGTCGCCTTTGCCGCCGTCTTGTAATAGGTGGTGATCCGGCAGGATTGGCTGACCGGCAGCGCGTTCGCCGGGATCGTGACCGGCGGCAGGAAGTTCGGGAAGGCAAGCAGCGAGATTGCCGCAATGATCCGGACGGCGGGCATGGTGTGGGGAAAGTGCAGCATCGTGCGTCTCCATCGATGGCGCCGCTCGCTCGTGGCGCAGCGGCGCGTTTGTTCCCGCAAGATCAGGCCATGGTGCCGGCGCTGCCGCATCGGCCGCGCGGGGGATGGCGGGAACTGCCGCCGTCATCCGCGAGCGGCCGCGTCAGGGCGTTTTCGGCTTGATAAGCGTCTTTATCGGAACGGCGACTTTTGGAGGCCGGACCGTACTGGTTCCACCATCGACGGCCAGCTCGCCGCTGTTGAGATAGCGTACCGTATAGTGCAGCTCATAGGCGGGAACTCTGATCCATGTAGGCTTGGGATTGAACTGGTCCGGCGGCCTCGAATACCACTTCGGGATCTGCATGATCTTGGAACCGGCATCGAATCCCGCAGTCTTGGCCGCCACTGCGAAGGCGCTGTCTCTGGGATCGTTCGGCGGCTGGTCGACATTGCCGATGACCACCAGCGAATCGTATTTTCGCGCGTCGAGCCGTACTGCGGGAAGGTTCAGCGCAGCCACGTCGCCTTCGCGCATGGTCAGCGCCTTCTGAAGGCCGTCCTCATTGGCGTAGACGTTGAGGTTTATAGCCTCGGATTCCGCATAGACGACATTGTTGTGGAAGTCGCGGGCTGGCAGTCGTGTGAGGCTGTCGAAGGTCACTTCAACCGTCGGCTTGGCTATGGCGTCCGTCACCACCAGGTTGCGCCGCGGCACCGTCCAGAAGATGAGATCATCGCCGGTAGACTGCGTGCCGGTATCGGAGCCGTCTATTGCCGAGCATTTCGAATTTGGAACCGGCGTCGTCACGGGCAGGGGTGCCGAAAACGAGCTGCGTACCTGCGCGTCGATGTAATTGCCGACGTTGAAAACGTCCTCGAGGATGTTGCCGCCCTCGAAGCTCGCCGGGCCGGGTTGCGAGCGGATGATGACCTGGCTGGAATCGGTCTGCCAGCCGCTGCAGAAGACGTTGACGTCTATGGGAATGCCGATGTGGCGGTCGGAGGTCACCGGGATCGAGACTTTGATGGTCAGGATGTAAGGAACTTTGACAAACCAGCTGTTCGGCTGGTTCAGCATCTGCGTCGCAAAGCGCGACGGCCGCCATTGCTTCAGCGATTCGATCGATGCGCGTGACGATCGTCCCTGGGCGGCCAGCTGTGCGTTGGTGGCGTCGACCTTGGCTTGCGCCAGGTTGCGAACGGTGTTGGTGATCAGGAACACGCCGAGTTCGGCTTTGCACGGCTTGTTCGATTGTGTGGCGTTGCATGGGGCAAGTGCCGCACTGGGAACCGGCGGCCCCGAAGGCGGCGGCTGGGCGGCCGCGGTGGCCGCCATCAGGCAGAAGAACAGCATCATGCAGGTTTTCAACATGGTATCCTCGCTCTGTCGTTGGAAACCACCCTCCGGCTAGACAGCAGCATTTCTTCGATGGCGGTTCATCGCCCGCACGGGGGATGAACCGCGAAACATCGGGCCGGCCCAGCGACGTCGAGCCGCCGTCCTTTCGGATCGGACATCTACTGCTTCACGACGCCTTTGGTTGTCGCCTTCGGCGCGACGACCTTGGGCTTGGGGGTTTTCGGGCCGGGGTCGACTACCAATGCGGCCGTGCAGGAGCATTTGCCCGAACCGCAGTTCAGGTCGCCCTTGCACATTTTGGAATGCCGCATATCGGTGCAGTCGGCGGTCCCGGAGCAGGAGCAACTGCCTTGCCCGATCGTTCCGGACTGACATTTGAAGCTCCATGCCGGATCGGCGGCAAGGCCGGCCACAGCGAGCGATAAGGCAAAAAACGTCGTCGAGATGAGCTTGCGCATGAATACCTCCCGGTTCTATCGAGCGATGGAACCACGAAGCAGCAACGCCTTCATCTCCCGCGCGGGGGACGAACTCGCATACCGGTGACGATCGTCAATGCTGTCCCTTCAGCACGACGAGATAACCGCGTTCGGCGCGAAGCCGGAAGGCGATTTGCCCTGCAGTGCCGGGATCCTTGGAAACCTTGTCGATGACATAGCCGCTGGGATGCGAGCCAAGCCATTCTTCCGGTTTGTCGGTGCTTTCGAATGGCCTTTGCAACCGGGCCAGGAAGCCGACTTCGCCTTGATAGTCGAAAGCCACGGCCCAGTCCGCATCCTTTCGCTCGTCGATGAAGCTGGCGAGCGGCGTCAGGTCATAGCGTTTGAACGCGGTTGCCGATGCCACCGCGTGGCCGATGCCGAAAATGACAAGCATGACGACGGCCGAGCTTTTCAGCCTGGCGAGCGGGATCTCCGCCATGAAATACCCGAACAGGATGGTCACGAACGGCAACATCGGCACGACATAGTGAGGCTGCTTGCCGGATATCGCGCTGAACGCCAGCAACACGGCAACGAACGAGAACGACAGCAGGCGCAAGGCGCGCAGATCCGGCGACTTCGTCTCGATCAGGCTGCGTATCCGCGTACGCAGCTTCAACCGCCAGACCTCGGGTATGAAAATCCACGGTATGAACATGACCGGCAGCAGCAGCAGATAGAAATAGAACGGCCGGCCGTGTGAATTGCGCAAATTGCCGGTGACGCGCCCCGCCGACTGGTTCCAGACCAGATCATAGACAAAACTGCCCTTTGTCAGGATCGTCGCCGGCACCAGCCAGATCGCCACCGGAATCAGCGCGGCGAGCACTGCCAGGCCCACTCCAGCGAGGAAGTTCGGTGTCGTCAGTCCCGCCCGTCGGTCGCGCCAGAACGGGTAGAACAGGATGGGCGCGGCGATATGGATGAGCACCACAGGGCCTTTCGTCAGCACGCCCATGCCGATGAACAGCCCGGCCAGAACGGCCTGCCAGCGGTTGCCGCTCCGGGCAAAGGCAATCAACGACAATAGCGCGGCGAGCACAAAGACCGTCAGCAACAGGTCGAATAGGATCAGCGTCGAATAAATGACGAACACGCAGCTTCCAGCAACCAGCCAGGGGATGCGTCGTGCTATGTCGTCGCGGCCCGGAAACAGGGTCTTTGCCAAAGCCGTCGTCAGCCAGATGACGAGCGAGGAGGCGGCGAAGATGACCAGCATCGCGGCCGGCCGGCTGGCGCCGAAAATCTTCCAGACAAGGTCGATAAGCCAAAACAGCAGCGGCGGTTTCTGCAGATAGGGCGCGAAATTCATCGTCGGGACGAAGATCTGTCCGCTCAGATACATTTCCCAGGTGACGCTGAGATATCGCGTTTCGTCGACGGGCAGCAGAGGCCGGAAAGCGACTGCGATTACGATCAGCCCAAGCAAAAAGAGGTAGGGGAGCAGCCGCTCGGTAGATGTCGGTGTCAAAGATTGAGATCCGCGCCAGAAACCATTTTCTTTCCAGCCGAGCAGAGTGCCGCGTTTCTGGACCGCGAACGACCGCACCACGATTTTGGCCGAATTGCAACGATGCCGGTTTCGTTTCCCAGATTTTGCGGACGATGGTGTCAAAGGTTTGAAAAACTTACCGACCGAGTCATTTGGACCACCGCCGGTTCGAGAATCTGCGCAAATCAACTGGAGCGCAACGGCGGTGACAATTCGCGCATCAAGAGTTCGAGCTCGCGCTGATCGCCGGTGCCGGTCTTGTCGAAGATCGTCGCCAGCTGCGACTTGACGGTGCCGTCCGAGACGCCGCCGGCCGCGGCGATTTCCTTTCGCGTCAGGCCGGCGGCAACGTGACCGGCGACTCGCCTTTCTGCCGCCGTCAGTCCGAACAGCGCCGCAATGGCGTCCAGCGCCGGGGTCGGTGTCGAACCGGCCGCGGCGATGAAGATCGCTGCGGCCGCCCGCTGCGAGATGCGCGCGGAGATTTCACGCCGCGCCAGCGGCATAACATGGGCCACCGCCGGAACGGCCGTCTTGGCCAGCGGAATGTTGATGCCGCAAGGTCCGAGTGCGAATTCGTCGCGCGTGCCGAGCTGGACGGCACGGCCGATCGCGGCGTTGGCGTTGGCATAGGTGAAGGACAGCTGTCCGCGCACGCAAGCGACCGAAATGTTTTCGGCGAGCAGCGCTTCGGCTGACGGGTTGGCGAAGATGATGGTCATGTCTTCGGCGACGATCAGCACCGGATGGTCGAGGCTTTCGATGATGGAGCGGAAGATTTCGGCCTTGCGCCGCTCGGCCTCGAACAAGTCGCCGATGGTCACTGCGCGCCGCACATGCGGCGCCAGCAGGCAGACAAGCTCGAGATCCTCGCGGGAAATCTGGCGCCTGTCCTTGTCGGTCACCACCATCAGCGTGCCGATCCGGGTCGGCCGCTTCATCAACGCCACCCAGAAGAAATCGTCCAGCCGGTTGGGTTGTACCCATTCGCGCACGATGCGGCTTTCGAGCCATCTCTGTCGTGTATCCGGGCCTTGCAGGGCGTAGATCGAATCGACCGTGAAGGGCACGTCGATCTCCATCTTGGGAACCGCCGCATAGAACGGTACTTGCGAGCCGTAGTCATGCTTCAACGGCTCAAGAACTGCGGGATCGCCGCAGGACACCGAAAACCGCGCAGAGCTGCTGATGGTGTCGATGACGGCGAGCATGGCAAGCCGGCCTTCCGCCAGATTGCAGATGGCCTCGAGTGTCGCCTGCCAGCGGTCGACGTCGGCAATCGAATCGTAGATCGCCTCAACGACGTGCGGCAATGCGCGACCGGCCGTGCGCGCCAGCGATGACATAAACCCCTCTCATTTGCCGTCCTAGGCAACGAAGCATCAACTGTTAGAATAACGCTGCGTAAGGTTGCCAACAACTTATTTCATCTGCTTCGGACGGCCGCGAAAATAGCATGAACGTATCGCTTTTCCGTCAGCCATTTGCTCGCCGGTTGCGGCAAGACCCTTGCCTTCGCAATGCCGTGACGCCATAAGCAGGAACAGGCGCCGCAGCCGCCGCGAGGACTTGCCACAAGGACTTGCCACGAGGATTTGGATGAAGACTTTCCTTCTGCAGTTTTTCACCTGGTGGAACAGCCAGACATTGGGAACGCGCTTTCACACCTGGCGGCATGGCAAGAAGGTCGGGCAGGACGAGGTCGGCAACGTCTACTATGAGGGCGGGGTCGATTCGGAAGGCCGCACCCGCCGCTGGGTCATCTACCGCGACTATTCGGAAGCCTCGGCGATTCCGCCCGGCTGGCATGGCTGGATCCATCACCGTGTAGACGTTCCGCCGCCAAGCGAAGACTACAAGCCACGCGACTGGCAAAAGCCGCATGTGCCGAACCTCACCGGCAGCCCCGCAGCCTATCGGCCGAAGGGCTCGGTGCTGACCAACCGGCATCGTCCGCAGGTGACGGGCGACTACGACGCCTGGACGCCCGGTTCGTGATCGATCGCCGCGACAGGCCGCGGTCCCTCACGGAGGCGGTCCCCACGCGGGCGGTCCTTTGTCGCCACAATTACTGTTTAGCTGTTTGCTGATCCGACAGCAGCAACTAGCCTTGGCGTTAAGAGAATCACCCGGGCGCAAACCACCGGACCTTGCATGAGCATGTTCAGCCGAATTTTGACGGGCGGATTAACCGCGGTCGTTCTCGCTTCTATGGTGACGCTTGCTGCTGCGCAGGAATTGGCGCCGCCCGCGCCTGACGCGTCGGTGGCGCCTGCAGCACCGGCAGTATCCGAACGCCTCACCAATCCCGTCGCTGAATTCGCCGGCATCGACAAGATCACCGGCCGTATCATCACCTTCGATGTTTATATCGACGAGACGGTGCAGTTCGGCGCTTTGCAGGTGACGCCGCGCATCTGCTATTCGCGGCCCGAAAACGAAGAGCCGAAGACGGATTCGTTCGTCGAGGTCGACGAGATCACGCTCGACCGGAAAATACGCCGTATCTTCACCGGCTGGATGTTTGCCGAAAGCCCCGGGATCAACGCCGTCGAGCATGCCGTCTATGATATCTGGCTGAAGGGCTGCAAGCAGAAGTCCGACGTGCCGGCACCCGCCGCCCCCAAAACCAACTAGAATCTGTCAGCGCGCGGCGGATACCGCGCCCCGCGGAACCGCCGCGTTGCCCGAGCGTTGGTGCCTCTCTACGGAGGAGGTTGCCATGATGATGGCCAACAAGAACGAACTTCTCGACATCGAAAGGGGATTCTGGAGCGGCGACGCCGACTACTTCAAGGCCAATGCCGATACCGAATGCCTGGTGGCCTTCCCGCAGATGGCGCGGGTGATGAGCAATACCGATCTGGCCGAAACCGCCACGGACCCGAACCGCTGGCGCGATCTCGACATTGACCTCAAGGGCATCATCGAGCCGGGCAGCGACATCGTCATGCTGACCTACGAGGCGCGTGCGACCCGGCAAAATGGCGAAGCCTATGCGGCGCTGGTCAGTACTGGCTATGTCCACCGCGTCAATGGCTGGAAAATGATGTTCCACGCACAGACGCCGCTGCCGACGCCAGCAAAAGGCTGAGCGGCCGATAGAGCAATTCCAGGAAGAGTGTGAACGGCTTTCCGTCCGGAATTGCGTTTCTTTGAAATGATGAACCATTCTCCAGGTTATGGAAAAAACACCGCCTCGCCCTTCAGCGCCTCGGCCAGCATCTTCTCGTACTTGCCGCGCGGCACGTCGATTGCGCCGAAGCGTTTGAGATGCTCGGTGGTGAACTGCGTGTCGAGCAGTGCAAAGCCGCGCGCCTTCAGGCGTTCGACGAGGTGAACCAGGCAGGCCTTTGACGCGTCGGTCTCCCTGGCGAACATGCTCTCGCCGAAAAACACGCGGCCGAGCGATACGCCGTAGAGCCCGCCGACCAACCGGTCGTTGTGCCAGGCCTCGACCGAATGGCAATGGCCCATCCGATGCAGCTCGATATAGGCTTCGCGGATCGGCGCGTTGATCCAGGTCGACCGACGTTCCTCGCGCCTTTCGGCGCAGGCCTCGATCGTCGCCTCGAAGTCGAAATCGATGCGGAACTCGAACAGGTTCTTGCGGATCGTCTTTCTCAGGCTTTTCGGTATGTGGAACCCGTCGAGCGGAATGATGCCGCGCGTCTCCGGCCGCACCCAGAATACTTCGGGGTCATTGGCGCTTTCGGCCATCGGGAAGACGCCGGAGGCATAGGCTTTGAGCAAAAGGTCGGTCGGGATGCGATAACCGGGTGCGTAGGGACGGGTCATCGCTTCGCCCCTGTATCACTCGCCTTCGGCCAGGTATTTTTCCAGCCAGTGGATATCGTAGTCGCCATTGGCGATGTCGGCGTTGCCAACGAGGTCGCGAAACAGCGGCAGCGTCGTTTTGATGCCGTCGACGACGAATTCGTCGAGCGCGCGCCGCAGCCGCATCATGCACTCGACGCGGTTGCGGCCGTGCACGATCAGCTTGCCGATCAGGCTGTCGTAGTAGGGTGGGATCTTGTAGCCCGAATAGACGCCGGAATCGACGCGGATACCGAGGCCGCCCGGCGTGTGAAAGTGGGTGATGGTGCCCGGCGAGGGGGTAAAGGTGCGCGGATCCTCGGCGTTGATGCGGCATTCGATGGCATGGCCGTGGAAGCGGATATCCTCCTGGCGCACCGAAAGCCCGCCGCCCGAGGCGACGCGGATCTGCTCGTGCACGAGATCGATGCCGGTGATCGCCTCGGTCACCGGATGTTCGACCTGCAGGCGCGTGTTCATCTCGATGAAATAGAACTCGCCGTCCTCATAGAGGAATTCGATAGTGCCGGCGCCGGAATAGCCGAGATCGGCGATCGCCCTGGCGCAGACGCCGCCAATATGCGCGCGCTCCTCGGCATTGAGCGCCGGCGAGGGCGCTTCCTCCCAGACCTTCTGGTGGCGGCGCTGCAGCGAGCAGTCGCGCTCGCCGAAATGCACGCCGCGCCCGGCGCCATCGCCGAACACCTGCACTTCGATATGGCGCGGCTTCTGCAGATATTTCTCGATGTAGACGGCGTCGTCGCCGAAGGCCGCACCCGCCTCCGAGCGTGCCGTCTGCAGCGCCACCTCGAGGTCGGCCTCGCTATGCGCCACTTTCATGCCGCGCCCGCCGCCGCCGGCCGACGCCTTGATGATTACGGGGTAGCCGATCGCGGCGGCAATGCGCTTGGCTTCCTTGTCCTCGGTGACCGCGCCGTCGGAGCCGGGCACCACGGGGATGCCGAGGCGCTTTGCAGTGCGCTTGGCCTCGATCTTGTCACCCATAATGCGGATATGGTCGCCGGTCGGGCCGATGAAGGTGATGTTGTGCGCGGCGAGGATGTCGGCGAACTTGGCGTTCTCCGACAGAAAACCGTAGCCGGGATGCACTGCGTCGGCGCCGGTGATCTCGCAGGCGGCGACGATCTGGTGGATGTTGAGATAGCTGTCGCGCGACGGCGGCGGGCCGATGCAGACGCTCTCGTCGGCGAGACGCACATGCATGGCGTCGGCGTCGGCGGTCGAATGCACCACCACCGTCTGGATGCCGAGCTCCTTGCAGGCGCGCAGCACCCTGAGGGCGATTTCGCCGCGATTGGCGATGAGGATTTTCTGGAACATCTTTCGCCTGTTCCCGGCTCTACTCGATCACGACGAGCGGCATGCCATATTCGACCGGCTGCGCGTCTTCGAACAGGATCGCCGTCACCGTGCCGGCGCGCGGCGATGGGATCTGGTTCATCGTCTTCATCGCCTCGATGATCAGCAGCGTCTGGCCTTCCTTGACCTTCTGTCCGACCTCGATGAACGCCTTGGCGTCGGGCGACGGCGCCAGATAGGCTGTGCCGACCATCGGCGAGGCGACGGCGTTCTTCGACACGTCGGGCGCCGCCGGCACGGCGGCTGCCGCGGGCTGCGGGGCTGCCGGCGCGTGGGCCGGCTGCGCTGCGGCGACAGCATGGATGGCCGGCGCCTGCCGCGAGACGCGCACCTTCAGATCGCCCAGCTCGACCTCGATCTCGGTCAGGTTGGTGTCGTTCAGTATGCCCGCCAGATCGCGGATCAGCTGCTGGTCAACACCGTTCTTCTTTATCGACATTTTCGAGCCTTCTGTTTGTTGGCCGGTCATAGGCGTGCAGCCAGCGCCTGCAGCGCCAGCGTGTAGCCGAGCGGCCCGAACCCGCAGATCATGCCGACGGCGACCGGCGCGACCATGGAGACGTGGCGGAATGGTTCCCGCGCGTGGATGTTGGAAAGATGCACCTCAGCCACCGGCAGCGGCGCGACGGCGCGGATGGCATCGTGAATGGCGATCGAGGTATGGCCGTAGGCGCCCGGATTGATGACGATTGCGGCGGCCTTGTCGGCAGCCTCCTGGATCCAGTCGACGAGGTCGCCCTCATGGTTCGACTGGCGGAAATCGATCTCCAGCCCAAGTGCGGCACCTGCCTGCTTGCAGTCGTCGGCGATCGCGGCAAGCGTCTTGCCGCCATAGATACCCGGCTCGCGCTTGCCGAGCGCGTTGAGATTGGGGCCGTTCAGGACGAAAACCGTTTTCAAAAAATGCCGACCTTTCCCGGCGCGGCTAAGCCGGCGCGCCGGACCCTCTATAATGGGCATAGACGCTGGCGAAAAGAGCGCAAGTGCGTTCTTTCGCCGTCCACAACAGCCGGAAAACGGCCCGCGCCGGAAACCCGTAGCCCTAATCGAAACCCGAACGCTAATCAGAGCGCCGCCTTCGCCGCCTCGATCTTTTCGGCCAGCACTTCCTGGCCAAGCGCGCCGAACACAACCTCGTTGCCGACCACGTAGGACGGCGTTCCGGTGATGGCGAGCTTGGTGGCGAGATCATAGGTCTTGGAGAAGGCCTCGGTGATGCTCGGGTCCTTCATCTTTTCGCGCAGCGCCGCCTCGTCGGCGCCGAGCGACAGCGCCACCTTGATTGCCGCCGCCTCGGTGGCGCGCCCCTGGCCGCCGAGCAGCGCATTATGGAATTCGCCGTATTTCTCCGGCTTCAGCAAGTGGAAGGCCATCGAGACGACGCTTGCCTTCTGCGAATCCGGGCCAAGGATCGGGAACTCCTTGAGCACGAAACGCAGGTCCGGGTCGGCCTTGGTCAGCGCGCGCATGTCGTCGATGGCGCGTTTGCAGTAGCCGCAATTATAATCATAGAATTCGACGATGGTGACCTTGCCGTTGGGATTGCCGACAACACCGTCAAAGGAGGAATTGAAGATCTGGTCCTTGGCGTCCTTGATGACGCCGAGACTGGCGACGCGCTGTTCTTCCTTCTGCTTGGCCTCGAGTGCCTGCTGTGCCTCCAGAAGCACTTCCGGGTTCTTCAGGAGATAGTCGCGGACGATGCCTTCGACTTCGGTGCGGTCGAGCTTGGTACCCGAGGACGCCGTCTGGGCAAGCTGCGCCGTGCCGGCCTTCGCCGTCTGCGGATTGCCGGCGACGAAGCCGAACGCCAGCATGGCGAGAGCCGCTGCCACTCCGGTAGTGCCCAGCAGAATTGCCTTGGTCATGATCCTCGATCCTCTTGCCCGTGTTCCGGTCCGCTCGCTTTGGCTGTGTCGCAGCCTGCGTCCGAAAGGTTCACTTCTTCTTACCTGATGGTGCGTAGTTTTTAATGTCCTGCGCGCGAAGCCAGCCCGGCTCGCCCCGCTTCATGCTCTGCTGCGCCCGCATGGCGAAGATCTTCGCATTCTTGTAGTCGCCGGAATAGAAATGCCCTTCGGCGGTTGCAAGCTCGGCGGCCGGGATGTTGCCGAGTTCCCCGTAAGCCTGTGCCAGATAGCGGTATCCGTCGGCGTTTTCGCGATCCCGTCCGAGGCCGGTGTTGATCTGCGCCACTGCCTTCTTCAGCGAATCCGCCGTGCCGATGGCCATCAGCGCCTGGCCGTAAGACACCGGCAGCAGCCCGGATCGCGCCGGATCGAGGCTGACCGCCTTGGCATAGGCGTCAGCAGCATCCTTCGGCCGGTTCGCCTTCATCAGGATGTCGCCGCGCAATTCCTGGAAATACGGGTTTTTCGGCTGTTCCTTGATCAACGCGTTGGTCTTGGTGAGCGCCGAAGCCAGATTGCCGAAAAGATAGGTCATCTGTGCGTCGCCATAGCGCGAGGCGAGGCTGCCGGGGTTCTTGCGCATCAATCGTGACGCCGCCGCCTGGCCTTGCATGTAGGCGGCGATCTTGATGCGCATCATATCGTGGCGCTGCTGCAGTGCCGGCGGGTCGACCTTGTCGACGTAAGGGCTCTGCTTCACCAGCACTTCGAGATTGGCGATACGCTCCTGCGGCATCGGATGGCTGATGCGATAGGGATCGACTTGCGCGCCCGAGAGCGACAACGCGTTCTGGAAACGGCCGAACGTCTTCAGCATGCCCATGCCGGACTGGCCGGTTGCATTCAGATAAGCGATTGCCGAACGGTCGGCGGTCATCTCTTCGGTGCGCTGATAGGCTAGGATACTGCGTTGCGCCATCTCGCCGCCGCCGGCCATCACGCCCATGCCGGCCCCAGCGAGGCCGCGGCTGTTGCTGGTGGCGCCGGCAACCATGGCGCCGGCGCCAAGCAGCGTCGCCAGTATTGCCATCGTCTTGGCACGCTCGAGTTGCTCCCGCAGTTTCTGCTGATGCCCGCCGGCGATATGGCCGGCCTCGTGGGCGATGACGCCGATGATCTCGTTGGGCGTTTCGGCCGTCATCAGCGCGCCGGTATTGATGAACATGCGGCGCCCGGCAACAAAGGCGTTGAAGCTCTGATCATTGACCAGCACGATGTTGATGGCGTCGCCCGATAGGCCGGCCGCCTTGAAGATCGGCCGCGCGTAATCGCGTACCAGCGCCTCGATCTCGGCATCGCGCACCACCGGCACATTCTGAGCAAACGCATCGACCGAGCCGGCCATGGCGACCACCGCGGCAAGCGCAACCGTCGCGAAGGCGCGCGCTGTCCTGGCGATCGTCGATTTGGGTCGGCTCAACATGGCAGGTCCACTGGTAGACGAGTGGGCGAAGGATGAAAAGTCGGCAGCCTAAAACTTACCGAACTTGTGATCCCCACACCAATCGGGCATTTGTGCGGCGCGGCCAGCATGGCCGGCACGCGCGGACAAGTGTGGTGGATTGAAAAATGATTGTTTCGCTTTCGCGCCGCGGCGCGGTCGAACCGTTCCACGCCATGGACATCCTGGCCGAGGCGAATCGGCTGAAAGCCAAGGGCCTGCCGGTCGTATCCATGGCCGTCGGCCAGCCTTCCGATCCGGCGCCGGCCGGGGTTCGCGAAGCGGCGGCCAATGCGTTGAAAGCAGGCCGCATCGGCTATACCGACGCGCTGGGCCTCGCCGGTCTGCGCAAGGCGATCGCGGCGCATTATGGCGAGCACTACGGGCTTGACGTTTCGCCCGAGCGGATAGCCGTCACCACCGGATCGTCGGCTGCCTTCAACCTTGCTTTTTTGGCGATGTTCGATCCAGGCGATCGCGTCGCCATCGCCGCCCCCGGCTATCCTGCCTATCGCAACATCATGGCCGCGCTCGGCATCGACATCGCCGAGATCGAGTTGGACGGCGCCGCCTACCTCCATGCCGAGCACCTGCAAGCCGCGCATCGCGAAAAACCTCTGAAGGGCGTGCTGTTCGCCAGCCCGGCCAACCCGACCGGCGCGGTCATTCCCGCCGGCGATCTCGAGGCGCTGGTCAAGACGGCGCAAGAGCTCGGCATCGCCGTAATCTCGGACGAAATCTATCACCGGCTGGCCTATGCGGCGCCAGACACGACCGCGCTTTCTTTCGGCGCGGATGTGACGGTGATCAATTCCTTCTCGAAATATTATTGCATGACCGGCTGGCGCATCGGCTGGATGGTGCAGCCGCAGGAACTGGTGCGGCCGGTCGAGCGCATCGCCCAGAGCCTCTATATCTCGCCGCCCGAGCTGTCCCAGATTGCCGCGATCGAGGCGTTCAAGGCGACGCCAGAGCTGGAAGCGGTGAAGGCGCGCTATGCCTGGAACCGCGAGCTCCTGATGCAACGCCTGCCGGAGCTCGGCTTTGCTTTGGCCGCGCCCATGGACGGCGCGTTCTACGCCTTCTGCGACGTCACCAGGCACACCAATGACAGCATGGCGTTTGCGCGCCGGATGCTGGCCGAGGCGCATGTGGCAGCGACGCCCGGCCGCGATTTCGATCCGCTGCAGGGCCATCGCACGATGCGCTTTTCCTACGCCGGTAGCCACGACGACATGGTCGAGGCGATGGCGCGCATCGAACGCTGGCTGAAGTAGCGGGGGCGACGATGCCGGAGCTTGAACAGGCGTCTCAACTTGAACAGGCGCCCCAGCTTGAACAGGCCTTGCGCGAGGTCGCCACCGAAATGGCGGAGCGTACCGATCGCGGCGACGTCGCCAGCTATATTCCCCAGCTCGGCAAGATCGATCCGAAAAAATTCGGCATCGCCGCGGTGACCAATGACGGCCGCGTGCTGACCGCGGGTGACGCCGACGAGGCGTTTTCAATCCAGAGCATCTCAAAGGTGTTCACGCTGACGCTGGCGCTCGGCAATGTCGGCGACGCGCTGTGGCAGCGGGTTGGGCGCGAACCTTCGGGCAATCCGTTCAACTCGATCGTCCAGCTCGAGCACGAGAACGGCATTCCGCGCAATCCATTCATCAATGCCGGCGCCATCGTGGTCTCAGACATCCTGCTTGCCGGCCATCAGCCGCGCGAGGCGATCGGCGAGATCCTGCGCTTCATCCAGTTCCTGGCCGACGACGACACGATCATCGTCGACCGCGAGGTCGCGGCGTCCGAACGCGCCACCGGCTTTCGCAATTTCGCGCTCGCCAATTACATGAAATCGTTCGGCAATCTCCACCATGCGCCGGAACTGGCGCTGGGCGTTTACTTTCACCATTGCGCTATCGCCATGAGCTGCCGGCAACTGGCCCTGGCTGGCCGCTTCCTCGCCAATGGCGGCAAGAACCCGGCGACCGGGCATTCCGTCGTCTCGGCAGAGCGCGCGCGCCGCATCGGCGCGATGATGCTGACCTGCGGCCACTATGACGGCTCCGGCGACTTCGCTTTCCGCGTCGGCATTCCTGGCAAGAGCGGCGTTGGCGGCGGCATATTGGGAATCGTGCCGGGCGTCGCCTCGCTTGCCGTCTGGTCGCCTGGCCTCAATGCCAACGGCAATTCCAGGCTGGGCTCGATCGCGCTGGAAAAACTGGCGAAGATAATGAACTGGTCGATCTTCGCACCATAGTGTCGTTGCCTGCAATTGGGACAAAAAAATCCCGCGCAACCGATCGGCGACGCGGGACTTTTCTAGTCAGAAAGTCTGGCTAATGCACGGAAAGGCTTAGAAAAAGCCCTTCCGCTGCCACCAGCCGGCACGCTTTGGCTTGTCCTCGGTCTTTGCTTCCTCGGTCTTTGCCTCGTCGGCGACGATCGAAGAGACGACCGGCACGACCGGAGCATCCACCGGTACGGGCTTGCGCCGCGACGGCCGGACCTTCGGCGTTTCCTCGGCAGCCGCCACTTCGGTCTCCGCCGACACCGGCGCGGGGGTCTCGCCGGAAGCCACGGAGGCGGCCTCGGCAGCCGATGTCTCGGCGCCCGCAATCTCGGCAACTGCTTCCGCTGCAACTTTCTTCGGCTTGGCGGCGCGGCGCGGCTTCTTCGGCTTTTCGGCGCTCGGCATGTCGTCGTTCGCCGGAGCAAGCACCGCAAGCTCTTCGGCCGGCGGGGCACCTTCCGGCTCGCCGGTCACGGGCTCTGCTTCCGACACGGCACCTTCCGTCAAGGCGGCTGGCTCGCCGGCGCCGGCTTCGACGCTGTCCTCGCCGTCTTCACGGCGATTGCGCTTGCCGCCGCGCTTGCCGCGCCGGCGCTTCTTGCCGTGACCGTCGTCCGCCGCTTCCGCCGTTTCGGCCACAACACCGGCCGGCGCTTCACGTTCCGCTTCGGCGGCTTGGACGCCGTCGGCTACCAAGGCATCGTCTGTCGGCGCCGAAACGGAAGCACCTTCCACAGCAGCGCCATGTTCGCGGTCCCGGTGGTCACGATCCCCGTGTTCACGATCGCCGTGGTCACGATCCTTGCCGCCGCGCCGTCTGCGGCGCTTGCGGCGCTTGCGATCGCGGCCTTCGCCGTCCTCGCCGGACCTTGGCTGCTGCGGCTGCTGCGCAGGGCGTGGCTGCTCGGCCTGCACCGGTGCCTCGTCTTCCTCCTCGATGACGATCTCGTCCTCGGGTTCTTCCGGCTCGACATAGGCCGGGAAGGTGCGCGCCTCGACGAAGCCTTCCGGCTTTTCGGCCAGCGCACCGCGGAAGATGGCATAGTGTTGTGCACCGACCGTATCATCGGCTTCGATGGTGATGGTCACACCGAAGCGGTGCTCGAATTCCACCAGCGTGCCGCGCTTGTGATTGAGCACATAGAGTGCGGTCGCTGCCGGCGTCCGCACCGTGATGTGGCTGCGCGAATCCTTGAGCAGGAATTCCTCGATTGCCCGTACCACCATCAGCGCGACCGACGAATCGGAGCGCACATGGCCGGTGCCGCCGCAATGCGGGCAAGGCTTCATCGTCGATTCCAGCACGCTGGCACGGATGCGCTGGCGCGACATCTCCATCAGGCCGAAATGCGAGATGCGGCCGACCTGGATGCGGGCACGATCGTTCTTCAGGTGATCCTTCAGCCGCTTCTCGACGGAGCGGTTGTTGCGGTTCTCCTCCATGTCGATGAAGTCGATGACGATGAGGCCGGCGAGATCGCGCAGCCTCAATTGCCGCGCGACTTCCTCGGCAGCTTCCAGATTGGTGTGAAGTGCGGTGTCCTCGATCGAGTGCTCCTTGGTGGAACGGCCCGAATTGACGTCGATGGCGACCAGCGCTTCCGTCTGGTTGATGATGATGTAGCCGCCGCTCTTCAGCGTCACCTGCGGCTGCAGCATGCGGTCGAGCTGCGCTTCGATGCCGTTGCGCACAAAGATCGGCGTCGTGTCGCGGAACGGCTGAACCACCTTGGCGTGGCTCGGCATCAGCATGCGCATGAAGTCCTTGGCCTCGCGGTAGCCTTCTTCGCCGGAAACCAGGATCTCGTCGATATCCTTGTTGTAAAGGTCGCGTACCGAGCGCTTGATCAGGCTGCCTTCCTCGTAAACCAGGGCAGGGGCCGTGGATTGCAGCGTCAGATTGCGGACGTTTTCCCAAAGCCGCATCAAATATTCGTAGTCGCGCTTGATCTCTGCCTTGGTGCGGCTTTCGCCGGCCGTACGCAGGATGACACCCATGCCCTGCGGCACTTCGAGATCGGCGACCACTTCCTTCAGCCGCTTGCGGTCCTGCGCATTGGTGATCTTGCGCGAAATGCCGCCGCCGCGCGCCGTGTTCGGCATCAGCACCGAATAGCGGCCGGCCAGCGACAGATAGGTGGTCAGCGCCGCGCCCTTGTTGCCGCGCTCTTCCTTGACGACCTGCACCAGCAGGATCTGCCGGCGCTTGATCACTTCCTGGATCTTGTACTGGCGGCGCACCGGCTTGCGGCGGTTGCGCACTTCTTCCAGCGCGTCTTCGGCGCCGACCGATTCGACCTCGTGATCGTCCGAATGCGAGGATTGCACCTCTTCCAGCATGCCGCGATCATTGTCTTCGGAGGTTGCCTCGCCGCTGGTCTCGGCCCCGCCCGTCTCGGCTTCGCTTGTCTCGACTTGCGGGACGGCTTCCGAGATTACGTCGGCATCGACGCTGGCAGCGATGGAACTGGAACCGCCTTCGGACGGCTCGGTCTCGCCGCGATCAGCGACTTCATCGCTCTGTCCGGCTGCACCCTCGCTCTGTCCAGCAACGTCGGACATGGTTTCGTCATTGTCGGTAGCGGCATCCAGCTTTTCTGCGACGGCACCTTCGCCGTTCTCGCCGTCGGACGCGCCTGCCTCGTGCCTGTGCTCGCCGCGGTCACGGCTCTTGCCGCCGCGCCGGCGTCCGCGCTTGCCACGGTCGCGGCTCTGGCGGTCCTCGCCTTCGGCGGCTTCCTCGTCCTCTTCGTCCTGGGCTTCCTGTGCTTCCGCACGCAGCAGCGCCTGACGGTCGGCGACCGGAATCTGGTAGTAGTCGGGATGTATTTCACTAAAGGCGAGGAAACCGTGACGGTTGCCGCCATATTCGACAAAGGCTGCCTGGAGGGAAGGTTCGACGCGCGTTACGCGGGCGAGATAGATATTTCCTTTGAGCTGCTTCTTGTCCTGGGATTCAAAGTCGAATTCTTCAATTCGGTTACCGCGAACGACGACAACGCGTGTTTCCTCCGGGTGGGAGGCGTCTATCAGCATTTTGTTGGGCATTATTTCGTTTCCTCCCGGCAGCCGTCGGCCGCAGCTTGCGGGGCAATGCCCGCTGCCGTGGACCTGGAACATGAGTGCCGGACAATTGAACGTCCGCCGGCCGCTGCCTGAGCGCCATGGCGGTGCCGCCCGCAGCCATAGTGGCGCGGTTTGTTGCGGACCTTTCCATGATTGCGCTTGAAGCCATCGTCACCAGCAGAACCTTTTGAACCAAAGCCCGGGAAAAACCGGACCAGCTTGTTTGCTCATACAGAGCCGGCACGGGACAATCCCGGCCGTTTGCTCACGCAGGCGATTCCCCCGCCACGGGAGCACGCCTGCGAAAATCGTCGCGATCACCGATGCCTTCTTCGCCTGAAGCGAAAGGAGCCGTCTTGCGTCTGACCTGTAGCAGGAAGCTGCGGAGGAGGACGGTTCCAGGATTGCAGTGATCCACCATCGCTTTTATGATTTGGCGGGTTGGAAGGCAACCCCGATTCCCGATGCCGGCAAAAAGCCGTTCCGCAGCGGAAGCACAGGTCCCAAGCCTTCCATGAAAAGGCTTGGTTAACCTTCTCTGGATACCAATCGTTAATCGAGTTCGCGGCCTGCCGGCACTTTGACAAGCAACAAGGCACTTCGACAAGCGATCGGGCATGACGCCAAAACGGGAGCGACTGGTAGAAAGATGGGACTGGCAGGCTTCGCAGACAAGGGCCGTCATCATGGAGGCTGGTTCTTCCGCACCGTCTGCCTGCTGTCGCTGATCCTGGCTTGCCTGGTCTTTTCGCCGCTTTCGCGCGCTGCCGACGCGCCGCTTGGTGCCACGAGCTACAAGATGGCCGGCGATGCTACCAAGATGCGCATCGTCATCAATTTCGACCGCGAGCCCGACATCAAATGGTTCCTGCTGCGCGGCCCCAATCGCCTGGTCATCGATCTGCCGGCCACGAGATTCGCTCTCAATGCCAAGGATGTAAAGCCGCGCGGGCTTGTCCGCGCCGTGCGTTACGGCGAGCTCGGCGAGGGGAAATCGCGGCTGATTCTCACCGGCAAGGGACCGTTCGCCGTCGACAATCTCGACGTGCTCAAGAACGGTGACGGCAACGGCTACCGCATCGCCATCGACATGTCGGCAGCGTCGCAGCGAGAATTCGACGCAGCGCTCGCCAATCAGGCGCTGACGACCGGCTCGACGGTCTCCGCGGATAAGGCCGGCAGGGTCGGTACCGGGCCGGTCTCCAATCCGGGCCATCGTTTCACCGTCGTCGTCGATCCCGGCCATGGCGGCATCGACGGCGGTGCCGAGGGCCTGAACGGTACGGTCGAAAAGAACGTGACGCTCGCCTTTGCCATGGAACTGCGCGACAAGCTCGCCGCCAGCGGCAAATACGACGTGTTCCTGACGCGCGAAACGGACGAGTTCCTGCGGCTCGACGACCGCGTGCGCATTGCCCGCCAGCATGAGGCCGACCTGCTCATCTCGATCCATGCGGACACGATCAGCCTCAAGGGCATTCGCGGTGCAACCGTCTACACCGTGTCCGACAAGGCTTCCGATCCCGAGGCGCAGGCGCTTGCCGACCGTGAAAATCTTTCCGACCAGTTCGCCGGCATGGAGATCAAGGACGACAGCAAGGAAGTGACCGATATCCTGATCGACCTGATCCGCCGCGAGACGCATAATTTTTCGATGAGCTTCGCCCATACTCTCGTCGGCCAGCTTTCCACCAGCGTCGGTCTGATCAACAACCCGCAGCGTTCTGCCGGCTTCAAGGTGCTGAAGGCGCCGGACGTTCCATCCGTGCTGGTCGAACTCGGCTATCTGTCGAACGCCAAGGACGAAGCGCAGTTGCTCAGCGCCGATTGGCGCAACAAGGCGACCCAGAGCATAACCAATGCCGTTGCCCTGTTTGCTTCGGCCAGAAGCGGAACGGGGGCCGGAGGCTGAAATGCCTACCGGCGCCCACAACCTGAAGCAGCGTTGCACGGCGACAACACCCTGTGCTTTTATTTCCGGCATTCGAAACCGAAATCTCGCGCTGCCGTATTTTGCCCACATGGTCGCGACATGGATTTTGCGATTACGGTTTGGGACCGTCCCGAAAGCTTGCGTGAAGGGCGGCTTCGTTTAGGAAATTCCCGAACCAAGGACTGGAGCGGGTATGATTCGTCTCATTGGCTATTTCTTCGGCATCGGCACGACGCTGGCCCTTTTGGTCGCGGCGGGCGTGGCTATCTATATCGGCCATTTGTCGAAGGACCTGCCCGATTATGAGGTGCTGGCCAAATACGAGCCGCCGGTGACGACCCGCATCCACGCGTCGGATGGCGCGCTGATGGCCGAATATGCGCGTGAGCGGCGGCTTTATCTGCCGATTCAGGCGATCCCGGATCGTGTCAAGGCGGCCTTCCTGTCGGCCGAGGACAAGAATTTTTACAATCACCCCGGCATCGACGTGACCGGCCTTGGCCGCGCCATTGTCGTCAACCTGCAGAATGTTGGCTCGGGAAAGCGCCAGGTCGGCGCCTCGACGATTACCCAGCAGGTGGCAAAAAACTTCCTGTTGTCTTCAGATCAGACCTACGAGCGTAAGATCAAGGAGATGATCCTCGCCTTCCGCATCGAGCAGGCCTATTCGAAGGATCGCATTCTCGAGCTCTATCTCAACGAGATTTTCTTCGGCTTCGGCGCCTATGGCGTCGCCGGTGCTGCACTCACCTATTTCGACAAATCGGTGAACGAGCTCACCGTGGCCGAAGCCGCCTATCTCGCCTCCCTGCCAAAGGGGCCGAACAACTACCATCCCTTCAAGCATGCCGATCGCGCCTTGGAGCGCCGCAACTGGGTCATCGACCAGATGGTCGAGAACGGCTACGTCACGCATGAAGAAGGCGAGAAGGCCAAGGCCGAGCCGCTCGGCGTCACGCCGCGCCGCACCGGCAACTATCTCTTCGCCGGGGAGTATTTCACCGAGGAAGTGCGTCGCCAGATCATCGCGCGCTATGGCGAGAATGCGCTCTACGAAGGCGGCCTTTCCGTCCGCACGACGCTCGATCCGAAGATGCAGCTGATTGCCCGCAAGGCCATGCAGAACGGTCTCATGAAGTTCGACACGTTGCGCGGCTACCGCGGGCCGGTCACGAGCATTGACATTTCCGGCGACTGGGGCGTGCCGCTGGGCAACGTCAAGCGATTGGAGGACGTGCCGGAATGGTCGCTCGCCGTCGTGCTCGACAGCTCTGCCACCGGCCTGTCCATCGGCCTGCAGCCGACGCGCCAGATCTCCGGTGAAATCGTCAAGGACCGCGTCGAAGGCACCGTCAGCAAGGAAGACATGAGCTTCGCCATGCGCCACGTCGTCGATGGCAGGACCGTCAAGGCGAAGTCGCCGGCCGACGTGCTGAAGCCGGGCGACGTGATTTTCGTGCAGAAGAACGAGGGCTCGGACAACAGCTACAGCTTGCGCCAGGTTCCCGAAGTGGAAGGCGGCCTGATCGCCATGGATCCGCATACCGGACGCGTCCTGGCCATGGTCGGCGGTTTCTCCTACGCGCAGTCGGAGTTCAACCGGGCGACGCAGGCCATGCGCCAGCCCGGATCGTCGTTCAAGCCGATCGTCTATTCGGCCGCCCTCGACAATGGCTATACGCCCGCCTCCGTGATCATGGACGGGCCGATCACCATCCAGAGCGGCAACACGACCTGGACGCCCAAGAATTACGACGGAACGGTTGCCGGCCCGGCGACCTTGCGCTCCGGTATCGAGAAATCGCGCAATCTGATGACGGTGCGGCTTGCCAACGACATGGGCATGAAGCTGGTCGTGGAGTATGCCGAGCGTTTCGGCGTCTACGACCATCTGGCGCCATATCTGCCGATGGCGCTGGGATCAGGCGAGACGACGGTGATGCGCATGGTGTCGGCCTATTCGATCATGGCCAATGGCGGCAAGTCGATCAAGCCGTCGCTGATCGACCGCATCCAGGACCGCTACGGCAAGACCGTCTTTAGGCAGGACGAACGCGGATGCTCGAACTGCAACGCCGCCGAGTGGCAGAACCAGCCAGAGCCGGAGCTGGTCGACAATTCCGAGCAGGTGCTCGATCCGATGACCGCCTACCAGATCACATCGATGATGGAGGGCGTCGTGCAACGCGGCACCGGCGCCACCATCAACGAGCTCGGCCGTCACATCGCCGGCAAGACCGGAACGACCAACGACGAAAAGGATGCCTGGTTCATCGGCTATACGCCGAACCTCGTTGTCGGCCTTTATATGGGCTACGATCAGCCGAAAGGCCTTGGCAAGGGCGCGACCGGCGGCGGCCTCGCCGCGCCGATCTTCAAGGATTTCATGCGCGTGGCGCTGGACGGCACGCCCAATGTCGACTTCAAGGTTCCGGAAGGCATGAAGCTGATTGCGATCAATCGCAAGACCGGCATGCGAGCCAACGCGGGCGACGCCGGAACCATCATCGAAGCCTTCAAGCCGGGTACCGGTCCCGCCGACAGCTATTGGGTGATCGGCATGGGTGCGGACGGCTCCAACGCCACCGGCGGGGCGCTGTCGCCGCAGGCCAACCAGGCCATCCAGTCGGGCGGCGGCGGGCTCTACTGATAATCGCTGCATCGGGTCGGACCGGCTTGACGATGATGGTCGAGCCGGTCCATTCCGCTTTACGGAGGCCGGTACATAAAGGGGCCGGCGCTTTACAGGAGACCGTGCCGTCCCTATGTATCGCGCCACCAAACCGCCATCCAGCAACAGGACATAACAGCCAGCCATGCGCGCGGAAACGCAAAACATTGTCGACGAGATCAGGCAGGCAATCACCCTGCTGAGGAGGCATCTTTGACTGGGACCAAGCCATAAAGCGGCTTGAGTACCTGAACGTCCGTGCCGAGGATTCGAGCCTCTGGAACGAGCCGCTGGAAGCGCAAAAGCTGATGCGCGAGCGTCAGGGCCTCGAGGAAGGCATTGCCGCGGTCAAAGGCCTCACCCAGGCCCTGGAAGACAATATCGGCCTCATCGAGCTTGGCGAGGAAGAGGGCGACGAGGGCGTCATCGCGGAGGCCGAAGCGGCGATCCGCTCGATGCGCGGCGAGGCCAAGGCGCGCCAGATCGAAACGCTGCTGTCGGGCGAGGCTGATGCCAACGATACCTATCTGGAAATCCATGCCGGTGCCGGCGGCACCGAAAGCCAGGACTGGGCCTCGATGCTTCTGCGCATGTATACGCGCTGGGCCGAGCGCCGGCGCTTCAAGGTCGAGGTGCTTGAAGTGCATGACGGCGAAGAAGCCGGCATCAAGTCCGCCACGCTGCTGATCAAGGGCCACAACGCCTATGGCTGGCTGAAGACGGAATCGGGCGTGCATCGTCTCGTGCGGATTTCGCCCTATGACAGCAATGCGCGCCGCCACACCTCCTTCGCCAGCGTCTGGGTCTATCCCGTCATCGACGATACGATCGACATCGACGTTTCAGAATCCGACGTCCGTATCGACACGTATCGGTCGTCGGGATCGGGCGGCCAGCACGTCAACACCACCGATTCGGCGGTGCGCATAACCCATCTCGCCACCGGGATCGCGGTTGCCTGCCAGGCCGAGCGCTCCCAGCACAAGAACAAGGCCAAGGCCTGGGAAATGCTGCGCTCGCGGCTTTACGAGGAAGAGCTGAAGAGGCGCGAAGCGGTGGCGAACGCCACCGAAGCGTCGAAGAGCGATATTGGCTGGGGCCACCAGATACGGTCCTACGTGCTGCAGCCGTATCAACTGGTGAAAGATCTGCGCACCGGCGTCGAGAGCACTAGCCCGTCGAGCGTGCTCGACGGCGACCTCGACGATTTCATGGAAGCCTCGCTGTCGCAGCGGATCGAAGGTGGCGCCGGCGAAACGGTGGCCGATATCGACTGAGGCCGCCGGGAACCAATCCGGCAGGAATGTGGGTTCATCACGCGAGCGTTACGGCCATCGCGCGAGAGTGACGAGCTCTCAATTCGCACTTACCTGTCGTTCTACAACTTTGTTTTTCATCGGATTCTTCAAAATCGATTTCCGCTTTTGACGCGGATGCCGCGGGCCGCCGGTCCCAGGCCTGGAACCAGCGCGAGCCAAATCCCGTTATTGGCGATCCCGCTGCTTGACCAGGTTTCGTCAATCAGGGCGGCAGGTTGGTTCCGACTGCAGAGGTCGGCGTTCGGTTGCGACAGCAATTGCTTGCGCCAACCAAGGAATCAGCCCAGCATTCATGCGCTGGGGAGGAAAAAAGCATTTATGGCCGGACGCGGCGTATCTGCGACCTGACGATCCGGCCACTGGGAAGACACGTTCCGGGAACGGGCAAGCGAGATGCTTGACAACCGTTGATAGGAACTGCGCTCATGCCTGCTCTCACAACCAGACCGGCCTCAGTCGCCCGCACGGCGCGCCGACTCCTGAATTCACTTGTCGCGGCAGTGGTTTTGATTGCTGCCGCCATTCCATTTGCGGCGCCTGCTCTGGCGCATGATGCCAAACCGACCGCGGCCATGCCGCAAGGCTGGAGCTATCCGTTCTCCTGCTGCTCCGGCTATGATTGCCGCGAGGTCTCTCAGACATCGATCAGCGAACGTCCGGAGGGCTATGTCATTAAAGGAACCGGGGAGGTCGTGGCCTATAGCGACAAGCGGATCAAGAATTCGCCCGACGGCGAATATCATTGGTGCTCCGTTGCCGGTGCCAATGACGGAAAGACCATCTGCCTGTTCGTGCCGCCATCGTCCTATTAGCGCATGACGCCCAAAGCTTGCCGACGGGGTGACCCGAGGGTGTGCGGCGGCTTTGGATCGATGAGCCTTCAATCGGCACTCCGGCACTGTTTACCTGTGCATCGCAGGCTCACAGGCCTGCTGACCGGCAGTTGTCAGGAGCGTTTCTTTATGCTGCCTTTGCCGTACGGGGCGGCGGCATTGTGAGGGACCAATTCATGACCATCAAGGCAAGCTGCCACTGCAAGGCGACGACGTTCGAGGTTTCGCAAGCGCCGCAGACTGTGACGCGATGCACCTGTTCCTTCTGTTCGAAACGCGGTTCGTTGTGGGCCTATTACACCCCATCGCAATTCAGACTCACCAGCCCGCCGGAGAATGTTTCGTTCTACCTGTGGGGATCGAAAACCATAAAACACGGTTTTTGCGCCACCTGCGGCTGTGGCACCTTCACCGAGACGCCGGACTGGTCGACAGGCGAGCCGAATTTCGACAATCCGAAGATCAGCGTGAACTCGCGGCTGTTCGACGATTTCGATCTCGACACGGTCGAAGTGGTGGTCATCGACGGCAAGAATCTCTGGTAGCCGGTCGAATTGCGGTGGTCGCGCGAGCCGCTGCAGGCGTGTGGAATTGAGCCGGGGAAAGCCGCGGCAACGGCTTTTGCTGGTCCGCTTTTCGCCGCATTTCATGTTACAAGTCGCTGGAAGGGCTGATGCGGTGCGCCGTTGCGCGGCCGTGGAATGGAGAGGGACCACCATATGAAAAAGATTGTGCTCGCCGTCGTGGCGACGGCTGTGCTCGTGAGCGCATGCACCACCGATCCCTACACCGGGGAACAGAAGGTTTCCAACACCGCTGCCGGCGCCGGTCTCGGTGCTTTGGCGGGTGCCGGGCTCGGCATGCTTGCCGGCGGTAACGACCGCCGCAACGCGCTGATCGGCGCGGGCATCGGCGCGCTTGCCGGCGGTGCCATCGGTGCCACCATGGACCAGAACGAGGCCGAACTGCGCCGACAGCTTCAGGGCACCGGCGTCAGCGTCACCCGCACCGGCGACCAGATCATCCTCAATATGCCGTCCGACATTACCTTCAACGTCGACCAGGACGCGGTGAAGGCCGGTTTCTATCCGGTGCTGAATTCAGTGGCCCTTGTGCTGAAAAAGTTCCGCCAGACCACGGTCGACGTGTTCGGCCACACCGACTCGACCGGCAGCGACGAGCACAATTTCGACCTGTCGCAGCGCCGTGCTTTGGCGGTCGCCAACTATCTGTCCGGACAGGGCGTCGATTCCCGCCGCTTCGCCGTTACCGGCTTCGGCAAGACGCGTCCGATCGCCTCCAACGCGACCGCTGCCGGCCGGGCTCAGAACCGCCGCGTCGAGATCCAGCTGTCGCCGCTTACCTGAGGCAAGCGCACAAACCGGCAGCGGCCTCGCAAGGGGCCGCTCTAATGGCTATGCCGGCCCTATGGCCGCCGGCACCCTTCATTCGTGATGTCAGGACCGGGCCGGCTGATCGACAATCGCGGCAACGATCCGGCGCACGATCGGAAGCACAATCAGCAGACTGGGAAACGCGACAAGCCATGAAGCGCCCCATGCATAGCTCCAGGCCGCTATAAACCCGTTCGTCCAGCCTGCGCCGATTGCCGTCGAAACCGCCGAGACAATCGACGACATCAGAATCGAAAGAACCAACGGCATCACCACCGCGCCGTAGGAGGGCGGCAGCTTTCTCAACGTGAAGGCTCGGTCCGGTGATGCTTGCATCGAAGTCTCCTAATCAGAAAATATGCGTAGGCGTTATTGTGAGCACGATCAGGCGGCATATGCCGTCTGCAGCGCCAATTCCCGAATGAAGCTTCGCAGCGAACGCGGCTCGCGGCCAAGCACCGCACGCAACGTCAGGCTGTTCCCGCCGAGGCCGTATTTGGCGTAGTGGCTGTGTACTTTGGCCAGCATCTGCAACTGCCGGTCGGTATAGGGAAGGCGGGCCTTCGCCGCCCAGTCCTGAAATGTCGGCTCGCCCGCCGAAACCGGCCGGCCAAGCTCTTCGCTCATCATAACGACGACCTCTTCGCGGCTGTGCATTCCGTCGGCGCACAGCTCGAGGGTCGCATAAGACAAACGCGCTTCGGTCAATGCGATTGCCGCCACTTCAGCCACATCGCGATAGTCGACGCGGGCGAGCTTCGCCGTCCTTGGAAACGGCTCGGCGAAAACGCCGTGCTCGACGACGGACGGCCAGGCCGCCGCAATATTTTGCATGAAATTGGCCGGGTGCAGAATGGTGTATTCCATGTTCGTCGAATAGAGGGCAGCTTCGACAGGTATCTTGCTTGCATGGTTTTCCAGCCTCGTATTGGTCGGCTGGATCACCGACGAAAAGACGAACTTTCGAACGCCTGCTCGCGCCGCCGCCTCAACCATGGCAACCCCCAAGGCGGCTTCGTCGGGAGCAAAGGCCGGTCCGATGTGAAAGACACCGTCGACACCTTTCACGGCCTGCTCAAGGCTCTGATGGTTGCGCAGATCTCCGATCGCGATCTCGGATGCACCGGCTTTCCGGGCTTTTTCGGCACTCGCGGCGTCACGAACAAGCGCTCGAACCCTGGCATTGCGGCGGACGAGTTCAGGCACCACCAAACCGGCAACGCGGCCTGCGGCGCCTACGACCAGGACGGTTGGACTGGGTGTTCGCATGACGATCTCCTTCCCTCGAGTCTGCCTTTCAGCCTGTGCAGGGAAGATAAAATCTGGCGAACTGCGTTACAATTCATCGATTTTGCGATAGTTTATCCCGATTTTCGGGAGAAATAGGCGATGAGCCGGATAGACGATTTCGAAGCCTTCATTGCCATTGTCGAGCATGGCAGCCTGACGGCTGCCGCACGCCGGCTGAACCGTTCGCTGCAGTCGGTGAGCCGGTCCCTGGCGACATTGGAGGAATCGATCGGGGTCGAGCTTCTGCACAGGACCACACGCCGCTCGACGCCGAGCGAAGCCGGAGCGGCCTTTTTCCAGCGCATCAAACCCGCCGTCGAGGAGATTAACGAAGCCAGGCTTCAGGCGGCCAACCGACGATCCGAGCCGTCCGGCATCCTGCGCATGAGCGCCCCGGTTCTGTTCGGCCCGGACTTCCTCGTGCCGGTTATCGCCGACTATATGCGGACATATCCCCGGGTCGAGGTTGACCTCCAGCTTTCCGATGAATTTGTCGATCTCGATGCCGAGGGTCTCGATCTGGCGGTAAGAATCGGCAATTTGCCGGATTCCAATTTACGTGCGAAGCGCCTGGGCGCGCTGCGACGCGTGGTGTTCGGCGCACCTGCCTACTTCCAGCAACACGGCCGACCGGCCCATCCGCTCGAACTGCGTGAGCATGAATGCATCGTACGAACCGTCGACGGCCGCCCAGGCGAATGGATGTTTCAGATTGAAGGCAAGCCCCGGCCGGTGAAGGTCGCGGGCACCTTCCGGTCGAATTTGATGATATCGATCTATGCAGCCGCGGCTCACGGATTGGGTTTGGGCTACTCGCCGCTTTGGCAGGTAAAACACCTGGTGGACGACGGCCGGCTGGAACTGGTTCTGACCGAATTCGAGCCAGTGCCGGTGCCGATACACGCCGTGTGGCCGGAAGGCAGATCATCCTCGGCCAAAGTCCGCGCTTTTCTGGACCTGTTGGCATCCCGCCTGGAACTCAAGAACCTTTAGGGCGCAGACCAAACTCAACGCCGATCTTACCTCATCGACATCAAGTTCGTGACTAGAACAGCCGTGGCGGCATCGAGTGCGGGTTGATGGACCTCCGAATGACCGATGTCCTTCAGCTGTTCGGTCGTCAGATCTGCCAGTGCCTTGCGTCTCGCGACGGTCCGCCGCCATCCCGTGAAGGCAGCGATCATCATTGCTGCGCCTTTCAGGCTAGACCCAAGCAAGCGTTTGGACACGCTGCGGGCGGCGCGAGTTTCCGAGTGAGCCATTGTTTTGGTCTCCCATTTCGAGTTTGCGCATGGAGCGTGCCACGCAGACGTTTTCGGCCTGTTCGGCTGGGCGCGAACAACTGAGAGAAGTCCGACGAGCCGCCGTTAAATCGGTGTTAAATCGATCCACCGAGATGCTATTCTGTCGCCGCGGTCAAAGTCTGGAGACGATTTGTGCGCATCCGGTTGCTTGGTGGCCTGGAGGTTATTTCCCCGGAGCACCGGCCTGTCCGGTTCGCCACACGCAAGACTTCGCTCCTTTTTGCTGCCCTGGTTCTCGCGGGCCGCCGCGGCCATGGTCGCGAGCAGCTTTCCGAAGCCTTTTGGCCGGGGCGAAGCAACGGGCAGGCCCGCAATAGTTTGCGGCAAGCGCTGGTCGACATCAGGCGCACGTTCCCCGCCAGCCCGGATGCAGCCGTCTACATCTATGGGGATCAGGAAACCGTTGCGCTGATTGCCGGTCCGGATGAGGCGGACATCTCGATCTTCGACAGGAAATTGGAGCAGGGCCGAACCGCCGATCTCGCCTTCGCCGCCGATCTCTACCGCGGCGAGCTGCTTGCCGGGCAAGCCATCCCTGACGAACTGGACGAGTGGTTTGGACCGTATCTGAGCAAGTATCAGCGCAAGGCGCTGCAATTGGTCGACCGGCTGAGCCTGGCGCTGCCCGCACCCGGCTCAGCCGAAGAGACGGCCTGCGAAGGGCTCGCGGAGAGATTGCTCGCCTCGGATCCGACGGCGGAGGCAGCCCATCGGGCGCTGATCCGCATCCACGCTCATCGAGGCCACGAAAACGCGGCCTTGCGTCAGTTCGAGCTGTGTCGGGCAGCTTTAAGGAAACATCTGAACGCCGAGCCTGAAGAACAGACAAGCTCGCTGGCGGCTTCCCTGCAGTCCCGTGAACGACCTGAACATCAGCGGCCGGAGCCAAGCTCTGGCGCCGCATCACTGGCGCCGGTTCTGGCAGTCCCGACGAGGCGCGACGACCAGCCATCGATTGCGGTGCTGCCGTTTCAGAACCTAAGCGGTGATATCGAGCAGGAATATTTTGCCGACGGCATGGTGGAAGACATTGTCACCGCCTTGGCTCACTTTAGGCACCTATTCGTAGTCGCACGGAATTCGAGCTTCACCTACAGGGGACGGTCCATAGACATAAAGCAGGTCGGGCGTGAGCTGGGCGTGCGCTATGTGGTCGAGGGAAGTGTTCGCCGGGCGGGCGACCGCCTGCGCATCGCCGGGCAGCTCATCGACACCTCGACGGAGGCCTATCTCTGGGCCGACCGTTTTGACGGGACGCTCGCCGAAGTCTTCGATCTGCAGGACCAGGTCGCCTCGAGTATTGTCGGCGCAATCACACCGAAAATGGAGGAGGCTGAGATCGAGCGTGCCAAACGCAAGCCGACAGAAAGCCTCGACGCTTATGATTACTACCTCCGCGGGCTGGCGGCCTTTGACCGGACGATCACTAGTAGATCGGCCATCGACGATGCCTTGCGCCTCTTCATGAAAGCGATCGACCGTGACCCGGAGTTTGCCGCAGCCTATGCGCGGGCGGCGCGGTGCTACGCCACCCGAAAAAGCAACGGCTGGATGGTCGACCGCGCGAAAGAGAATGCCGAGGCTACTCGACTGGCCAGGAGAGCGGTCGAACTCGGAAGGGACGATGCGATTGCGCTTTCCTTCGGTGGATACGTCCTCGGCTACGTAGGTGGCGACCTTGACGACAGTGCGGCTTGCATCGATCGCGCGCTCGTTCTCAACCCGAATCTAGCGGCCGCGTGGGGCCTAAGCAGCTGGGTCAAGGCTTGCTTTGGCGAGCCAGGCAAGGCCGTCGAACACGCCGCGCTTGCCATGCGCCTAAGCCCATTGGATCCACGTCTGTTCGCTTGGCAATTCAACACCGGGCTCGCTCATTTTTGTGCCGGCCACTACGATGACGCCGCCGCTTGGGCGGGAAGGTCGCTACGGTACCAACCGAACTACGTGAGCGCGATGCGTGTAGTGGCGGCGAGTCATGCCCTGGCGGGGCGCCTGTCGGAAGCGAAGCAGATTATGGCCCGGGTCTGCGAGGTCGATCCCTCGCTGCGGCTCTCGAATCTCGCCGAGGTGCTGCCGCCGTTTTATCGACCGGACGATCGCAGCAGATATATCGAAGGTCTTCGCAAGGCTGGCCTGCCGGACTGACTGGCGGCAACGCTTCGCGCGGCCGTGGGACGCGCAAGCTGGATATCAGACCTTGGCGACGATCCGCATGAAGGCCGGCATGTCGTCGCCGAAGCCGACGGTCGCGTCATTGTCTTCCTGGCGCTGGCGGGCAGGGCGCTCGCGCTGCGGCCTTGTGTCGCCGCGTTCGGGCGCGCGCCGTTCGTTGCGATCGGGCGAAGCCTTCCGTTCAGGTGAAGCCTGGCGCTCGCTGTTTTCCGAGCGGATCGCCTCCTTGCGGGTACGCCGCTCGCCGATGTCGGCGACTGCGGCTTCGGCCACGACCGGCTGCTCCTCGCTAACCGCTCCCGGCTCTGCTTCTTCGCTGCGCTTGGCGTGGCGTTCACGCGGCTTGCGCTCGCCCCTGTCCTTGGCGTCGTCCTTACGCCCGGCGCGGCGTGGAGCACCACGGCCACGGCGCGGGGCCTCGTCCTCGCCGCCCTCGCTGGCGACGACTGTCGACAGGTCGCCGTCATGCCACTCGATCTTGGTGCCGATCAGCCGTTCGATGGCGTCGATGTATTTGGTGTCCGATTTGGTCGCGATGGTGAAGGATTTGCCGGAGCGACCGGCGCGGCCGGTGCGGCCGATGCGGTGGACATAATCCTCGGCGTGGATCGGCACGTCGTAGTTGAAGACATGGCTGACGTCGGGAATGTCGAGGCCGCGCGCCGCGACGTCCGAAGCGACGAGGTAGCGCAGCTTGCCGTCACGGAAATTGGCCAGCATCTGCATGCGCGCGCGCTGGTCCATGTCGCCGTGCAGAGCGCCGGCGTCGAAATCATATTTGAGCAGCGAACGGAACAGCTCCGACACCTCGACCTTGCGGTTGCAGAAGATGATGGCGTTCTTCAGCTCGGCATCCTCGGCCTTCATCAGATTGCGCAGCGTCTCGCGCTTGTCCCAGGGTTTCGGGCCGGATTTCACCAGCCGCTGGGTGATGTTGGTGGCGGCCGATGCTGCCTTCGACACTTCGACGCGCACCGGCGCGTGCAGGAATTTCTCGGTGAGCTTGGTGATTTCCGGTGGCATCGTCGCCGAGAAGAACAGCGTTTGCCTGGTGAACGGGATCATTTCGCAGATGCGCTCGATATCGGGGATGAAGCCCATGTCGAGCATGCGGTCGGCCTCGTCGATGACGAGGATCTCGACGCCGTTGAGCAGGAGCTTGCCGCGTTCGCGATGGTCGAGCAGGCGGCCTGGCGTCGCGATCAGCACGTCGGCGCCGCGCTCGAGCTTCTTGTCTTGCTCGTCGAAGGACACGCCGCCGATCAGCAGCGCGATATTAAGCTTGTGGTTCTTGCCGTATTTGACGAAGTTTTCCTCGACCTGCGCGGCGAGCTCGCGCGTCGGCTCGAGGATCAGCGTGCGCGGCATGCGGGCGCGGGCGCGGCCCTTTTCCAGCCGGGTGAGCATCGGCAGGACGAAGGACGCCGTCTTGCCGGTGCCGGTCTGGGCAATGCCCAGCACATCCTTGCCGAGCAAGGCGTGCGGGATAGCACCAGCCTGGATCGGCGTCGGCTCGGTGTAGCCGGCATCGGTAACTGCGGAAAGGACCTTCGGCGACAGGCCGAGGTCTGCGAAGGTCAACGCTTCTTGAGCGATCTGGGTGTCTGAGGACAAGTTTGGCGGTCTTTGGCTGGTTCGGGGGCGCAACATAAGCAGTCGCGGCAAGCGCCGCGCGCCTGCAAGATTGGTATTGCAGGTAGGCGCAAGCCCACGATTTGTCAACACAAACGGGCGGCATTGGCGCGATTGTGAAGTCGTAACCTTAATCGCGATGGTTACCGCATCGCCCATGCCGACTTTCCAGGAAGGCAACAGTTTTTTCCGCACCAGCGCAAGTGTTGCGGATCAGCAACGCCTTGCTGCATTCATCCCGATTGCACGGCAAAATTGCATTTAGGATTTGAGTTGGAGCAGAAACCTTGACACGAATGATTCATCCATTTTTCTTAGTCGAGGGGCCACATCATGAAAAAAATTCTTCTCTCTGCCGCATTTGTGGCACTTGCCTTGATGCCGGCGATGGCGGCCGACGTCGTGGAGTTGCCGGTTGCGTCAACATACAACTGGACGGGCTTTTATTTAGGCGCGCATGTCGGCGGCGGCAAAAGCAAGGTGGACTGGGAATATAGCCTTAACGGGGCGACGGCTGATCACGATGGCAGCGGTGCTCTAGGCGGCGTTCAGGCCGGCTACAATTTCCAGAGCGGAAATATAGTCTATGGTATCGAGGCGGATATCGCGGCCGCCAAGATCGATGGGGACACATCTTGCCCAAACCCAGCCTACACTTGCGAGTCCGATGTAAAGATGCTCGGTTCGTTGCGGGGTCGAATTGGCTACACAATGGACAGGCTGCTGATTTACGGTACCGGTGGTCTCGGCTATGGAACCATAGAGATTGGCACCAGTGGTCCCGTCGGGACGAACGATACCACGAAGACCAAAGCAGGCTGGACGCTGGGTGCGGGCCTGGAATATGCCTTTAATGATCACTGGTCGCTCAAGGGCGAATACAAGTATTTCGATCTAGGCAAGGGCGATTATACGGTCGACGGCGGCGAGAATGTCGAGGCAAAGGTCCGGATACACACCGGAGTTGTCGGCCTGAACTACAAGTTCTAAATCGTAAGGATCGGTTGCGGCGAGACTTTGTGTTGCACTGGACCCGGCCTCGTGCCGGGTTTTACTTTTGTCGTTTAATACCTGAACTGTTCGGCGAGAATGCGCTCGTTCCACGAATGGTTGGGATCGAACAGCAGCGTCGCCGTTGCCGTCGGCGATTCCCTTACCGTGACCGTCGTCACCGCCTTGACCTCGGTGTGGTCGGCGGCGGCGTTCACCGGCCGCTTTTCCGGCTCCAGAATGTCGAAACGCACGCTCGCCTTGTTGGAGAGTAGCGCGCCGCGCCAGCGGCGCGGACGAAACGGGCTGACCGGGGTCAGCGCCAGCAGCGGAGCGTCGAGCGGCAGGATCGGCCCGTGCGCGGACAGATTGTACGCGGTCGAGCCGGCCGGCGTCGCAATCATCACGCCGTCGCAGTGCAATTCCTCCAGCCGCTCTTGCCCATCCACGGTGATGCGGATCTTGGCGGTCTGGTAGGACTGGCGCCAAAGCGCGACCTCGTTGATCGCCAGCGCCGAAATCGTCTCGCCCTCCGCCGTAACTGCCTGCATCTCCAGCGGACGGATCGTTTCGGCAACGGCCGCCGCGATGCGCCCGGTCAAGCCGCTGGCGCGGTATTCGTTCATCAGGAAACCGATGGTGCCACGGTTCATGCCGTAGACCTTCTTTCCCGTGCTCATCGTCTCACGCAGGGTCTGCAGCAGAAAGCCGTCGCCGCCGAGCGCCACGACGATCCCGGCTTCTTCGACGGATGCCTGGCCGTAACGTGCCGAAAGGCTTTCCAGCGCCGCGTTGGCGTCGGCTGTACCGGATGAGACGAAGGCGAAACGGTTGGCGGTTTTGCTCATGGCTCTCAACGACAACCGATTGGCAGCGATCGATTGGCGGCGACCGGTTGCTGGGCCGCGCCAGCGCCGGGTTAGCATGGGTGGGCATTTCTGCAAAGGGAGGGAGGTGTCTTGATATGGCGGCCGAACAGCGCGCACTCGCGCATCGTGTCGGAGGACAAAATGATGTGATGGTTAAGGTCCGCCTTAAACTCTCGTAAAGCCGGATCGATCATGTTAGCCGGCAGCGGACGGGCGGCGTGGGGGCTAACCAGTCGAGGCCGATCTATTGCCGCTGGCACGCTTGATTATTGTCTTCCTGATGCTGGCAAGTTTTGCCCTGGCTTTCGCGGAACTGGTGCGCCAGTCGGAGGAAAAGAGTTTCAGACCGCAGCCCACGGCCTCACGCTGCGGCGACGCGGCGGGGACACCCTGTCCGCAAAGGGCGCTTTGACGTTACTACGCTGGTCCTTAACGGGCGAGCAGATGGCAGCCGGCCTGGCGCTTTTGCGCGAGATACTCGTCGACAAGCTGGCGATAGCGGACTCTCCCGAAGCTCGGGAAATGGCCGCCATGCACGACCGAGACATCGAGATCGCGCATGCGCAGTAGCGTTTCGACATAATCGTCGATATCGGAGTGATAGACGTCGTCGATCAGCGGGCCGTCATAGATGATGTCGCCGGAAAACAGGATGCCCGTCCTGTTTTCGTAGAGCGCAATGCCGCCGGGTGAATGACCGGGCGTGTGGATCACCTCGAAGGCACGGTCCCCGAGATCGAGGATATCGCCTTGCTCGACCAACCGGTCGGCTGGTGCGGGCAGGATCCGGTAGCGCTTCGTGTCCCAGCCTTGCGGCATGCCGTCGAACATCTCGTCGGTGGCATAGCGGTCGGCAACCGTCCATTCCTTGCGCGGGTCGGCGAGGATCCCGGCCTCGGCCGGGTGCACGCAGCGGTCGGGGAATTCGTGATGGCAGCCGATATGATCGAAATGCGTGTGGCTGGCCACGCAGATGAGCTTGCGCTCCGTGACCAGCGGCACGTGGCGGCGCAGGCTGAAATGGCCAAGGCCGGTGTCGAACAGAAGATCGCGGTCGCGGCCGCGCACATGCCAGATGTTGCAGCGGAAGAACGGCCTGATCCACGGCTCGTGGATCAGCGTCACGTCATCGCCCATGCGGATCGTTTCGTACCAGTGGCCGGCGTCGATGGTTGGAAGCGTGCTCATGTTCAGTCCGCAAGCAGGATGATGTCGCTAGCATCGCACGATACCGCGACCACGTCGCCCGGCTGGACGGCCGATACGGCGGGGACCTTGGCGATGAAGTGCAGCGCCGGGTCGGCCGCGGAGGTCCCCAGAACACGCTTGAAGCTGCCCTGAAAGACGACATCGCTCACCTTGACCGTACCAAGCGCCACGCCGCCACTGGTTGCGCCGAGGACAAGATGCTCAGGCCGGATGGCCAGCGCAACGGTCGAGCCGGCCGGCAATGTGCCGGCCAGCGAGAGCTGCCCAAGCTTCGTGGTGACGGTGATTTTGCCGCTCTTCGCCTCCGTCACCGTTCCCGATATCAGCGTGCTTTCCCCCATGAAAGTCGCGGAAAAGCGCGTCGCCGGCCGTGCATAGACGCGCTCGGGCGGTCCTTCGTCCTCGATACGCCCGTCATTCATCACCACGCAATGATCGGCCAGCGCCATCGCCTCTTCCTGGTCGTGGGTGACGTGGATGAAGGCGGTGCCGACGCGTTTCTGGATCGCCTTCAACTCGTCCTGCATCTGCCGGCGCAATTTCAGGTCGAGCGCGCCGAGCGGCTCGTCGAGCAACAGCACCGCCGGCTCGACCACCAGGGCGCGCGCCAGCGCCACGCGCTGCCGCTGGCCGCCGGAAAGCTGATGCGGCTTCTTGTCGAAGGCGGTGGCGAGGCCAACCAGCGCCAGCGCCTCGCGTGCCCTTGCTGCCCGGGTTGCGCCATCGACGCCCTGCATGCGCAGACCGAAGCCGACATTGCTGCCGACGCTCATATGCGGGAACAGCGCATAATCCTGGAACACGGTCGTCGTCGGCCGCTTCGCCGGCGGCACGGCGGTGCAGTCCTCGCCGCGGATCAGCACCTTGCCTTCGCTCGGTGTGACGAAGCCGCCGAGGATGGACAGAAGCGTCGTCTTGCCGGAGCCGGATGGCCCGAGCAGGATCGTGTAGCTGCCCGGCTCGATCGTCAGCGAGACGTTCTTCAGCACGGTGAGCTGGCCGAAGCGATGCGAGACAGAGCTTATATCGACCAGTGGCGCACTCATGCCGGCTTCCTCCGCAACAGCATCAGCTCGAACAATACCACCAGTACGATGGAGACGGCGAAGACCAGCGAGCCGACCGCGTTGGTCTTGGGATTGAGGCCGGAGCGCAGCAGGTTCCAGATCTCGACCGGCAGCGTCGTGTCGAAGCGCGTCAGCAGGAACGAGATGACGAATTCGTCCCAGGAGAACGTCATCGACAGGAAGAAGCCGGCGAAGATCGCCGGCGCCATGACAGGCACGGTGATCAAAAGCAGCACCTTCCATTCGGGCGCGCCGAGGTCGCGCGCGGCGCGCTCGATATTGATCTGGTGGTCGCCCATCTGGCTGTAGATGATGGCAAAGCAGAGCGGCAGGTTGATCACGACATGGCCGATGCCGGCGGCAGTGAGCGACTTCGGCACGCCGGCCCAATTGAACAGCACCAGCAGCCCCATGCCGATGATGAGATAGCTGACGGTCAAGGGCAAGGTGATCAGCCCGCGCATCAGGCCCGAGCCCGGCAAGGCGAAGCGCGCAAAACCCCAGGCGGAGAGAAAGCCGAGCATGACGGCGACAGCCGAGGAGACGACCGCCACCAGCAGCGAATTGACCAGCGCCGAAGTCAGCCGCGTGTCGGCGAGCACGGCCTCGTACCAGCGCAGCGACGGCCCGGTGAAGGGCGGGATCGGAAACGAGGTTGCCTGCAGCGAAAACAGCACCAGAACGACCACGGGCAAGAAGATGAAGCCGTAGATTGCGAGGGCATAGAGACCCGAGACAGTGCGGATGAGCGCGCGCATGGTCAGGCCCGCTCGATCTTCAGCCAGCGGGCGCAGGCGAGATAGGCGATGGTGACCACCGCCATCAGGATGATCGACAGCGCCGAGGCGAGCGGAAAGTCACCGCGCCGGCCGATCTGCATCATGACGAGCTGCGGCATCAACAGCTCGTTGTTGCCGCCGAGGATCTGCGGCGTGATATAGTCGCCGATGCACAGCACAAAGGTGAGGAAGGCACCGACCATGATGCCAGGCAAGGTCAGCGGCAGAACGACATGCAGGAAAGTCCGCAGCGGCCCGGCGCCGAGGTCGGCGGCGGCCTTGCGGTAGCTGGGGCTGAGCTGCTTCAGATTGGCGAAGATCGTCAGCGTCAACAGCATGACGAAGAAATGCACGAAGCCGGTGATGGTGGCCAACCGCGTATTGGCGAGTTGCAGCGGTTCGCCGAGCAGGCCGGAGCCGGTCAGCGCCCGGTTGACGACGCCGTTCTGTGCCAGCACCAGCAGCCACGAATAGGAGCGCACGACATAGGAGGTCCAGAAGGGCAGCACCGCCAGCATCAGCGCCAGCCGCTGCCAGCGCTCCGGCACCTGTTCGGCCAGAATCCAGGCAAAGGGATAGGCAAGCAGCACCGAGATAACGGTGACGATCGCTGTGACCTGTAGCGAGTTCACCATCGCCTGCCAGTAGGACGGATTGGCAAAGAATTGGCTGTAGTTGGACAGCGTGAAGCCGCCGCCTTCATGCGCCGTCAGGCTGGATACCGCCATGGCGACGAAGGGCAGCACGAAGAACAGCAACGTCCAGCCGAGCGCCGGCGTGACCAGCGCCCAGGGCAGGGCACGCCCGCTGTTGACGGAGTTCACGACCGGCAGCCGGTCATTGCGCCTGCAGCATTTCGGTCCAGACGTCCTGCATTTTCTTGTCGAGATCGGCGTTCGGCGCCGGATAGGGCTGCGCCCGGGCAAGGAATTCCGGCTGCTCGTCGAAGCGCAGGATCTTCTTCTGCTCGTCGCTCAGGGCCGCCTTGCTGTTGGCCGGCATGCCCCAGTAGCAGGACGAGGTGGCGAGCCGCGCCTGCCCTTCGGGGCTCATAATGTACTGGATGAATTTAAGCGCCAGATCCTTGTTCTTGGAATCCTTGAACATTGCCAGCGACTGCGACCACAGCACCGCGCCTTCTTTCGGAATAGAGAAGTCGAGGGCAGGGTTTTCCTTGGCCAGCCCCGCCGTCACCCATTCGCCGCCGCCGACCAGTATGTCGACCTCGCCTGTCGCCAGCGCCGTCTGGCTGGCGGTCACTTCGCCGACCAGCTTGGCGTTGGCCTTCATTTTGAGCAGCTCTTCCTTGATGGCGGGAAGGTCGGCTTCGGTCAGTTCCGCAGTCTTCTTACCGATCGCCAGTGCGGCCATGCCAATGACCGGCAGGTAATAATCGTAGATGGCGATCTTGCCCTTGTATTTGTCGCCGGTCAGCGCGGCAAGCGACTGCATGTCGGCCGGGTCGACCTTGGTCTTGTTGTAGCCGATCGTGTTGTAGCCGAACTTTTCGGTGATGCCGTAACGCTTGCCATCGACGACGGTGGAGCTATCCATCTTCACCTGCGGAAACAGATCGGCCAGCGGCAGCTTATCTTCCGGTAGCGGTTCGAACAGGTCTTTTTCGACGCCGCGCGGTATGTCGATGCTGTCGATCACCATCACGTCCCAGTCGCCCGGCTGCGACTGTTCGACGATGGCCAGGCCGGCGCCGGTGCCTTCGAACTCCTTGACATTGACCTTGACGCCATTCGCCTCCTCGAACGGCTGCAACAGCGCCGGATCGGCGTGATCGCACCAGATCAGCGCGTTGAGGTCCTGCGCCTGAGCGAGGCTGCCAGCCGCCAGCAGCAGTGCTGCGGCGGCGCACGCGCCCTGGAGATGGCCCTTCAGAACGGAAAGCGGGTTCCTGGTAATTGGATTGGGGGTCTTCTTCAGCTTGATGGACATCGAGTGTTCTCCCTTGCCTTTTTGGCTTGTGGCAAAAAATTGAACCAATTCTAAAATTGAGTCAATTCTGTTTTTGTGGCAAACAGCCGCTATGAGCGGATTGCGGGCAAGGCAGAAGGCGGATCGGCACCGCCGCATCATCGAGGCGGCGGCGGCGCTTTTCCGCGATGCCGGCTATGAAGGCGCCAAGATCGAAACTATCGCCGCGCAGGCCGAAGTCTCGGTCGGCACGATCTACAACTACTACCAGAACAAGGGCGACATCCTCGGCGCGATCGTTTCGATGGAGGTCAACGAGGTGCTGAATGCCGGGCGCGGCGTCGTCGCCAACCCGCCAGCCAATGTCGGCGACGCTCTCGATACGCTGCTCGGCATCTATATCGAACATTCGCTGCATTATCTCAGCAAGGAGATGTGGCGGCAGGCGATGGCGATCTCGACGCAACTGCCGGACAGCCCGTTCGGCCAGGCCTACACGGCGCTCGACCGGGCACTGACCGAGCAGATTCGCGCGCTGATCGCCAAGCTACAGGCGCTCGGCCTGGTGCGCCGCGACATCGATGGTCCCGCGCTCGGCGAACTCATCTTCAACAACATGAACATGATGTTCATCGAGTTCGTGAAGCGCGAGGAGGCGAGGATTGCAGAATTGCGCACGGCGATACGCAGGCAGAACCGGATATTGGTGGCGGCGATCGGAGTGTAAGAAGATCAAGGGCGAGAAGGGCCAGCAACACAAATCGCCGTTGCCGGAGCACCGCCTAACGATTGATCAGCCATAGAATGGCCGAGAGCACGATGCTGACCAGTATCCCCGTGGCGATGGGGACATAAAGCCTGAAGTTCTCACGCTCGATCACGATATCGCCGGGCAGCCTGCCAAGGCCGGTCCGGGCCAACCAAGGCCAAAGCAGGCCTATGGCGACTATGCTGAGACCAACGACGATCAGAGTTCGCGACATGGCATCCTGCCGGAAATAGCATCGTGCCAGAAATATAGTGTTGACGGGTCTCGCAAGCAGCGCTTCCTCTCGATGTTGCCTCTTGAGTTGAGATTGAAATCTGCTACAACCTGAACGGGCATCAAAGGAGGGATCGGATGCGGATTTCCATCTGGCATTGGGCTATACTGCTGCTGCTGATCGGCGTGCCTGTTTTCTTTGCCGTTCGGTCAGCCGCAAAGCCATTACAGGATCCTTCGGCTCTCGTAGGTTTTGGAGGCTGGCTTATGCTGCTGGCGATTGGACAGTGCTTGGCACCTTTCCGCACGCTGGCTGAGCTGTTCTCTTCGAGCGGGGGCTATCGACAGCTAATGACGCTCCCCAACGGCGCCTTGGCGGTCTACGGCGAGGTCGCCCTGTTGCTGGCGTTTCTGGTGCTCCAGCTGGTTGTGTTCGTTGCAATGCTCCGGCGGAGTTACCGCTTCAAGCAGCTGTTCCTGTATCAGTGGTTTGCAATACCAATCGTGTTTATTCTGGACACGACATGGATCTCAGCGGTTATGAGCGCTCCTGTGAGCTTGGTGCTTGCAGGGGATGCGCTGGTAATGCCCGCAGTTTCTTTTGTCCTGACCGGGATCTGGGTCGCCTACGTCTACAAGTCGGTCAGGGTGAGAAACACGTTCGACCGGGCCGCGATATCCGGTCAGGTCGCGAGTGCTTCCTGAGCTTGCCGCGAGCCCTATGTATGGCAGCCGACAAAAATGCCGGGCGCGCTGCATCGACCCGGATCACCCGGCCTGTAGGCCTGCTCGAGCGAGGATTTCAGGAGCCGGCGTGACATGCCCGTGCGGCTTGCAGTAGTCGGGGTCGATCGCGCGATAGCCAAACAGATGGCCGAGTGGCGCCAGGATCCCCAGCGCCACTCGCTGAATCGCAGGTGGCGGGTACGTGAAGACGATTACGTCGGCAAACTCTCTGGCGATGACCGCTGCCTGAAGCGGCGAAGGCCTACCTTTTCTGTCCACCTTGCCAGCATTGGCCAGGCCGAAGAGCATGCCGATCAGCAGCTCGAAACGGTTCGGGTCGACATTGTCTGAACCTGGCGCCCGGTCGACTTCGACCAGCACATGCGCTTCTTCGGTTTTGCTGCTGTTCCACCAATCGTGTGCGACGCCTGCTTCGATCGTGGCGGATTGGCCGGGCCCCAGGGACAAAGTCTTCCCGGCGATGCGAGCGTCGAGCCGGCCGCCGAGGACGGCAAACCGCTCCGTCAGGTTCGGGTGGTAGTGCTCGCCCACCACTGCGGCTCCCGGTCGGGCGGTCAGATGAGCGATGCCAGGTCCCTGGCCGCGGTCTTCGGTGCCACGCAGGATGACCGCATATTCGCCGGTCACCTTGTTCTCGTAGACATCTCCACAGCGTGACATGGATCAGCTCCGGGTTTCAGAGCACCGCTGCCGGCAAGCTTACGGTTAACGGGTTGGCGGTTCAACGACCGCTCGAACGTGCGATTGCGGAAACACTAGTTGCCGGCTCTTCGTCAACGCGGGCGATCAGCGCTCTACCGGACATGCTTAGGCGGGCGCGCTCGCGGAAACGGCACGACCGTCAGTGGCGCCTTGCGGAATTCCGCGATGGCTATTTCTTCAATCAGCGCGTCGAGGGCCTCGTTGACGCGTCGGCTCGTTTCATCCGCGCCGTAGAGGCGGTTTTGTGCGCATTCCAAAAGTTCGCGTGCCGCGGCGAAATCACTTCGCATGACAACACCCTTTGGTTTTTGGCCCGCCGCACGGCCATTGTCGGCGCGCTTAATTGAGCGAGTGCTAATATACACTGGAGCAATTTAATCGAATGCTGTTAAGTGGCCGTCGGGAGGCGGGACGAACCTATGGCCCAGCAAAAAGCAAGACAGGAATGAGCTCGGCGTCTCCTGGTAGGAAATGCTTGAGCCCGATCTGGTTCAGGCTAAGCCGGCAATTTCACGGGAACTTTCTGGCGATCCCGACGCTCCCGGTACGTACCGTCCTAATCTTTCGTATAGTCAGGCCCAAAACGGGTCGGCAGGTTGTCGGCGAGTTTCAACCAAGGGAGCTTCTCCTCAAAAGCGACATGCAGCGTAGGTGCAAATTTTTCTGGCTCCTCCATCGCCGCCGCAAAAAAATGCATGACGTCAGACATGTTCTTTGAGCGGAAGGACAGCGGCGTGCCACAGTGATCGCAAAATGTTCTTTCCACACCGGGAGAAGAGTTGAATACCTTCGGTAGCTTGCCCAGCCATCGCCATTGGCCGTTCAAGACGCCAATATAGGTGGTCATCGGCGCAGAACATTGCCGCCGACAACTTTCACAATGACAGACCACGCAGGCCTGTGCCGGGCCATTGACTTCAAAGGCAATAGCGCCGCATAAGCAATGACCACGCATGCAAATACTCCTCGAGTCAACAAGGACAGCTTCATGCCTGGGCGTGAGGGAGGCGCCATGAAATGCGCCGAGCTGGCGCCCAATTCCGACATTCGGCGCTGGCGATTGTCCTCGCGTGCGCGAGGCGTTGCCTCCAAGCTGCCTTCACTATCGCCTTTGCGGCATATTGAAATGTTCGTAGAGTTTCTCCGCCAGGCCGCTGGCGCCAAAGCCCGTCAATACCGATGAAAGTGCCAGCGGCGCCTTTTTGTCGAGCATGGCGTTGGCGATCATCAGATCGTCGCTTCGCTTATGAGTCCTCAGCCTAATACGATCTTGGGCGGCTTAAGAATTCTCTGGCGGCGGCAATCTGGCGTCGATGCTCGCGAAGGAATGCCGCGCCGAAGCAAATGGCGAATGCCAGTACCGAAAGGCTTGTCGTTGCTCTTGATGCAGGATCAGGATCGGGACTTATCAGGAAACGGAAGCCGAACGCGAAGGCGAAGACGACAACGCCACCAAACATGCCGCTGACGAAGGGGGCGGTCGTGCGTTTCTGCTCCAACGACAACTCCTAGGTTTTCCGCTAGGGAACTATGGTTTCCGCCAGGGAATATATGCGTTGAAGCTGATGTGCTACCGATCCTGACGGCCTCGGCCTGTGGATATCGGGGATGAGCAGATATCAAGCGCCCCGGAGGTCTCAAGAAGCCCGTGCTGGTGCCCCCGGACGGGATCGAACCGCCGACCTTCGGTTTACAAAACCGCTGCTCTACCAGCTGAGCTACAAGGGCACGGCGCTCCGGTTAGCATATTTGCTGCGCCAGTAAAGACAAAACTCCGTTTTTCGGTTCCCGGCGACCGCGCCGGTTCTGCCGCCAGGGCGTCCTGAAAACGGCCAATTCGCTTCCTATATTGATCGAAGGTGCAATCGCATCAGCGAGGCAGTCGCATGATCAGGTTTGTCATCATTCTCCCGCTCGTCCTCGTGGCGTGGCTTCTCCTGGTGAAGCTCATCAAGGATCTGAAGCGCGCCAATATCGACTGGACCGGCGTCACCACCATCATCGGCTTCATCGCGCTCGCCTTCTGGCTTCGCCATATCACCGGCATGGGCTGAGGCCTGCCGATCGGTCCGGTGAACTGTCGACCAGCGCGACCGTTGGTGGTCGCGGCTGACAGTATCAGACTGGCGTCGCGCTCCGTCAGCTTCTCTGTCCTGTCGAACATCGCTTAAGGCGAGATCGGATGCCGCTTCAGCATTCGCCAACACTCTTGCCGATGTACAGGGATTTCCCGACAGCCTAATCTACGGCCGAGCCGAAACAGGGAGAGAGGGCGCTTGGGCGAGCACGATCCGAACGAGGAACCGATCGAGACGGTTTTCCGCAACGGCACAATCACCACCGTCGGCATCCTGCTGGCGTTCTCGCTGGGCTTCATCACGCATTGGGCCGCCAACCCGATACCATGGGAAATCTATCACCTGGCCGCCGTCGTGCCGATTTTGATCGGCATTGCCCTGCAGATACGAGCGCTGCGGTTGCTGCTCGACATAACGTCTCTACAACGGCGCGTTTATGAACGCGCCAATCGTATCTTCATTGCCGGCCTCATCTTCACCGCCTGCGGAGTTGGGCTGGCGATGCTGCTTGATTTCTACGACCTGTCGACCAAGAGCGCGGTGCCCGGGGGCTAGCTCTGGCCATCCTGGCAGATGTCGCACCATTCGGCGCTGGTCAGCGCTGCCATGCGCTCGGTTCGCTGCCAGGGCCGGGAGGGGTCGGCAGGCCGCCGATCATCCTCGTCACCTGCGCTGCTGCATCGCGCACCAGCGGGCCGATTTCGGCCAGCCGCTCCGGTGTGACCCGTACCGTCGGCCCGGAGACCGAGACGCCGCCGATCGGTTCGCCGAATTCGTTGAAGATGGCGGCGGCGACACAGCGCATACCTGGATGCCGCTCCTCGTCATCGACCGACCAGCCGCGCAGCTTGATCGTCACCAGATCGCGGGCGAGCGCCGAGATGTCGGACAACGTGTTTTCGGTGAAGCGCTCCAGCCCGGCCCGGCGCAGTATGGTGGCTACCCGTTCCGGCTCGAGATGCGCCAGCACCGCCTTGCCGATGCCCGAGGCATGGAAGGAACTGCGCGTGCCCGGCCGGAAGAAGGCGCGGATCGCCTGGTGCGTCTCGACCTGGCTGACGAAGACCACGCAATCGTCCTCGGCGACGCCGAGATTGGCGGTCTCGCCGGTCTTCTCCATCAATTCCTGCATGACGATACGGGCGCGGTCGACCAGCTTGCGGCGGCGCAGGAACGCTGCGCCCATGCGATAGGTCTCGACGCCGATCGACCACAGCTGGTCGGTGCCTTCGAACTCGACCATGCCATGGTTCTCCAGCGTCGTCAGCATGCGGTAGGCGGTGGATGCCGGCAGGCCGGAACTGGCGGCGATCTCGCTCAACGACAGGCCGCTGCCATCGGCGACGATTGCCAGGATGCGCAGCGCCCGGTCCAGCGACTGCACCGAGGCGGCTTCGGACGGCCCGCTGAAAGCGCGCGGCCGGCCGCGCTGGCGTTTTTCGGTGGTTTCCATCGGGCCATTCTTCGCTCTGTTCGCCCAACAAGCAATGAAAAAGTTTTTCACCGGCCGGCGAAGCGAATTTATGGAAAACAGAAAGGCCAATCAATTCAAGCAGCAAGAGCCGTTCCCTAGAAATGAAAAAATATTCTGGAAAAATTGAAAAATAATCGACGCACTGGCATCATCAGCCATCAACAATTCCGTGGAGGCTGACATGGCCAAGATGCGCGCAGTCGACGCAGCCGTTCTCGTTCTTGAAAAGGAAGGCATCTCCTGTGCCTTCGGCGTGCCAGGTGCGGCGATCAACCCGCTTTATTCGGCGCTGAAGGCAAGGGGCAGCATCCGCCACATCCTTGCGCGGCACGTCGAGGCGGCCTCGCATATGGCCGAAGGGTTTACCCGCGCCAGATCGGGCAATATCGGTCTGTGCATCGGCACTTCGGGTCCGGCCGGCACCGACATGATCACCGGCCTCTATTCGGCCGCCGCCGATTCTATTCCCATCCTCTGCATCACCGGGCAGGCGCCGCGGGCACGTCTCAACAAGGAGGATTTTCAAGCCGTCGACATCGCCGCGATCGCCGCACCCGTCGCCAAATGGGCTGTTACCGTCATGGAGCCCTATCTGGTGCCGATGGTGCTGCAGAAGGCGTTCCATCTGATGCGCTCGTCGCGGCCGGGGCCGGTGCTGGTCGACCTGCCGGTCGATGTGCAACTGGCGGAGATCGAGTTCGACATCGATGCCTACGAGCCGCTGGTGCCGTTCAAGCCGGCAATGTCGCGCGCTCAGGCGGAGAAGGCGCTGACGATGCTCGACGCGGCGGAAAAGCCTGTGATCGTCGCCGGCGGCGGCATTATCAACGCCGATGCGTCGGACCTGTTGATAGAATTCGCCGAAGTCACCGGCGTGCCTGTCATTCCGACGCTGATGGGCTGGGGCGCGATCCCCGACGACCACCGCCTGATGGCCGGCATGTGCGGACTGCAGACCTCGCATCGCTACGGCAATGCGACGATGCTCGAGGCCGATTTCGTTTTCGGCATCGGCAACCGCTGGGCCAACCGCCACACCGGTTCGGTCGATGTCTACACCAAGGGCAAGAAGTTCATCCACGTCGATATCGAGCCGACGCAGATCGGCCGCGTCTTCGCACCGGACCTTGGCGTCGTCTCGGATGCCGGTGCGGCGCTTAAAATGCTGCTCGACGTCGCCACCGAATGGAGGACCGCCGGGAAATTGCGCGACTGGTCGGGCTGGGCCGGCGAATGCCGGCAGCGCAAGAAGACGATGAAGCGCAAGACCCATTTCGACCAGGTGCCGCTGAAGCCGCAGCGCGTCTATGAGGAGATGAACAAGGCGTTCGGCCGCGACACCACCTATGTCACCACGATCGGCCTGTCGCAGATCGCCGGGGCGCAGTTCCTGCATGTCTATAAGCCGCGCAACTGGATCAATTGCGGCCAGGCCGGGCCGCTCGGCTGGACATTGCCGGCAGCGCTCGGCGTTCGCGCAGCCGATCCGGACCGCACAATTGTGGCATTGTCCGGCGACTATGATTTCCAGTTCATGATCGAGGAACTGGCGGCCGGCGCACAGCACAGATTGCCCTACATCCATGTCGTCGTGAACAACGCCTATCTCGGGCTGATCCGCCAGGCGCAGCGCGGGTTTTCGATGGATTTCGAAGTCAGCCTGGCTTTCGAGAACGTCAATCGACAGGGCGATGCCGAAGCTGGCTATGGCGTCGATCACGTCGCCGTTGCCGAGGCGATGGGCTGTAAGGCGGTCCGGGTGCGCCGGCCGGAGGAATTCGCCGGTGCCTTCGAAGAGGCAAAGCGCCTGATGGACGAGCACCAGGTTCCGGTGGTGCTCGAATTCATCCTCGAGCGCGTCACCAACGTTTCGATGGGTACCGAAATCGACAAGATCACCGAATTCGAGGAGCTTGCCGAGCGCCATGAAGATGCCCCCACGGCGATCGTCATGCTCGATTAAGCCGCATATGAGGAACTACTGCCATGCCACGGTTTTCAGCCAATCTTTCGATGCTCTTTGGCGAGCATGACTTTCTCGACCGCTTCGATGCCGCTGCCCGCGCGGGCTTCAAGGGCGTCGAGTATATTGGTCCCTATGACCATGCGCCGGATGTCGTCGCGGCCAGGTTGAAGAAGAACGGGTTGACGCAGGTCCTGTTCAACCTGCCTGCCGGCGACTGGGCCAAGGGCGAGCGCGGCATTGCGATCCTGCCGGACCGCATCCCGGAGTTCCGGCAAGGCATTGCCAAGGTCGTCACCTATGCGCACGCGCTCGGCTGCGAGCAGGTCAATTGCCTCGCCGGCATCGCGCCGCAGGGCGTCGATCACTCAGTGCTGGAAGACGTCTTCGCCGAAAATCTGGCTTTCGCGGCGGAAAAGCTGGAGCAGGCCGGCATCAGGCTGCTGATCGAGCCGATCAACACCCGCGACATTCCGGGCTTCTTCCTGAATTACTCAGATCAGGCCCTGGCGCTGATCGACCGCGTCGGCTCGAAGAACCTGTTCCTGCAATACGACATCTATCACATGCAGATCATGGAGGGCGATCTCGCCCGTACCATCGAGGCAAACCTCGACCGCATCGCGCATATCCAGCTTGCGGATAATCCCGGCCGTCATGAGCCGGGGACGGGCGAGATCAATTTTCCCTTCCTGTACAGCCACATCGACCGCATCGGCTATTCCGGCTGGGTTGGCGCCGAATACAAGCCGAAGGGTGGGACGGAAGCCGGACTGGGCTGGTTTCGGGAGTTGGCCGGGCAGGCGGCGGCGTAGACGCTACGCATCGCCGCCTTACAAGAAACGGAGAAAGACATGGACACCATCGGCTTTATCGGCCTCGGCATCATGGGTGCGCCGATGGCGGAGCATCTGCTCGAGGCCGGCTACACCGTCGTCGCCAGCGATCATCGCTCGAAGCCGCCGGCCGATCTCGTCGCCAAGGGTCTGAAGACCGTCTCTGGCCACAGCGCCGTCGCGAAAATGGCCGACATCATTATCACCATGGTGCCGGATACGCCGCAGGTGGCCGATGTGCTGTTCGGCGAAAACGGCGTCGCGTCCGGGCTGACAAGAGGCAAGCTGGTGATCGACATGAGCTCGATCTCGCCGATCGAGACCAAGGCCTTTGCAAAAAAGATCAACGACCTCGGCTGCGACTACCTCGACGCGCCGGTGTCGGGCGGCGAGGTCGGCGCCAAGGCGGCATCGCTGACCATCATGGTCGGCGGCGAGGAAAAAGCCTTCGAACGCGCCAGGCCTATCTTCGAGAAGTTGGGCAAGAACATCACCTTGGTCGGACCGAACGGCGTCGGCCAGACGACCAAGGTCGCCAATCAGATCGTCGTCGCGCTGACCATCGAGGCCGTCGCCGAAGCGCTTGTCTTTGCTTCAAAAGCCGGCGCCGATCCGGCCAAGGTCAGGCAAGCGCTGATGGGCGGGCTCGCAGCCTCGCGCATTCTCGAAGTGCACGGCGAACGCATGATCAAGCGCAGCTTCGCGCCCGGCTTCCGCATCGAACTGCACCAGAAGGATCTCAATCTCGCGCTGGAAGGAGCAAAAGCGCTTGGTGTTGCGCTGCCCAACACCTCAACGACGCAGCAATTGTTCAACTCCTGCACGGCCAATGGCGGGGCGAAGGAGGATCACTCGGCGCTTGTTCGAGCGCTGGAGCGGATGGCGGGATGTGAAGTGGGTGAATAGTGAATAGTGAATAGTGAGTAGTAAATAGCAGTGAGTAGTTGGTAATGAGTTGGTAATGAGTTGGTCACGACCTACGTGCAGTCTCACCATTCACTCTTTCAAAAATTTCCTTGCCGCATAAAGGCTCACCGCCGCGGCATTCGACACGTTGAGCGAGCGGATGGCGCCGGGCATGTCGAGCCGGGCAAGCGTCGTCACCGTTTCGCGCGTCTTCTGGCGCAGGCCCTTGCCCTCGGCACCAAGCACCAATGCGATCTTTTCTCCCGAAAAACTCTTTTCGAGTTCCGCCGGACCGTCCGAATCCAGCCCTATCGTCTGGAAACCGGCCTCGTGCAACTGCTCCAGCGCATCGGCCAGGTTCTTCACCTCGATCTGGTCGATGTGTTCCAGCGCGCCGGAAGCCGACTTCGCCAGCACGCCGGATTCCTGTGGGCTGTGGCGCGCTGTGGTGATCAGCGCGCCGGCGCCGAAAGCCACCGCCGAGCGCAGGATCGCGCCGACATTGTGCGGATCGGTGATCTGATCGAGCACCAGCACCAGCCTGGTGTCGCCAAGCGCATCGAGGCGCTTGGGTTTTAGCGGCTCGGCCTCGATCAGCACGCCCTGATGCACGGCATCCGAGCCGGTGACCTTGTCGATGTCCTTCGGCTCGACCAGTTCCGCCTTGAAGGGCAAAGCGGCAAGATCGGCGATTGCCAGCCGCTCGGCAGCGTTGCGCGTCACCAGCATTTTTTTGATCTTGCGGCGCGGATTGTCGAGCGCCGCCCGCACCGTGTGCAGCCCGTAGAGCCGCACCAGCCCATCGGCGGCGGTCTTGCCCGGCGGCACCGGCTGGCGTGGCCTGAACGCTGGCGCGCCGCCGCTCTTCTCGTCGCGATGCGCACGGCGCAGCTTGGCGTAGTGGGTGTCTTTCGGGGTCTTGGATTTGTTATCGTTGCTCATGGCCGGTTCTATAGCCGTGTCGTCCGGTCATGGATACAGCCGCACAAGCTGCTTGTCGGGCGAGGTGTGAAATTCAGCGTTTTTTGCCGGGCTGTTGCGGTTGACAGTTTTGGACGCTCCCGCCATAAGGCGCTGCGCGGAAAGGCTGCTTTGGCGGCCGCGACGCGTCGATGCCTCGTTGCATGGCTCCGGCGGCAGACTGGAGAGGTGCCCGAGTGGTTAAAGGGGACGGACTGTAAATCCGTTGGCTATGCCTACGTTGGTTCAAATCCAACCCTCTCCACCACTGCCGGCCCGGAAGCCCTGAAACGCAGCGCGAGCGTCGGAGCGGATCCGATGCTTGACTGAAAGGCGCGGGTATAGCTCAGTGGTAGAGCAGCAGCCTTCCAAGCTGAATATGCGGGTTCGATTCCCGCTACCCGCTCCAGATTTCCCCAGGCCACGGCGCACTTCGCGCACGATCCCGAAGCAGGCGGCGCCAAGCGAAGCGCTTTGCCGATAGTTCAGAGCGTTCAATGCGCGTCCAGAAGGACGCGCATCTTAATCTGTGTTTTACGCATATCGTTGTCCCGAACCGCAGGCGGCGTTGGGCGACAGGCGTCAGCTCGCGAATTTGCTGAATATAGACGCGAGCTGGTTCTGCTGCGGCACTTGCCCGTTCGGCGTCAGCTGGTCGACAAGTCCCGGCAAGGCCGCGGACAATTGCTGGAGCAATTCCTGCTGATTCAGGCCCGTCCTTTGCGCGATCTCCTGAATGATTTGCGGCCCGAGAGCGCTGCCCAGATCGTTGGGGTTGATCGGCTGGTTCTGACCGGTGCCGACCCACGAATTGGCGACGTTGCCGTGGCCGGCGTCCTTCAGTTTGTCGAGCAGGCCGCCCAGACCGCCAAGCAGTCCGCCGTCGGCGGATGCGGTTGTATCAGGCGGGACGGGGGCAGGGCTCTGCGCTGCCTCCGGCTGGGCGGAACTTCCACTGCTCAGCATTTTTCCCACCAAAAGTGCGCCGAGCGCGATCATCAGCGGCTTGGCGACGTTGCCGCCCGGAACGGCATTGTCAAACAGTCCCATTGTGGATCTCCATGTCAAATTGCCCGTCCGTCTCCGACAATGACGCATTCATGGCGAATTTCAAGCCGGTTTGAGCTTTCCGTAATCATGATTTTCAAGTTGGCTTGAGCTTTGCTTAATAATGTGGAAGTAATCGGGTGCGGGGAACGGAGAGGAAAAATGTCAATATTAAGCTGGATTATTCTCGGCGTCATCGCCGGCTTCATAGGCAGCAAGATCGTCAATAAAAGCGGGCAGGGCCTGGTGCTCGATATCGTGCTTGGGATTGTCGGGGCTATCGTCGGCGGGCTGATCTTCAGCGCCTTTGGTGCGTCGGGCGTTACGGGGCTGAACATCTATAGTCTGATAGTGGCCGTGATAGGCGCGATAGTTGTCCTGTGGGCTTATCACCAGTTTACCGGCAGGCGGGCTCTTTAGAAACGGGCAGATCGGCAGTTGCGCCGGCATTCACCCGAATGCCGAGCGCCTATCTAATCCTTTTGAGGATCTGGCGGATCAGCGTGTTGAGGCCGGCTTCCAGCCCTCTCACCATGATCGGCCATAGTTCCTCCAGCAATCGCTGCCATACGGCATCGCGCCCAATCCTCACCGGCAGATTGGGCATCTCGCCCATTGCCGCCGTCACGTCGCGACGCAGCCGCTCGCCACAGGCGCTTGCGCCGCTGATCGTCGGATCGAAGGGCAGCCGGGTGAAATCCCATTTTCCGCGCTGCTCGATGCCCAGATTGCTCTCGACTTCGGCATGCGACAGCACCGTTTTGGGCGTGACCTTGATGCGGTAATATTTGCAGAGTTCGGCGACAACCGCGGTCATCGCGTTCCACTGTGCCCTGGTCATCGGATAGCGGCCGGCATCGAACGGCCTTTCCTCCGCCCCGGCCATGCAGCAGAGCGAAACCCCGATCGAGCCGCCATTGCAGTTGAGCGTGTGCGCGGCATATCCCGGTTTTACCCGACCCGAATTGAGCGCGATTGACGGCCGGCCCCTGACCAGACGGCCATTCCCCTCGACCAGTATGTGATGCGCATCCCTATCGGTATCGCCGGCCGAATGCGAGCCTGCCGTCCAATGGCAAACGACGCGCTTCATCGCAACATTGGGCAACCAGTCGGGCGGCAATGCCACAGAAATCTCCGCGACATAAGTTCAGTGACGCAGCACAGTATAATTTCCTTGGCGGCGGACGCGAAAACGAAACGATAGTTTGGTTGAGCGTTTCTAACGGTCAGCTATTCGCCGGCATCTTCGGCGACCGCGTGTTCTCTGTATTGCGGCAGATCGTCAGTGATCGTGAACCACTTCGCCTTGGAGCCGACGAAGATGTGCTGCGTCGGGCGGATGGTTGGCTCGTCGACGAGGCTTCCCATGGCGACATGCACGAAGGCACCGTCGCGGACCACCGAATAGAGCAACGAGCCGCAAGTCTTGCAGTGCGCGTCATGGACGGTTTCGTCGCCGAAGATCGTGAGATTGTCCTCGCCCCTCGTGAGGCTCAGCCTGTCCCGCTCGATGCCGGCGAATGGCTTGAAGGCCGAACCGGTGGTACGCCGGCAGTTCGAGCAGTGGCAGTTCGCGGCATAGACGAACGCGTCCGCCACCGCGTACTGAACGGCGCCGCACAGGCATTTTCCGGCGAGCATGCGGTTGCTTGCATTCTGGTTGTTTCCGTTCTCCGGGCTTGCCATACGCTTCTCCACTCAGGCGATCGTCCCTACACCCTCTCCAGCTCTAGGCGACGACGGTTAACCGGCGCTTGCGCTCGTCGAGCGAGACAATGGTCAACCCGCTGGCCACCACCAGCAGGATACCGCAGATGGCCAGCGCATTCGGGAGCTGCCGGAAAACCACCAGGCCTGAAATCACCGCCCAGACGGTAAAGCAATAGTAGAACGGCGCCACCACGCTGGTCGGCCCGACGCGATAGGCCATGAAGATGAAGAAGTGGCCGAAGATCAGGAACAGTCCGGCGCCGCCCATCAGCAGCAGGTGACGGGTTTCAGGCACCACCCAGCGCTCGGAAACCAGATGCGCAACGCCGGCGCCGGCCAGCACCACAATCACCGCGGAAATAGCCACGACCATTCCCGGCACGTCGGCAGCGACCTTGCGCCCGGCCAGATCGCGCGCCGCGGACAGGGCTGCATTGCCGAGCGCCAGCAGGGCGTAAACCGAAATCCCCTGCATCGTCGGTTGTGCCACCATCACCGCGCCGACAAAGCCGAGCCCGATCAGCGCCAGGCGAACCCCGCCGATCCGTTCGCCAAACAGCATCGAGGAGCCGACCAGCATCAGCAAGGGCGTGATCTGTCCGAGCGCGGTGGAATCGGCGATCTGCATGTTGGCGAGCGCCACCACGTAGCAAAGGATCGCACCCAGTTCGAGCAGGTTCCTACGCAAAACCTTGGCGTCGAGGATTAGCGGGATGTGCTTGCCATAGCCCAGCACGAACAGCAGCGGAATGCCCCACAACGTTGCCGCCGCGCCGCGCAGGAACAGCACCTCATAGGGCGGCAGTCCCGCGGTTGCGAGCTTCATCATCGTATCGTTGACGATGTAGGACCCGGTCGAAACGACCATGAACAGCGGGCCTCGTATGGCAGTCGGGATGAAATGCATCGGCCCACGAAATCAGACCGGCGCCAAAGCGGCAATGGGCCAGATCCGTCTGTAAATCCGTCAAAGCCGTCAGCCGCCGCCGTAACCATTCCATTTGCCCTTGTTCGTTCCTATATCCGCGCCACATTCTCCGAAACCGGATCACGCGTTCGGGCGGGCGAGCGCGCTCGGCGACAAGGCACTTGTGTTTTTCGGCCTTAGTCGCTAATCGCCCCGCATTCGACTGAACTGAAGGTCCAGGCCGTCCCAGGCCGTCCAAGGAAAGAGACTATGGCAAAAGGTAAATTCGAGCGCACTAAGCCTCATGTGAACATTGGCACGATTGGTCACGTCGACCATGGCAAGACGTCGCTGACGGCGGCGATCACCAAGTATTTTGGCGAATACAAGCGCTATGACCAGATCGATGCGGCGCCCGAAGAGAAGGCGCGCGGCATCACCATTTCGACGGCGCATGTCGAATACGAGACCGCCAACCGCCACTATGCCCATGTCGATTGCCCCGGCCACGCCGACTATGTGAAGAACATGATCACCGGTGCCGCGCAGATGGACGGCGCGATCCTGGTGGTGTCGGCCGCCGACGGCCCGATGCCGCAGACCCGCGAGCACATCCTTTTGGCCCGCCAGGTCGGCGTGCCCTCGATCGTGGTGTTTTTGAACAAGGTCGACCAGGTCGACGACGCCGAGCTGCTCGAGCTGGTCGAGCTCGAGGTGCGCGAGCTTTTGACCAAGAACGAGTTCCCCGGCGACGACATTCCGATCGTCAAGGGTTCGGCGCTTGCCGCCCTTGAAGACAGCGACAAGAAGATCGGCGAGGACGCCATTCGCGAACTGATGGCTCAGGTCGACGCCTATATCCCGACGCCGGTTCGTCCGCTCGACAAGCCGTTCCTGATGCCGATCGAGGACGTGTTCTCGATCTCGGGCCGTGGCACGGTGGTGACCGGCCGCGTCGAGCGCGGCGTCGTCAAGGTCGGCGAGGAGCTGGAGATCGTCGGCATCCGCCCGACCACCAAGACGACCTGCACGGGCGTCGAGATGTTCCGCAAGCTGCTCGACCAGGGTCAGGCGGGCGACAACATCGGCGCGCTGCTGCGCGGTGTCGACCGTGAAGGCGTCGAGCGCGGCCAGGTCCTGGCCAAGCCCGGCACCGTCAAGCCGCACAAGAAGTTCGTTGCCGAAGCCTACATCCTGACCAAGGACGAGGGCGGCCGCCATACGCCGTTCTTCACCAACTACCGTCCGCAGTTCTATTTCCGCACGACGGACGTGACCGGCATCGTGTCGCTGCCGGAAGGCACCGAGATGGTGATGCCGGGCGACAACATCACCGTCGATGTCGAGCTGATCGTGCCGATCGCCATGGAAGAGAAGCTGCGCTTCGCCATCCGTGAAGGCGGCCGTACCGTCGGTGCCGGCATCGTCGTCACCATCAAAGAGTAATCGTCGGCGCTGCCGGTTGAGATCGGATGCGAAAGGGCGGTCTTCGGGCCGCCCTTTTGATTCTGATATTCCGGCAATGGATTAACCGCATTGCCTTAAATCCTGTTGCAAGCGCCTCTGCCATAACTAGTATAGGTTGCATCGAGGGGGCTGCCCAAATGGTTCCATGGCGCCGTTTGCATAGTCAGGCATGGTGGTCGCTAGGGCTGATCTGCCTGGTGTCGTTGCTTGCCATGGGCCACGCTGCCTTCGCAGCGGATGCAAAGAAATCCACGCCGGAAAAATCCACGCCGGATTTCGGCCCGACGATGCGGTTCGTCGTCGTCCGCAGCAGCGCGCCGGGCTGCGAGCCGACCTGTCCGGAATGGATATCGGCGGAAGGCTCGATTGAAGCCGGCACGCCGGCCCTTTTCAAGCGCACGCTTAAGGCGCTTGGCGCCCGAAAGCTGCCGATCGTCGTCGATTCCCCTGGCGGCAATGTCGAAGCGGCGCTGACACTTGGTCGCCTGATCCGCAAGAACAAGCTCGATATCGCCGTCGGCAAAACCCGCTTCGCCGGCTGCCTGCCAGATATGAAGAACTGCAAGGAAAACGACGGCAAGGGCGCCCGTTATTTCGGCGATGCCTATGGCAACGGCGCCATCTGCAATTCCGCCTGCCCGTTGATGTTTTCCGGTGGCATCCGGCGCGTGGTCGGGGAGTGGGCCTTTCTCGGCGTCCATCAGATCACCACGACCTATATCCGGACGAAATTGCTGTACCGCACCACCTACCGCATGGTGAAAGGCAAGAGGAAGATACTCAGTACCAGGGTCGTCAGCCGGAAGAACGCGGGCAGCTACAAGACCTACGAAATGAACAAACCGCTGGAGCGGAAGCTGGCGGCCTATCTGAAGGAGATGGGCGTCGGCCTGGGCGTGCTTGAGACCATGAAAAGCACGCCGGCCAGCGGCATCCAGCAACTGATTCCCTACGATATGCTGCAAATGAATCTCGTCACCAGTCTGGATGCCGTCGACCTGCTGACCGCGCCAACCCTGTGCAAATCCGATCCGTTGCCGGCGAGTTGCAGGGAAGTGCCGGCGCCGGCGAACATCGCGAAGCCGGCCGGGCAAGTGGTGGCGAGCGCCGAGCCTGCACCTCTGGGGCTCGAAACCCCGCCGGCGAAGGAGGTCGCTGACATGCGCTTCGTCCTGGTCCGCGGCAGCAACCCGCTATGCAATCCCAATTGCCCGGAATGGATCTCGGCCGAAGGCGCAATTACCACTGACACGCCCGAAAAATTGCGCCAACTGCTTGACAGCGTCGGCGACCGGCGCCTGCCCATCGTAGTCAGTTCGCCGGGTGGCGACGTGCTCGGTGCTTTGGCGGCCGGAAGGCTGATCCGCGAACGCAAGCTCGACGTCGCCGTGGCGCGGACGGATTTCATTGGCTGCGAGCCGCGGCAGGCCGACTGCATGGCCGAAGACGGCGTCTACAACGGACTGACGGTCGATGCCGGCGGCGAGTGCGGCTCGGCCTGCCCAATCATGCTCGCCGGCGGTGTCAAACGCCTGGTCGGCCCGCGTGCACAGTTGAGCGTGCATTCGGTACGGCAGGAGCAAAAGGTCAAGGCCTATCTTGAGGACATGGCCATCGGCCCCGGTCTGTTTACGGCAATTCAGCTATATTCGGTCGAACGGCAGCTCGATCTCGACAGGATGCTGAAATACGGGCTGACAACAGGGCCTCAATCGGCAGACGAATTGACAGGCCCCGGCATCTGCAGATCGGAGCGACGGCCGGAGAACTGCCGCGAAGCCTCGGGCGTGAAGGCTCAGGCCAGCACGCCGGTCAAATCGTAACGCGGGCATGATAGCCGCGAGCTGATCGTGCCGATCGCCATGGAAGAGAAGCTGCGCTTCGCTATCCGTGCAGGCAGCCGGACCGTCGGTGCCAGCATCCATCAAAGAGTAATCGGCGCCGGCATTGCCGGTCGAGATCGGACGCGAAAGGGTGGTCTTCGGGTCGCCCTTTTTCGTCTGCTGACTCCGGGCAGAACAATCTTGCGCGGGTGTTTCAAAGCTATTGCAAGCACCATCGCCGCAACTATTATCGGTTGCATCAAGGGGGCTTTTGCCAAGCGTGGTTCCAGAACGCCGTTCAAACAGTAGGGCAAGGTGGTGGCGCGGGTTGGTTCGCCTGGCGCCGATGGTCGCAATTGCGATGGTTGCCTTTGCGGCGAAGGCCGAGGATGTCTTCCCGAAATGGTCCGATCCGACGACTTGGACCGATCCGAAGATATTCTCCGATGATCTCTCGCCCATGCGATTCGCAGTCGTGCGGAGCAACGCGATCGGCTGCGAGCCTAACTGTCCGGAATGGATTTCGGCAGAAGGCGCCATAGAAGCGGGCACGCCAGCGCAGCTCAAGCGCGTATTGAAGACGCTCGGCCGCCGCAAACTGCCGATTATCGTCAATTCCCCGGGCGGCAATGTCGATGCGGCGCTCCAGCTTGGTCGAATAATCCGCAAAAACAAGCTCGATATCGCCGTCGGTACGACCAAGTTTTCCGATTGTTGGCCTGGGATGAAGGACTGCCGAGCCAATGACGGCAAGGGCGCCGCATATTTCGGCATTGCGTCTGACGGGGGCGCCATGTGCAACTCCGCGTGTCCGCTGATGTTTGCCGGAGGCGTCGGACGCGTGGTCGGCGGTTGGGCCTATCTAGGCGTCCATCAGATCACTACGACTCATTTCCGCACAACACGGCAATATCGAACCACCTATCGAGTTGTGCGGGGCAAAAAATACAAGATCACCACAGAAACCGTCACTCAAGACAATGTCGGCTACAAGACCTATGAGATGAGCAAGGCGATTGAGAGGAGGCTTTCGGCCTATCTCAGGGAGATGGGTGTCGAACGGGGCGTGCTCGACAGAATGAAGGCCACGCCCGCCAGCGAAATCCGGCAGATCGCCCTCGATGACATGCTGACGATGAAGCTGGTCACCAGCAGGGACTCTCTCGACATGCTTACGCAGGCGGGCATTTGCCGGCGGAGTCCTGCGCCGACGAACTGCAGAGAGATCCCTGCGAATGCCAAACTGGCCAAGGTGGCAGCGATCGAGGCGAAGGCCGGACCTTCTCAGCCGGCTCAAGTCCCCCTTTTTCAGCCGGTCAGGGAGGCACCTGCTCAGCCGGTCCAGGTAGCGCCAGGAAAGGAGGCGCCGGACAAGGGCTTCATACTCGTTCGCGGCAGTGATCCGATATGCGAGCCCCACTGCCCGGAATGGATGTGGGCTCTGCCGCTCGGGGCAGCGCGGGGTGGGGCACCCGAGATGCGCTTCGTGATGGTTCGTGGCAGCAATTCGTCCTGCAATCCCGACTGCCCGGAATGGATATCAGCCCAAGGCGTAATCACGAGCCGGACCCGGCAGAAGCTGGGCCAGTTCCTCGCAACGCTTGGCAGCCGGCGGCTGCCTATAGTGGTGAGCTCGCGAGGTGGCGACTTGTTCAGCGCTCTGGCGGTGGGGCGACTTATCCGTGAAAAGAAGCTCGACGTCGCCGTTGCCCGCACCGATTTCGTTGGCTGCGACCCGGGAGAGTGGAATTGCTTGGCCAAAGATGGCGCCTATGCCGGAGTGGCCAGCGATGCGAAAGGCGACTGCGATTCGGCCTGCGCGCTGATGCTGGCTGGGGGCGTCAGGCGGCTTGTCGGTTCACGGGCGCTACTCAGCCTTTACCTGATGGAACAAGACCAACTGATTAAGGCTTACCTTGACGAGATGGCAATCAACCCTGATCTGTTCATGGCGCTTCAGCGCATTCCTGTCGAACGTCAGCTCGAACCTGACGTGATGCTGAGGGTCGGACTGACGACTGGGCCGCAATCAGTGGACGAGCTAATGGGTGCCACCCTCTGCAGATCGGTGCCGAAGCCTGACAATTGCCGCGTGGTGCTCTCGCCCAATGCACAGGCCGAGGCGCCCGCCAAATTGTAGAGGCGCGTCGGCTTCGGAAACTGGCCATCGAGGCAGGTTGAGCGGCGCTCGATATTTCCGCTATCGTCCAGCGAAGATCAGCATGGGGGATAGCGAATGAGCCAGGATGTCCCGACATTGTTCGAATGGGCCGGCGGCTCCGAAGCGCTGAACCGCCTGACCCAGACCTTCTACGACAAAGTCGCTCGGGACCCCATCGTCGGGCCGGTGTTCAAGCACATGTCGCCGGACCATCCCGCTCACGTCGCGGCTTTCATCGGCGAAGTCTTTGGCGGACCGAAAACCTACAGCGAAAAACATGGCGGCCATCGCGAGATGGTGATGCCTCATCTCGGCAAGCATCTGACCGAGGAGCAGCGCCGGCGCTGGATCAATCTTCTTGCCGACGCCGCCGACGAGATCGGGTTGCCTGACGATCCCGAATTCCGCTCGGCCTTCATGGGCTATGTCGAATGGGGATCGCGGCTGGCCAAGATGAACTCCAACAAGGGCCCGACCTGCGATCCCGAGAGCGAACCAATGCCGACCTGGGGTTGGGGGGTGCCGGGCGGCCCCTACAAGCCGCCTTCGGGAGACTGACCGGGCACGATTCGGTCGAAAACCCTGCCGGCCAGGAAAACGGGTGGCTATGGAGGTTTCGGTCCTCCAGGCTAACGGTTTGAAGTCGCCGTCGACTGGCGGGGCCACACTGAGAACCGGAGACTTGCGATGAGATCGGAAGGCAAGAAAAGTTCAGACAGCGCCTTTGACAGCGGTCGCGGAACTCGAAATCCATTTGGCGTCATGGACGTCCCCACTCCCGACGACGAGGAGGTCTCGGCGTTCGCCGCCAGCGTGAAACTGGAGGGAACTGCAAGTGATGAAAACGCCGAAACGTGGGGCACCGAAAGCGACCGCGACCGCAACGACACCATCGAAGGCAGCTGGTCCAGCCGATGGAACGGCGGTGGCGATCCCACAATTCCGGGTGATAGCAAGGATAAATGGAAGTCCGGCCGGGGCGAGGTGAAGACGGCGGGAGAGAGAGTTTACCTATTGTTCGATTGGCATGATGGCGTGCGCAAGGGGCTCATCGATGCCCGCCGCGTCGGTGCGAAAGGGCTGGTGGGAAAATATATCAATCTGACCGACCCGAAAATCGTGCGTCCCTGGGTCGGCCTGATCGTCAGCAACCAGAGAATCGACGGGAAATGGCCTGGAGGACGCCTGGACTTCCGCAGATGAAGGCTGGGCAGCGCACGTCGCTCTTTACAGAGCGCACGGAAGCTTTTAGGAAGCGCCTGCTGCGCCGACATGCGCATACGGGCATAGCTCAGTTGGTAGAGCGGCGGTCTCCAAAACCGCAGGTCGTAGGTTCGAGCCCTGCTGCCCGTGCCATTCTTTGAATGGATACCTAAAAACGATTCTTTGCAGTGCGGCCTTTGAAAATCGGCTTGTGACTTGCCATATAGCACAAGTTGCGGCATAAGGGCCGCATAGCCGGGACGGGACGACTGGATGGTTCCGAGGCGGCGTTTGGCCATAAAGCGGACACTTGCCACTTGCGTGGATCAAGAATCGGTTTTATGTAGACGAGACAGACACGCGACGCGTGGAGCTGGGAAGCCGGCTTTACGCGTCTGATTTGCATGGGCGAAATGATTGCGCTGATTCGGCGCGAACGCACGCTCAAGCGGCACGTCCCGGCCAGCGGGATCATCCAGGGGGCCCGGCCAACGGGTCCTGCAGACAGAGCGGCATATGGCTTCGAAAACCACAAATCCCTTCACTTTTCTCCAGCAGGTTCGCGCGGAGACCGCCAAGGTCACTTGGCCGTCGCGGCGCGAAACGATGATCTCGACGGTGATGGTCCTTGTGTTCGCGGTCATCGCGATGATCTTTTTCTTTACCGCAGACGTGGCCATGGGCTTTGCGGTCGAAAAAATCCTCGGCCTCGGACAGTAAGTCCGGCGATTACGGAGAAGTCTTGAAATGACCGCGCGGTGGTACATCGTCCACGCCTACTCGAACTTTGAAAAGAAGGTCGCCGAGGACATTGAGAACAAGGCCAAGCAGAAGGGCCTGTCCGCCGACATCGAGCAGATCGTGGTGCCGACCGAGAAGGTCGTCGAGATCCGCCGCGGCCGCAAGGTCGATGCCGAGCGCAAGTTCTTCCCGGGCTATGTGCTGCTGAAGGCCAATCTGACCGACGCCGTGTTCTCGCTCGTCAAGAACACGCCGAAGGTCACCGGTTTCCTGGGCGACTCCAAGCCGGTGCCGATCACCGAAGCCGAGGCCCAGCGTATCCTGAACCAAGTTCAGGAGGGCGTCGAGCGGCCGAAGCCGTCGGTGACGTTCGAGATCGGCGAAGCGATCCGCGTTTCGGATGGACCATTCGCGTCCTTCAACGGTTTCGTCCAGGAAGTGGACGAGGAGCGGGCGCGGCTCAAGGTGGAAGTTTCGATCTTCGGGCGCGCTGTGCCGGTCGATCTGGAATTCGGACAGGTCGAGAAGGGCTGATCCGAAATCCCTGCACCGGTTTCGGCGGCAGGGAAGGCGGTGCGGAGATCGCGCGGCCAAAACGGGTGGGAGGCGAATGCGGCTTTAGCCGGCCGCGCGGACCGCACCACCAGACTGCAACCGCCGGCAAGACCGGCATGAGAAAAGGCAGGAAGAGAGATGGCTAAGAAAATTGCAGGCCAGCTCAAGCTCCAGGTTTCCGCGGGATCGGCCACGCCGTCGCCCCCGATCGGCCCGGCGCTTGGTCAGCGTGGCATCAACATCATGGAGTTCTGCAAGGCGTTCAACGCGCAGACCCAGGAAATGGAAAAGGGTTCGCCGGTTCCGGTCGTCATCACCTACTACCAGGACAAGTCGTTCACCTTCGTCATGAAGACGCCGCCGGTGAGCTATTTCCTGAAGAAGGCCGCCAACCTGAAGTCGGGTTCCAAGGAGCCGGGCAAGCTCAAGGCCGGTACGATCGGCCGCGACAAGGTGCGCGCCATCGCCGAGCAGAAGATGAAGGATCTGAACGCAAACGACGTCGAGGCGGCCATGCGCATGGTCGAGGGCTCCGCCCGCTCGATGGGTCTGGAAGTGGTGGGCTGAGATCATGGCAAAGATTGCAAAGCGTGTATCGAAGACCCGCGAAGGCATCGACCCCAACAAGGCTTACGCTTTGGGTGAGGCGCTGAAGCTGCTCAAGGATCGCTCCTCGGTGAAGTTTGATGAGACCGTCGAAGTCGCGATGAACCTCGGCGTCGATCCCCGTCATGCCGACCAGATGGTCCGCGGCGTGGTCAATCTGCCGAACGGCACCGGCCGCAGCGTTCGCGTCGCCGTGTTCGCGCGCGGCGACAAGGCCGAGGAGGCCAAGGCCGCCGGCGCCGACATCGTCGGAGCGGAGGACTTGGTCGACATCGTCCAGAAGGGCACGATCGACTTTGACCGCTGCATCGCCACGCCGGACATGATGCCGCTGGTCGGCCGTCTCGGCAAGGTGCTCGGTCCGCGCGGCATGATGCCGAACCCGAAGGTCGGCACCGTCACCACTGACGTTGCCGCCGCTGTCAAGGCATCGAAGGGCGGCGCCGTCGAGTTCCGCGTCGAGAAGGCCGGCATCGTTCATGCCGGCGTCGGCAAGGTGTCGTTCGACGTCAAGGCGCTGGAAGAAAACGTCCGCGCCTTCGCAGACGCGGTGACCAGGGCAAAGCCGGCTGGGGCCAAGGGCAACTACGTCAAGAAGGTGTCGGTCACCTCGACGATGGGCCCGGGCCTCAAGCTCGACGTCTCGACGCTCGCAGCGTCCTGATACGAACAATTGGATCGGCCGCTAAAACGCTGATCCGTGAAAGAATTCCGGGCCTCCGACCTGTCGGCGGCCCGGCACCGGAAGCCGAAAGGCTTCCGGACATCCTGTCCGAGATTGCAGGCGGCCCCCAAGCCTTAGGTGATGTGGGCCTTAATTCATGTGGGCCTGCATGAGACGGGTGAAGACCGGACAACGGAGCGAAAGCTCCAATGAAAGGTTCGAACCGTGTTTGCCTTTTGTCTGCGCACCGTCCGGCTTGCCGGCAGGTGTGGCGAAAGGGGGCAGGATCCTCGAGCGCCGTTCGGGAGATCCGTTACTGGATGGCCCGGCCGGCAAAAAGGCAACCCGACGCCTGTCCTTCGTAGAGGGCAGGGGTCAACTGGAGATAGGCAGTGGACAGAGCGGAAAAACGCGAACTCGTCACGGGCCTGAATGATGCGTTTTCAAGCGCTGGTTCAGTCGTCGTGGCCCACTACGCCGGTATCACCGTCGCGCAAATGAACGACCTTCGGTCGAAAATGCGCGCCGCCGGTGGCACCGTCAAAGTCGCGAAGAACCGTCTCGCCAAAATCGCTCTTCAGGGCACGGACTCCGCATCGATCATCGAGCTGTTCAAGGGACAGACGCTGATCGCCTATTCGGAGGATCCGATTGCGGCGCCGAAGGTCGCGTCCGATTTCGCCAAGGGAAATGACAAGCTTGTCATTCTCGGTGGCGCAATGGGCACCACCTCGCTCAACGCCGACGGTGTGAAGGCACTCGCCACACTTCCGTCGCTCGATGAGCTGCGCGCCAGGCTGGTTGGCATGATCGCCACGCCGGCAACCCGGATCGCCCAGATCGTCAATGCGCCTGCGGCCTCGGTCGCGCGCGTCATCGGCGCTTACGCCCGGAAGGACGAGGCGGCATGAGGCCGTTCCTCGCTATCACAAACACACGTTCGAACCTTATGAAGGAACATTGCAATGGCTGATCTGGCAAAGATCGTAGACGACCTTTCGAAGCTGACCGTCCTCGAGGCGGCCGAGCTGTCGAAGCTTCTTGAAGAAAAGTGGGGCGTTTCCGCCGCTGCTCCGGTGGCGGTTGCCGCTGCCGGCGGCGCTGCGGCCGCTGCTGCTCCTGTCGAGGAAAAGACGGAATTCGACGTCGTCCTCACCGAGGCAGGCGCTCAGAAGATCAACGTCATCAAGGAAGTTCGCGCCATCACCGGTCTTGGCCTCAAGGAAGCCAAGGACCTGGTCGAGGCGGCTCCGAAGCCGGTCAAGGAAGGCGTTTCCAAGGCCGACGCGGACAAGTTCAAGGCCCAGCTGGAAGCAGCCGGCGCGAAGGTTGAACTGAAGTAAGCGTTGAGTACCGGCGGATGGCGTCGCGCCGTCCGCCACTCCCATCACGTCTAGGGGAGGCTCATAGCGCGAAGAGTGCGAAAACCTCTTTCCTGAGGGCCGCAAACCGGCCTTCAGGAAACGGGTTTTCTCCCGTTTCTGGCCCACCACCAATTGGTGGTGGGTGAAAAGACAAGAAGCCGCCTCCAGGCGGCGGGCAACAAGACAGGGCCGCCAAGGTGGCCCGAGATGCAAGGCGAGCCGCGGCGAGGCTCGTCCCGAGAATTGAGCTAAGGAGCGACGATGGCCCAGACCCAGACTTTCAATGGCCGCAGACGCGTACGCAAGTTTTTCGGAAAGATCCCGGAAGTTGCGGAGATGCCGAACCTGATCGAGGTTCAGAAGGCATCCTATGACCAGTTCCTGATGGTGGAGGAGCCCAAGGGCGGGCGTCCTGACGAGGGGCTGCAGGCAGTTTTCAAGTCGGTCTTCCCGATTTCCGATTTTTCCGGCTCCTCGATGCTGGAATTCGTGAAGTACGAGTTCGAGGGACCGAAATTCGACGTTGACGAATGCCGTCAGCGCGACCTGACCTACGCGGCGCCGCTCAAGGTGACGCTGCGCCTCATCGTGTTCGATATCGACGAGGATACCGGCGCGAAGTCGATCAAGGACATTAAGGAGCAGGACGTTTACATGGGCGACATGCCGCTCATGACCTTGAACGGCACCTTCATCGTCAACGGCACCGAGCGCGTCATCGTCTCGCAGATGCACCGTTCGCCGGGCGTCTTCTTCGACCATGACAAGGGCAAGTCGCACTCGTCCGGCAAGCTTCTGTTTGCCGCGCGCGTCATTCCCTATCGCGGCTCATGGCTCGACATCGAGTTCGATAGCAAGGACGTCGTGCACGCCCGTATCGACCGCCGCCGCAAGATTCCGGTCACGTCGCTGCTGATGGCGCTCGGCATGGACGGCGAAGAGATCCTGTCGACCTTCTACAACAAGATCACCTACAAGCGCGCCGGCGACCATTGGCGTATCCCATTCAACGTCGAGCGTTTCCGCGGCCTCAAGGCTGTTGGTGACCTGGTCGACGCCGACACCGGCGAGGTCGTCGTCGAGGCCGGCAAGAAGATCACTGCCCGCCAGGCCAGGGCGCTTGGCGAAAAGGGTCTCAAGGCGATCAAGGCGACCGACGAGGATCTGCTCGGCAACTATCTCGCCGAGGATATCGTCAACTATGCGACCGGTGAGATATTCCTCGAAGCCGGCGACGAGATCGACGAAAAGACGCTGAAAGTGCTGCTCGGCACCGGCGAGGACGAGATCAAGGTTCTCGACATCGACCATGTCAACGTCGGCGCCTACATCCGCAACACGCTCAACGTCGACAAGAACGAGAGCCGCCAGGACGCACTGTTCGACATCTATCGTGTCATGCGCCCGGGCGAGCCGCCGACGCTCGAGACCGCCGAAGCCATGTTCAACTCGCTGTTCTTCGACAGCGAGCGCTACGACTTGTCGGCCGTCGGCCGCGTCAAGATGAACATGCGCCTTGAGCTCAAGGCCGAGGACACGGTGCGCGTGCTGCGCAAGGAGGACATCCTGGCCGTGGTCAAGACGCTGGTCGAACTGCGCGACGGCAAGGGCGAGATCGACGACATCGACAATCTCGGCAATCGCCGCGTGCGCTCGGTCGGCGAGCTGATGGAGAACCAGTACCGCGTCGGGCTGCTGCGCATGGAGCGCGCGATCAAGGAACGCATGTCCTCGATCGAGATCGACACGGTGATGCCGCAGGACCTGATCAACGCCAAGCCGGCGGCTGCCGCCGTGCGCGAGTTCTTCGGTTCCTCGCAGCTGTCGCAGTTCATGGATCAGACCAACCCGCTGTCGGAGATCACCCACAAGCGCCGTCTTTCGGCGCTTGGACCGGGCGGTCTGACCCGCGAGCGTGCCGGTTTCGAAGTGCGCGACGTGCATCCGACGCATTACGGTCGCATCTGCCCGATCGAGACGCCGGAAGGCCCGAATATCGGCCTGATTAACTCGCTGGCGACCTTCGCGCGCGTCAACAAATACGGCTTCATCGAGAGCCCGTACCGCAAGATCGTCAATGGCAAGCTGACCAATGAGGTCGTTTACCTGTCGGCTATGGAAGAGGCCAAGCACCACGTCGCGCAGGCCAATGCCGAGCTCGACAAGAATGGTCATTTCGTCGACGAATTCGTCATTTGCCGCAACGCCGGCGAAGTGATGATGGCGCCGCGCGAAAACGTCGATCTGATGGACGTATCGCCGAAGCAGATGGTGTCGGTGGCCGCGGCTCTGATCCCGTTCCTCGAGAACGACGACGCCAACCGTGCGCTGATGGGCTCTAACATGCAGCGTCAGGCCGTGCCGCTGGTGCGCGCCGAAGCGCCGTTCGTCGGCACCGGCATGGAGCCGATCGTCGCCCGTGACTCGGGCGCCGCCATCGGCGCCCGCCGCGGCGGCATCGTCGACCAGGTGGACGCGACGCGTATCGTCATCCGCGCCACGGAAGATCTCGATCCCGGCAAGTCCGGCGTCGATATCTACCGGCTGATGAAGTTCCAGCGTTCGAACCAGAACACCTGCATTAACCAGCGTCCGCTGGTGCGCATGGGCGACCGGGTCAACAAGGGCGACATCATTGCCGACGGCCCGTCGACCGAGCTCGGCGATCTGGCCCTTGGCCGGAACGTGCTGGTCGCGTTCATGCCGTGGAACGGCTACAACTACGAGGATTCCATCCTTCTGTCCGAGCGCATCGTCGCCGACGACGTCTTCACCTCGATCCACATCGAGGAATTCGAAGTCATGGCCCGCGACACCAAGCTCGGGCCGGAGGAGATCACGCGCGATATCCCGAACGTCTCGGAAGAAGCGCTGAAGAACCTCGATGAGGCCGGTATCGTCTACATCGGTGCGGAAGTGCAGCCGGGCGACATCCTGGTCGGCAAGATCACGCCGAAGGGCGAAAGCCCGATGACGCCGGAAGAAAAGCTGCTGCGCGCCATCTTCGGTGAAAAGGCCTCGGACGTGCGCGACACCTCGATGCGCATGCCTCCGGGAACCTTCGGCACCGTCGTCGAAGTGCGTGTCTTCAACCGCCACGGCGTCGAGAAGGACGAGCGCGCCATGGCGATCGAGCGCGAGGAGATCGAACGCCTCGCCAAGGACCGCGACGACGAGCAGGCGATCCTCGACCGCAACGTCTATTCGCGTCTTTCCGACGTTCTCGTCGGCAAGGAAGCGATTGCCGGGCCGAAGGGCTTCAAGAAGGGCTCGAAGCTGTCGAAGGACACGCTCGACGAGTATCCGCGTTCGCAGTGGTGGCAGTTTGCCGTGGAGAACGAAAAGCTCCAGAGCGAACTGGAAGCCCTGCGTGGCCAGTACGACGATTCCAAGAAGGCGCTCGAGCAGCGCTTCATGGACAAGGTCGAGAAGGTGCAGCGCGGCGACGAAATGCCTCCGGGCGTCATGAAGATGGTTAAGGTCTTCGTGGCCGTGAAGCGCAAGATGCAGCCCGGCGACAAGATGGCCGGCCGGCACGGCAACAAGGGTGTCGTCTCGCGGATCGTTCCGGTCGAGGACATGCCTTTCCTCGAGGACGGCACGCATGCCGATATCGTGCTTAACCCGCTGGGTGTGCCGTCGCGCATGAATGTCGGCCAGATCCTGGAAACGCATCTGGGCTGGGCTTGCGCCGGAATGGGCAAGAAGATCGGCGATCTGATCGACGCGTACAAGACGGCGGGCGACATCAAGCCGCTGCGCAAGACGCTCGAGAGCTTCATGCCGGCCAACGACCGCAACGAGCCGATCCGCGAATATGACGACGAGAGCATCATTCGCCTCAGCGAGCAGATGCGCCGCGGCGTCTCCATCGCGACACCGGTGTTCGACGGCGCGCACGAGGCCGACATCAACATCATGCTGGAGCAGGCAGGCCTGCACACCAGCGGTCAGTCGCAGCTCTATGACGGACGCACCGGCGAACCGTTCGATCGCAAAGTGACGATGGGCTATATATATATGCTCAAGCTTCACCACCTTGTGGACGACAAGATCCACGCGCGTTCGATCGGGCCGTACTCGCTCGTTACCCAGCAGCCGCTGGGCGGCAAGGCGCAGTTCGGTGGCCAGCGCTTCGGCGAGATGGAGGTCTGGGCGCTGGAAGCATACGGCGCCGCCTACACGCTGCAGGAGATGCTGACGGTGAAGTCGGACGACGTCGCCGGCCGCACCAAGGTCTACGAGGCGATCGTCAGAGGCGACGACACCTTCGAGGCCGGCATCCCCGAGAGCTTCAACGTTCTCGTCAAGGAAATGCGGTCTCTCGGCCTCAACGTCGAGCTGGAGAACACCAAACTCGACGAAAACCCGATCCGGCTGCCCGACGCGGCCGAATAAGCAAGACGCTCGGTCGCGGGAGAGGGCTCTCGCGACCGGGGCGCACCCAAATTCTTCGGCCGATGGCCGATCAAGTCGGCGGGCGTTTGGCCCGCGCTAGATGCAAGGGGTTTCGAGGACCCCGAAAAGGAGAACGGCATGAACCAAGAGGTCATGAATCTCTTCAATCCCCAGGCGCCCGCGCAGGTGTTCGATTCCATCCGGATCTCGCTTGCCAGCCCTGAGAAGATTCTGTCCTGGTCGTTCGGCGAGATCAAGAAGCCGGAGACCATCAACTACCGCACCTTCAAGCCGGAGCGTGACGGCCTGTTCTGCGCACGCATTTTTGGTCCGATCAAGGACTATGAGTGCCTGTGCGGCAAGTACAAGCGCATGAAGTACAAGGGCGTCATCTGCGAGAAGTGCGGCGTCGAAGTCACGCTGTCGCGCGTCCGCCGCGAGCGCATGGGCCATATCGAGCTGGCGGCACCGGTCGCCCACATCTGGTTCCTGAAGTCGCTGCCGTCGCGCATCGGCACGCTGCTCGACATGACGTTGAAGGACATCGAGCGCGTCCTCTATTTCGAGAACTACATCGTCACCGAACCCGGCCTGACCGCGCTGAAGGAGCACCAGCTGCTCAGCGAGGAAGAGTACATGATGGCCGTCGACGAGTATGGCGAGGATTCGTTCACCGCCATGATTGGCGCCGAGGCGATCCACGACCTGCTGGCCGGCATGGACCTCGAGAAGATCGCCGGCGATCTGCGCTCGGAACTGGCTTCGACCACCTCCTAGCTCAAGCAGAAGAAGTACCTGAAGCGGCTCAAGGTCGTCGAGAACTTCATGGAGTCCGGCAACCGTCCGGAATGGATGATCATGAAAGTGGTTCCGGTGATCCCGCCGGACCTGCGCCCGCTTGTCCCGCTGGACGGCGGCCGTTTCGCCACGTCGGATCTGAACGATCTCTATCGCCGCGTCATCAACCGCAACAACCGCCTGAAGCGGCTGATCGAGCTGCGCGCGCCCGGCATCATCGTGCGCAATGAAAAGCGCATGCTGCAGGAAGCCGTCGATGCACTGTTCGACAACGGCCGTCGCGGCCGCGTCATCACCGGCGCCAACAAGCGTCCGCTGAAGTCGCTGTCCGACATGCTGAAGGGCAAGCAGGGCCGGTTCCGCCAGAACCTGCTCGGCAAGCGCGTCGACTATTCCGGCCGTTCGGTCATCGTCACCGGTCCCGAGCTCAAGCTGCACCAGTGCGGCCTGCCAAAGAAGATGGCGCTCGAACTGTTCAAGCCCTTCATCTACGCCCGTCTCGACGCCAAGGGTTACTCCTCGACCGTCAAGCAGGCGAAGAAGTTGGTCGAGAAGGAGCGTCCGGAGGTCTGGGATATCCTCGACGAGGTCATCCGCGAGCATCCGGTGCTGTTGAACCGCGCGCCGACGCTGCACCGCCTCGGCATCCAGGCGTTCGAGCCGATCCTGATCGAAGGCAAGGCGATCCAGCTTCACCCGCTGGTCTGCACGGCCTTCAACGCCGACTTCGACGGCGACCAGATGGCGGTCCACGTGCCGCTGTCGCTGGAAGCGCAGCTCGAAGCCCGCGTGCTGATGATGTCGACCAACAACATCCTGCACCCGGCTTCCGGTGCGCCGATCATCGTGCCGTCGCAGGACATGGTTCTCGGTCTCTACTATCTCTCGATCGTCAACCAGAACGAGCCGGGCGAGGGCATGGTGTTTGCCGACATGGGCGAACTCCAGCACGCGCTCGAGACCAAGGCGGTGACGCTGCATGCCAAGATCAAGGGGCGCTTCCGTACGGTCGACGCCGACGGCAAGGTCGTGTCGAAGATCTACGACACTACGCCTGGCCGCATGATCATCGGCGAACTTCTGCCGAAGAACCACAATGTGCCGTACGAGACCGCCAACCAGGAGATGACCAAGAAGAACATCTCCAAGATGATCGACACCGTCTACCGCCATTGCGGTCAGAAGGAGACGGTCATTTTCTGCGATCGCATCATGGCTCTCGGCTTCAGCCACGCCTGCCGTGCCGGCATTTCGTTCGGCAAGGACGACATGCTGATTCCGGACGCCAAGATCAAGCTGGTGTCCGACACCGAGGCTTTGGCCAAGGAGTACGAGCAGCAGTACAATGACGGCCTGATCACCCAGGGCGAGAAGTACAACAAGGTCGTCGACGCCTGGGCCAAGTGCTCGGAAAAGGTCGCCGACGAAATGATGGCCCGCATCAAGGCTGTCGAGTTCGAGGACAACGGCCGTCAGAAGCCGATGAACTCGATCTACATGATGTCGCACTCCGGTGCGCGCGGTTCGCCCACCCAGATGCGCCAGCTTGCCGGCATGCGCGGCCTGATGGCCAAGCCTAGCGGTGAAATCATCGAGACGCCGATCATCTCGAACTTCAAGGAAGGCCTCACGGTGCTCGAGTACTTCAACTCGACCCACGGCGCCCGTAAGGGTCTGGCCGACACCGCCTTGAAGACGGCGAACTCGGGTTATCTGACGCGTCGTCTCGTCGACGTGGCGCAGGACTGCATCGTCAACTCGCTCGACTGCGGCACCGACAAGGGCCTCACTATGCAGCCGATCGTCGATGCCGGTCAGGTCGTCGCCTCGGTTGGCCAGCGCGTTCTCGGCCGCACCTCGCTCGACGACATCACCCACCCGGTCACCGGCGAGGTTCTGGTCAAGGCCGGAACGCTGATGGACGAGCGTGACGTGGAACTGATCGAAAAGGCCGGCGTGCAGTCGGTCCGCATCCGTTCGGCGCTGACCTGCGAGGTCAGGGTCGGCGTCTGCGCGGTCTGCTACGGACGCGATCTGGCCCGCGGCACTCCGGTCAACCAGGGCGAGGCTGTCGGCGTCATCGCGGCGCAGTCGATCGGCGAGCCGGGCACCCAGCTCACCATGCGTACCTTCCACATGGGCGGCACGGCGCAGGTGGTGGATTCCTCGTTCCTTGAAGCCTCGTACGAGGGCAAGGTCGAGATCCGCAACCGCAACGTGGTGCGCAACTCCGACGGCCAGCTGATGGTCATGGGCCGCAATATGGCGGTGCTGATCCTCGACGAGGCCGGCAAGGAACGCGCCACGCACCGCGTCACCTACGGTTCGCGGATCTTCGTCGACGATGGCGACAAGGTGAAGCGCGGCCAGCGTATCGCCGAGTGGGATCCTTATACCCGCCCGGTCCTCACCGAAATCGAGGGCAAGGTCGCGTTCGAGGATCTGGTCGACGGCATTTCCGTTCAGGAAACCGCCGACGAATCCACCGGCATCACCAAGCGCGAGGTCATCGACTGGCGTTCGACGCCACGCGGCAACGACCTCAAGCCGGCGATCGCCGTCCTGGATGCCAAGGGCAAGGTCGGCAAGCTGTCGAAAGGTGGCGACGCCCGCTTCCTGCTCTCGGTCGAGGCCATTCTTTCGGTCGAGCCGGGTGCGCAGGTTCGCCCGGGCGACGTGCTGGCGCGTATCCCGATGGAAAGCGCCAAGACCAAGGACATCACCGGCGGTCTGCCGCGTGTTGCCGAGCTGTTCGAGGCACGCCGTCCGAAGGATCACGCCATCATCGCCGAGATCGATGGCACGATCCGCTTCGGCCGCGACTACAAGAACAAGCGCCGTATCATCATCGAACCGCATGACTCGACGCTTGAGCCCGTCGAATACCTGATCCCGAAGGGCAAGCCGTTCCATCTTCAGGATGGCGACGTCATCGAGAAGGGCGACTACATCCTCGACGGCAATCCGGCACCGCACGACATCCTGGCGATCAAGGGCGTGGAGGCGCTTGCCTCCTACCTCGTCAACGAGATCCAGGAGGTCTACCGCCTGCAGGGCGTGTCGATCAACGACAAGCACATCGAGGTGATCGTTCGCCAGATGCTGCAGAAGGTCGAGATCACCACGCAGGGCGATTCGACCTACATTCCGGGCGACCACGTCGACGTGATCGAACTGGAAGAGGTCAACGAGCGCCTGGTCGAGGAAGGCAAGAAGCCGGCCGAAGGCCAGCCGGTGCTGCTCGGCATAACCAAGGCCTCGCTGCAGACGCCGTCCTTCATCTCGGCCGCCTCCTTCCAGGAGACGACGAGGGTGCTGACCGAAGCTGCGGTTGCCGGCAAGACCGACATGCTGCAGGGCCTGAAGGAAAACGTCATCGTCGGCCGGCTGATCCCGGCCGGCACCGGCGGCACGATGAGCCAGATCCGGCGCATCGCCACCTCGCGCGACGAGCTGATCATCGACGAGCGCCGCAAGGCGTCCGGCGTCGAGGTCGCCGAGCCGATGCTGACCGACATGGCTTCCGCCGCGCAGTAAGCGCGCAAGAAAGAGAAGATAGAAAAGGGGCCCAAGTGGCCCCTTTTCGCATTTTGGTTCTCTAATCGGATCGGAGAAGAAAACGATGAGCATGAAGACCTGGGCTTCTGTCGACGACTACATTGTCGAGGCTCTTTTCGATGCGGATCCCGCCCTCGATGCCGTTCTGGCGGCCAACCATGACCACGGCCTGCCGGCGATCGACGTTTCGCCGGCACAAGGCAAGCTGCTGTCACTTCTTGCGCGAATGCAGGGAGCCAAGAAGGTACTCGAAATCGGCACGTTGGGCGGCTACTCGACAATCTGGATGGCGCGAGCGTTGCCCGTGGACGGCAAGGTCGTGACGCTCGAGCTTGACCCGCACCACGCCAGTGTCGCGCGGTCGAACTTTGAACGCGCAGGGGTGTCGGACCGGGTAGAACTGCGGGTCGGACCGGCGCTTCAATCGCTTGCGGCGTTAGGCGCCGAGAATGCCGGGCCATTCGACTTCATCTTCATCGACGCCGACAAGCCGAACAACCCGCACTATCTGTCGTGGGCCATGCGTCTTTCGAGGCCGGGGACCGTCATCGTCTGCGACAATGTCATCCGTGACGGCGCGGTGGTGAATGAAGATGGTCGTGACGCCAATGTCGAAGGGGCACGCGCGGCGTTCTCGTTCTTCGGCGGCGACAAGCGTCTGGAAGGCACCGCGATCCAGACTGTTGGCGCCAAGGGCTATGACGGCTTTGCCATAGCGATCGTCAATTGAACTTGCGCGGTGCGTCGCCGGACATGCGATCCGGCCGACGCCCGCTGATCAATCGAAAAAAGCTTGCACCACATTGCGCTTGCCCAGCATGAACGCGTCGGCGACGTGCTGAAGGGGCGCGAGATCGACGTCGGAGGTACCCGCGCGCACGATCTCGGCAAAGCGCTTGTAAAGCATCGGGTATTCCGCTTCCGGCCCCTCGTGAACGACGCGGCCGTCGACGGCGAGCTTCGAGCCGCCGCCGGAAAGCACCATTTTACCCCGGTCCGTCTCGGCCAGGATGTCCCAGCTCTGCGGGCCGGTCTGAAGCCAGTCGAGTTCCATCGTCACCGGCAATCCATCCGAGGTGCGGAAGGTGACATGGGCCGCGACCGGGGATGCACGGTTCTCCGGAAAATCGAGCTCTGCCGAACTGATGAACATTGGCGGCAGGATGTGGGTGGCGATCGACAGTGCGTTGATGCCGGGATCGAAGACGCCGAAGCCGCCCGGTGCCCAGATCCATTCCTGATTCGGATGCCAGCGGCGGACATCTTCCTTCCAGATGATAGCCGCCGATCTGCTTTTGGTTGAACCGAGGAAAGCGCGAGCGGCCTCGACAGCCGGCGCATAGCGCGAGTGCCAACTGGCGAACAGGCAGACGCCGTTCGCTGCCGCCAGCGCCTTCAGGTCCTCGACCTCGCTGACCGTGGCGCCGGGCGGCTTTTCCAGGAAGACATGCTTTTTCGCCACCAGCGCCGTGCGTGCGGCGTCATAACGGAACTGCGGCGGCATGCACAGCGACACCGCCTCGAGCTCCGGCACCGCGTCGAGCATCGCCTCGATCGTCGGGAAATTCGGGATGTCTTCGACTTTGCCGTGGCGGCTCGCTGCGGCGACCAGGCGATAATCCTGGTCCTTCGCCAAGGCCGGCAGGTGCTGGTCGCGGACGATCTTTCCCACGCCGACGATGCCGAGCTTGATGGGATTAGAGGACATGGGAGCTCCGCAGGTTGAGTGTGCTTGGTTTTACCGGAGGTCGCTTCTTAGCAGAGAACTTGTGTCGGGCAAGTCGCCGGGCTTTTGTCGCCGGCCGTGAGATCGACCGCGATTCAGATCTCTTCAGATCGGCACATCGAAGGTCACGATCGACACTTCGCCTTCGAGCGCGCCCTGATAGGCGGACAGATGCGGCTCCTCGTCGGGCACGCCGTCCAGGTCACCGATCTGGTCGAGATCGGCCTCGGCGTAACCTTCCGCGGCAAGTGATTCGAGAGCGCGGCGCACCGCCGAATCGTCGTCCGGGGCGACCAGCATCACATGCACGCCTTCCGGCTTGCCGCCTTTGCGCTTCCACACCCGGCCGGTAATAATGGTGACCGGGCGCTCCTCATTGTCATTCACGGGTTCGTACCTCCGGGCGAGGGGTTTTGGGCTGTTCATGCCGCCTTTTCGCACGAAGCACGGCGTGGAAACAGCCGCAAGCCGGTCACTTTCTGCCTTCCTCTTGAAAAACGGCGCAAGAAAATTACATGCGTTTTTCGCATGGCTGCCAAACCTCGGGTTCAGCGCAATATTTGCCGCTCCGGGGTTGACGGACAGTGGCCACACGAGTAGAAGCCGCCCAGTCAGAACCGATGTGAGGCTCTCGCTTCCGAAGCGACACGCTTTGGAGTTTGCCTCAAACAGGGTTCGTTTTACGAGCGAAAAGACATTTCCGGCGTGCATGAAGCGGCTTCCGCTTCCTCTGCCATTTGTTCGGGCAAGACCGCGAGGCGCGGTTTGTGGCCCGAATTTGCGTATGGAAATGACGCTTTGAGCGGCCCTGACCGGGCAAGACACGGAATTGAGAGACAAGAGGGTTTAATGCCTACCGTCAACCAGCTGATCCGCAAGCCGCGCATTGCGCCGGTGAAGCGCAACAAGGTCCCGGCCATGCAGCAGAACCCGCAGAAGCGGGGCGTCTGCACGCGCGTCTACACCACGACGCCGAAGAAGCCGAACTCGGCGCTGCGCAAGGTGGCCAAGATCCGTCTGACCAATGGTTTTGAAGTGATCGGCTACATCCCCGGCGAAGGCCACAACCTTCAGGAACACTCGGTGGTGATGATCCGCGGCGGCCGCGTCAAAGATCTTCCGGGCGTCCGTTACCACATCATCCGCGGCGTGCTCGACACGCAAGGCGTGAAGAACCGCAAGCAGCGCCGTTCGAAATACGGCGCCAAGCGTCCGAAGTGACCGAAGCGTAGCCAAGGTCGTTCCGGACGGCGTCAAGCGACGATCCGGGATCCAGGCCACCGCGTAGAATTGAGGCAGAGAAAAAATGTCCCGTCGTCACAGTGCAGAAAAGCGTGAGATCAATCCGGACCCGAAGTTCGGCGACCTGATCGTCACCAAGTTCATGAATGCCGTCATGTATGATGGCAAGAAGTCGGTTGCCGAGACCATCGTCTACGGCGCGCTCGACCAGGTCCAGTCCAAGACCAAGCAGGAGCCGGTCACCGTCTTCCATCAGGCGCTCGACAATGTCGCGCCACATGTGGAAGTGCGTTCGCGCCGCGTCGGCGGCGCCACCTACCAGGTTCCGGTCGACGTGCGCCCGGAGCGCCGGCAGGCATTGGCCATCCGCTGGCTGATCGCTGCCGCCCGCAACCGCAACGAGACCACCATGGTCGACCGCCTCTCCGGCGAGCTGATGGACGCGGCCAACAACCGCGGCACCGCCGTCAAGAAGCGTGAAGACACCCACAAGATGGCAGAAGCCAACCGCGCTTTCGCGCACTACCGCTGGTAAAGCGCGAACGAGACTGAAGAGGCACCTCCCATGGCCCGCGAATATAAAATCGAAGACTACCGCAATTTCGGTATCATGGCGCATATCGACGCCGGCAAGACGACGACCACCGAGCGCGTCCTCTATTACACGGGCAAGTCGCACAAGATCGGCGAAGTCCACGACGGCGCTGCGACCATGGATTGGATGGAGCAGGAGCAGGAGCGCGGCATCACCATCACGTCGGCCGCCACCACGACCTTCTGGAAGGGTCGCGACGGCAAGATGTATCGCTTCAACATCATCGACACCCCCGGCCACGTCGACTTCACCATCGAGGTCGAGCGTTCGCTGCGCGTGCTCGACGGCGCCATCGCGCTGCTCGATGCCAATGCCGGTGTCGAGCCGCAGACGGAGACCGTCTGGCGCCAGGCCGACAAGTATCGCGTGCCGCGCATGATCTTCTGCAACAAGATGGACAAGATAGGCGCCGACTTTTACCGCTCGGTCGAGATGATCGGTTCGCGCCTCGGTGCGCATGCCGTCGTCATGCAGTTGCCGATCGGCGCCGAGACCGAGTTCAAGGGTGTCGTCGATCTCGTCGAGATGAACGCGCTGGTCTGGCGCGACGAGACGCTGGGCGCTGCCTGGGACATCGTCGAGATCCCTGCCGACCTCAAGGCTCGTGCCGAAGAATACCGCGAGAAGATGATTGAGGCCGCCGTCGAAATGGACGAAACGGCGCTCGAGAATTACCTCGAAGGCAAGATGCCGAGCAACGACGAGATCCGTGCACTCATCCGCAAGGGCACGATCGCGGTGAAGTTCTATCCGATGTTCTGCGGCTCGGCCTTCAAGAACAAGGGCGTGCAGCCGCTGCTCGACGCCGTCGTCGAATATCTGCCGTCGCCGGCCGATGTCCCTGCCATCAAGGGCGTCGACGCCAAGACCGACGCCGAGATCGAGCGTCATGCCGACGACAACGAGCCGCTGTCGATGCTCGCCTTCAAGATCATGAACGACCCGTTCGTCGGTTCACTCACCTTTGCCCGCATCTATTCGGGCAAGCTCACCAAGGGCATCTCGGTCGACAACACCGTGAAGGGCAAGAAAGAGCGCATCGGCCGCATGTTGCAGATGCATGCGAATTCGCGCGCCGACGTCGAAGAGGCATTTGCCGGCGACATCGTCGCCCTCGCTGGTCTCAAGGACACCACCACCGGCGACACGCTCAGTGATCCGCTGCATCCGGTCATCCTCGAGCGCATGGAATTCCCCGATCCGGTCATCCAGATCGCCATCGAGCCGAAGACCAAGAACGACCAGGAAAAGATGGGCCTCGCCCTTCACCGCCTGGCCGCCGAGGATCCGTCCTTCCGCGTCAAGACCGACGAGGAAAGCGGCCAGACCATCATCTCCGGCATGGGCGAACTTCACCTCGACATCATCGTCGACCGCATGCGCCGCGAGTTCAAGGTCGAGGCCAATGTCGGCGCACCGCAGGTGGCCTACCGCGAGACGATCACCCGCAAGCACGAGCAGGACTACACGCACAAGAAGCAGACCGGCGGTACCGGCCAGTTCGCCCGCGTCAAGATCCTGTTCGAGCCGAATCCGGAAAGCAGCGAATTCGAGTTCGAAACCAAGATCGTCGGCGGCGCTGTGCCGAAGGAATACATCCCCGGTGTCGAAAAGGGCATCAACAGCGTCATGACCTCGGGCCCGTTCGCCGGCTTCCCGATGATCGGCGTCAAGGCGACGCTGATCGATGGCGCCTACCACGACGTGGACTCGTCGGTTCTGGCCTTCGAAATCGCCGGCCGCGCCTGCTTCCGTGAAGCAGCGCCCAAGCTTGGCGTGCAGTTGCTCGAGCCGATCATGAAGGTCGAGGTGGTGACGCCGGAAGATTACGTCGGCAGCGTTATCGGCGACCTGAACGGCCGTCGTGGCCAGATCCAGGGCCAGGAGGCCCGCGGCGTCGCGGTGGTCATCAACGCGATGGTGCCGCTCGCCAACATGTTCAAATACGTGGACAACCTTCGCTCGATGAGCCAGGGCCGCGCGGCCTACACGATGCAGTTCGACCATTACGAGCCGGTCCCGACCGCGGTCGCCCAGGAAGTTCAGAAGAAATACGCGTAACTCGAAACGAGTTGCACCAGTAACTTAATTCAAGGCCCGCACGGGCTGGCAGGAATGGAGAGATCACATGGCAAAAGGTAAATTCGAGCGCACTAAGCCTCATGTGAACATTGGCACGATTGGTCACGTCGACCATGGCAAGACGTCGCTGACGGCGGCGATCACCAAGTATTTTGGCGAGTACAAGCGCTACGACCAGATCGATGCGGCGCCCGAAGAGAAGGCGCGCGGCATCACCATTTCGACGGCGCATGTCGAATACGAGACCGCCAACCGCCACTATGCCCATGTCGACTGCCCCGGCCACGCCGACTATGTGAAGAACATGATCACCGGTGCCGCGCAGATGGACGGCGCGATCCTGGTGGTGTCGGCCGCCGACGGCCCGATGCCGCAGACCCGCGAGCACATCCTTTTGGCCCGCCAGGTCGGCGTGCCCTCGATCGTGGTGTTTTTGAACAAGGTCGACCAGGTCGACGACGCCGAGCTGCTCGAGCTGGTCGAACTCGAGGTGCGCGAGCTTTTGACCAAGAACGAGTTCCCCGGCGACGACATTCCGATCGTCAAGGGTTCGGCGCTTGCCGCCCTTGAAGATTCTGACAAGAAGATCGGCGAGGACGCCATTCGCGAACTGATGGCTGCGGTCGATGCCTATATCCCGACGCCGGTTCGTCCGCTCGACAAGCCGTTCCTGATGCCGATCGAGGACGTGTTCTCGATCTCGGGCCGCGGCACGGTGGTGACCGGCCGCGTCGAGCGCGGCGTCGTCAAGGTCGGCGAGGAGCTGGAGATCGTCGGCATCCGCCCGACCACCAAGACGACCTGCACGGGCGTCGAGATGTTCCGCAAGCTGCTCGACCAGGGCCAGGCCGGCGACAACATCGGCGCGCTGTTGCGCGGTGTTGACCGTGAAGGCGTCGAGCGCGGCCAGGTCCTGGCCAAGCCCGGCACCGTCAAGCCGCACAAGAAGTTCGTTGCTGAAGCCTACATCCTGACCAAGGACGAAGGCGGCCGCCACACGCCGTTCTTCACCAACTACCGTCCGCAGTTCTATTTCCGCACGACGGACGTGACCGGCATCGTGTCGCTGCCGGAAGGCACCGAGATGGTGATGCCGGGCGACAACATCACCGTCGATGTCGAGCTGATCGTGCCCATCGCCATGGAAGAGAAGCTGCGCTTCGCCATCCGTGAAGGCGGCCGCACCGTCGGTGCCGGCATCGTCGTCACCATCAAAGAGTAATTTGGACTTAAACCGATCTGTCGCGGGCGCTGCCCGCGCCGCGCCAGAACAAGGAAGTGACGCATGAACGGACAGAATATCCGCATCCGCCTGAAGGCGTTTGATCACCGGGTGCTCGACGCCTCGACACGGGAAATCGTGTCGACCGCCAAGCGCACCGGCGCCAACGTCCGCGGCCCAATTCCGCTGCCGACGCGGATCGAAAAGTTCACGGTCAACCGGTCGCCTCACGTCGACAAGAAGAGCCGCGAGCAGTTCGAGATGCGCACGCACAAGCGTCTGCTCGACATCGTCGACCCGACCCCGCAGACGGTCGATGCTTTGATGAAGCTCGACCTGGCCGCCGGTGTCGACGTCGAGATCAAGCTCTAAGGAACCAGAGGTCAGCGGGGCGACCCGGAACTCTGAAGGAACAAGAGGCGTGGAGGGGCGACAGCCCCGACAGGGAACTCTAAAGGAATTGAACCGATGCGTTCAGGTGTGATTGCAAAGAAGGTGGGAATGACCCGCATCTACAACGATGCCGGGGAACATGTTCCCGTCACTGTTCTCCAGATGGAGAACTGCCAGGTCGTGGCGCAGCGCACGCAGGAGAAGAACGGCTATACCGCCGTCCAGCTCGGCGTTGGCCTTGCCAAGGTGAAGAACACGTCGAAGGCGATGCGCGGCCATTTCGCGACCGCTTCCGTCGAGCCTAAGGCCAAGGTTGCCGAGTTCCGCGTCTCCGCCGACAACATGATCGATGTCGGCGCCGAGATCACCGTCGAGCATTTCGTCGTCGGCCAGAAGGTCGATGTGACGGGAACCACGATCGGCAAGGGTTTCCAGGGCGTCATCAAGCGGCACCACATGGGTGGCGGCCGCGCGACGCACGGCAACTCGGTGTCGCACCGTACACACGGTTCGACCGGCCAGCGCCAGGATCCGGGCAAGGTGTTCAAGGGCAAGCATATGGCCGGCCACATGGGTGACACCCGCGTCACCACGCAGAATGTCGAGGTCGTCTCGACCGACGCCGATCGTGGCCTGATCCTGATCCGCGGTGCGGTCCCGGGTTCGAAGGGTGCATGGATCCTGGTCCGCGATGCGGCCAAGGTGGCGCTTCCGGCCAATGCGCCGAAGCCCGCCGCGATCCGCGCCGTTGCAACCGATGGTGCCGCCAAGAACGAGGCCCCGGCCACAGAGGGAGCGGAATAATGGACCTCAAGATTACAACGCTTGGCGGCAAGGACGCCGGTAAGCTGAAGCTCTCCGAAGAGATTTTCGGCCTTGATCCGCGCGAGGACATCCTGCAGCGCGTTGTGCGCTGGCAGCTCGCCAAGAAGCAGCAGGGCACGCACAAGGCCAAGGGCCGCGCGGAAATCGCCCGCACCGGCGCCAAGATGTACAAGCAGAAGGGTACCGGCCGCGCCCGTCACCATTCGGCTCGCGCTCCGCAGTTCCGCGGCGGCGGCAAGGCCCACGGCCCGGTCGTGCGCAGCCACGAGCACGATCTGCCGAAGAAGGTGCGTGCGCTCGGTCTCAAGCATGCGCTTTCGGCCAAGGCCAAAAGCGCGTCGATCATCATCATTGACGAGCTGAAGCTGACCGAGGCCAAGACCAAGGCACTGATCGCGAATTTCGCGACGCTGGGCCTGAGCAACGCCCTGGTGATCGGCGGCGCCGAGCTTGACAAGAATTTCAAGCTGGCGGCGACCAACATCCCGAACATCGACGTGCTGCCCATCCAGGGCATCAACGTTTACGACATTCTGCGCCGCGGCACGCTGGTCCTTTCCAAGGCCGCCGTCGAGGCTCTCGAGGAGCGCTTCAAATGACCGACCTTCGTCACTACGACGTGATCGTCTCGCCGGCGATCACCGAAAAGTCGACCATGGCTTCCGAGCAGAACCAGGTCGTCTTCAATGTCGCCAAGAAGGCCTCGAAGCCGGAAATCAAGGCCGCCGTCGAAGCGCTGTTCGGCGTCAAGGTGATGGCCGTGAACACGCTTGTCCGCAAGGGCAAGATCAAGCGCTTCCGCGGCACGATTGGCCGCCAGAGCGACGTCAAGAAGGCGGTTGTGACGCTGGCCGACGGCCAGTCGATCGACGTCGCGACGGGTCTCTGAGCAAGGTCGCGAGGACAGAACAATGGCACTGAAAAAATTCAACCCGGTAACGCCGAGCACCCGTCAGTTGGTCATCGTCGACCGCTCGGGCCTCTACAAGGGCAAGCCCGTCAAGGGCCTGACCGAAGGCCTGACCAAGTCGGGCGGCCGCAACAATTACGGCCGCATCACGGCCCGCTTCATCGGCGGCGGTCACAAGCGCACCTACCGCATCATCGACTTCAAGCGCCGCAAGTTCGACGTCGTCGGTACGGTTGAGCGTATCGAGTACGATCCGAACCGCACCGCCTTCATCGCGCTGATCAAGTACGACGATGGCGAGCTGTCCTACATCATCGCCCCGCAGCGTCTGGCTCCCGGCGACAAGATCGTAGCCGGTGAATCGGTCGACGTGAAGCCGGGCAATGCGATGCCGCTGGCCTCGATGCCGGTCGGCACGATCGTCCATAATATCGAGCTGAAGCCTGGCAAGGGCGCTCAGGTCGCCCGTTCGGCCGGTGGTTATGGCCAGCTCGTCGGCCGCGACCAGGGCATGGCGATCCTGCGCCTCAATTCCGGCGAGCAGCGTGTCGTCCACGGCTCCTGCATGGCCACTGTCGGTGCCGTGTCCAACCCGGACCACGGCAACATCAATGACGGCAAGGCTGGCCGCACCGTGTGGCGTGGCAAACGTCCCCACAATCGCGGCGTGACCATGAACCCGGTCGACCATCCGCATGGCGGCGGCGAAGGCCGCACCTCGGGTGGCCGCCATCCGGTTTCGCCCTGGGGCAAGCCGACCAAGGGCAAGAAGACGCGGTCCAACAAGGCGACCGACAAGTTCATCCTGCGCTCGCGCCATCAGCGCAAGAGCTAAGAAGAGGTAACGCCAAGTGACTCGTTCGATTTGGAAAGGCCCCTTCATCGACGGCTACCTTCTGAAGAAGGTGGACAAGGTTCGTGAAGGTGGTCGCAATGAGGTGATCAAGATGTGGAGCCGCCGCTCCACCATCCTGCCGCAGTTCGTCGGCTTCACCTTCGGTGTCTACAACGGCCAGAAACACGTTCCCGTTTCGGTGAACGAGGACATGGTCGGTCACAAGTTCGGTGAATTCGCTCCGACCCGGACCTATTACGGTCACGGCGCGGATAAGAAGGCGAAGAGGAAATAATCATGGGCAAGGCCAAAGCTCCGCGCAGGCTTGCTGACAACGAAGCGCGCGCCGTGTTGCGCACGATCCGTATCAGCCCGCAGAAGCTGAACCTGGTTGCCGCGTTGATCCGCGGCAAAAAGGTCGCGACAGCGCTTTCCGACCTCGAATTCTCGGCCAAGCGGATTTCCGGCACGGTCAAGAAGACGCTGGAATCGGCGATCGCCAACGCGGAAAACAACCACGACCTCGACGTCGATGCGCTGATCGTGGCGGAAGCCTATGTCGGCAAGTCGATTGTCATGAAGCGGTTCCATGCCCGTGGCCGTGGTCGCGCCAGCCGTATCGAGAAGCCGTTCTCGCACCTCACGATCGTCGTTCGTGAAGTCGAAGAAAAAGGGGAGGCCGCATAATGGGCCAGAAAGTCAATCCGATCGGTCTGCGTCTCGGCATCAACCGCACCTGGGATTCGCGGTGGTTCGCGAACACCGGCGAATACGGCAAGCTGCTGCACGAGGACATCAAGATCCGCAAATATCTTGAGAAGGAACTCAAGCAGGCTGCGATCTCGAAGGTCGTGATCGAGCGTCCGCACAAGAAGTGTCGCGTCACCATCCATGCGGCGCGTCCGGGCCTGATCATCGGCAAGAAGGGCGCCGACATCGAGAAGCTTCGCAAGAAGCTGATGGAGATGACGAAGTCCGAGACGCATTTGAACATCGTCGAAGTGCGCAAGCCGGAGATCGACGCGACCCTGGTCGCCCAGTCGATCGCCCAGCAGCTCGAGCGCCGCATCGCGTTCCGCCGCGCCATGAAGCGCGCCGTGCAGTCGGCGATGCGCCTCGGTGCCGAAGGCATCCGCATCAACTGCGCCGGCCGTCTCGGCGGCGCCGAGATCGCGCGCATGGAATGGTATCGTGAAGGCCGCGTGCCGCTGCATACGCTGCGCGCCGATGTCGACTACGGCACGGCCGAGGCGAATACGGCCTACGGTATCTGCGGCGTGAAGGTCTGGGTGTTCAAGGGCGAAATCCTTGAGCACGACCCGATGGCATCGGAGCGCCGCGCCACCGAGGGCGATCATGCGCATGGCGGTGGTGGTGAGCGCGAACGCGGTCGCCGTCGCGAAAACGCGTAAGACAGTCAGGAATTTGGAGTTAGAACGATGCTGCAGCCAAAGCGCACAAAGTTCCGCAAGCAGTTCAAGGGCCGCATCCACGGTACCGCCAAGGGCGGCACCAACCTGGATTTCGGTGGTTTCGGGCTGAAGGCGCTTGAGCCGAACCGCGTCACTGCGCGTGAGATCGAGGCGGCCCGCCGCGCGATCACCCGCGAGATGAAGCGCGCCGGCCGGGTGTGGATCCGTATCTTCCCGGACGTGCCGGTTACGTCGAAGCCGACTGAAGTCCGTATGGGTAAGGGCAAGGGCGCCGTCGACTACTGGGCGGCACGTGTCAAGCCGGGTCGCATCATGTTCGAGATCGACGGCGTCAACGAAGAAACCGCCCGTGAGGCGCTGCGTCTCGGCGCGGCCAAGCTCTCGGTCAGGACGCGCTTCGTACAGCGCATCGCAGAATAAGGACGGGCTGATCATGAAAGCCGAAGACATCCGGACCAAGACCCAGGACCAGCTGACCGACGACCTAGCCAGCCTGAAGAAGGAGCAGTTCAACCTGCGCTTCCAGAAGGCCACCGGCCAGCTTGAGAAGACCGCGCGCGTGAGGCAGGTCCGCAAGGACATTGCGCGTATCAAGACCATCGCTGCGGAAAAGTCCGCGGCCAAGAAGGCTTAAGGACGAAAACCATGCCAAAGCGCATTCTGCAGGGCACCGTCGTCAGCGACAAGAACGAGAAGACGGTTGTCGTCAAGGTCGAACGGCGCTTCACGCATCCCGTGATGAAGAAGACCGTGCGCATGACCAAGAAGTACAAGGCGCACGACGAGAACAACGCCCACAAGGTCGGTGATCAGGTGTTCATCCAGGAATCGAAGCCGATTTCCAAGGACAAGCGCTGGGTCGTGGTGTCTTCGGACCAGGCCTGATCAGGGCCAACGAAACGAATTTTGGACAGACCGGGGAGGGGTGAGAAACCCGTCCCGTTAGAAAAGAAGAAGGCGGCCAGTCATGATTCAGATGCAAACAAACCTCGACGTCGCGGATAATTCCGGCGCCCGTCGTGTCATGTGCATCAAGGTGCTGGGCGGCTCGAAGCGGAAATACGCTTCCGTGGGCGACATCATCGTGGTGTCGATCAAGGAAGCCATCCCGCGCGGCCGCGTCAAGAAGGGCGATGTGATGAAGGCGGTCGTGGTTCGCACGGCCAAGGACATCCGCCGCCCGGACGGCAGCGTGATCCGTTTCGACAAGAACGCAGCCGTTCTCGTCGACAACAAGAAAGAGCCGATCGGCACGCGTATCTTCGGACCGGTTCCGCGCGAACTCCGCGCCAAGAACCACATGAAGATCATCTCGCTCGCGCCTGAAGTGCTGTAAGGAGCCGGACCAATGCAAAAGATTAGAAAAGGCGACAAGGTCGTCGTGCTGGCCGGCAAGGACAAGGGCCGTTCGGGCGAAGTCCTTTCGGTGCAGCCGAAGGACGACACCGCGCTGGTGCGCGGCGTCAACCTGATCCGTCGTCATCAGAAGCAGTCCCAGTCCCAAGAGGGCGGGATCATCACCAAGGAAGCGCCGATCCAGCTGTCGAACATCGCGCTGGCCGACCCCAAGGATGGCAAGCCGACCCGCGTCGGCTTCATCTTCCAGAAGGACGGCAAGAAGGTGCGCGTCGCCAAGCGCTCGGGAGAAGTCATCAATGGCTAAGGCTCAAACCAAGCAGGAAACTGCCCAGAACACGCCGCGCCTCAAGCAGGTCTACAACGAGACCATTCGCAAGGCGCTGCAGGAGCAGTTCGGCTACGAGAACGAGATGCAGGTTCCGCGCATCGACAAAATCGTGTTGAACATGGGCGTCGGCGAGGCGACCGGCGATTCGAAGAAGCCTTCGATCGCGGCGGAAGACCTTGCAATGATCGCCGGCCAGAAGGCCGTTGTCACCCGCGCACGCAACTCGATCGCCGGCTTCAAGGTCCGCGAGAAGATGCCGATCGGCGCCAAGGTCACGTTGCGCAAGGAACGCATGTACGAGTTCCTCGACCGCCTCGTGAATATCGCACTGCCGCGCGTCCGCGACTTCCGCGGGCTCAACCCGAAGAGCTTCGATGGCCGTGGCAACTATGCCATGGGCATCAAGGAACACATCGTGTTTCCGGAGATCAACTACGACAAGGTTGATCAGATCTGGGGCATGGACGTCATCGTTTGTACGACTGCGAAGACGGACGACGAAGCCAGGGCATTGCTCAAGGCCTTCAACTTCCCCTTCCGCCAGTAACGGCAGCGAGAAAAGGAAAAATCTGAAATGGCAAAGACCAGCTCAGTCGAGAAGAACAACAGGCGCCGCAAGCTTGCGGACCAGTTCGCTGCCAAGCGCAAGGTGCTCAAGGCGATCATCATGGATCAGTCCAAGCCGATGGAAGAGCGCTTCCGCGCCCAGCTGAAGCTTTCGGCGCTGCCGCGCAACTCGGCCAAGACCCGCATCCGCAACCGCTGCGAAGTCACCGGACGTCCGCGTGCCTATTATCGCAAGCTCAAAGTATCGCGTATCGCGCTTCGTGATCTCGGCAATAATGGCCAGATCCCGGGCCTGGTCAAGTCGAGCTGGTAAGGAGGACATAACATGTCATTGAGCGATCCTCTCGGCGATATGCTGACCCGCATCCGCAACGCGTATGGCCGCAAGAAGTCGAGCGTTTCGACGCCGGCTTCGCGCCTGCGCACCCGTGTCCTCGACGTGCTGAAGGCCGAAGGCTATATCCGCGACTACAGCCAGACCGACTTCGACAACGGCAAGTCCGAAATCGAGATCGAGCTGAAGTATTTCGACGGTGCGCCGGTGGTGCGCGAAATCGCTCGGGTCTCGAAGCCCGGCCGCCGCGTCTACGTTTCGGCCAAGTCGATACCGCACGTCGCCAACGGCCTCGGCATCGCCATTCTTTCGACGCCGAAGGGTGTGATGGCCGACCACGAAGCGCGCGAACAGAATGTCGGCGGGGAAATCCTCTGCCAGATCTTCTGATCTGGTATGTGACCCGTTGGAATCCGGCTTTCGGGATCAAGTCCCGAAAACCGAGACCTGAAACAAGAGAAGTGACGAGGACAACAGAATGTCTCGTATTGGAAAGAAACCCGTTTCGCTGCCGCAGGGCGTGACCGCGACCGTCAACGGCCAGACCGTGACGGCGAAGGGTCCGAAGGGCGAGCTGAAGTTCGTGGTGAACGACGAAGTGCTGGTCAAGATGGAAGGCAGCGAGATCGCTGTCCAGCCGCGCGACCAGACCAAGACTGCCCGTTCCAAATGGGGCATGTCGCGCACGCAGATCGTCAACATCCTGCAGGGCGTCAAGGACGGCTTCGAAAAGAAGCTCGAGATCACCGGCGTCGGCTATCGCGCCGCCATGCAAGGCAAGAACCTGCAGCTGGCGCTCGGCTTCAGCCACGACGTTGTCTACGAGACGCCGCAGGGCGTGACGATTTCGGTGCCGAAGCCGACGGAAATCACCGTGACCGGCATCGACAAGCAGCAGGTTGGTCAGGTTGCCGCCGAGATCCGCGAGTACCGCAGCCCCGAGCCCTACAAGGGCAAGGGCGTCCGCTATGCTGGCGAGAAGATCGTCCGCAAGGAAGGCAAGAAGAAGTAATTTTAACGCCGCGGGGAGCGGTCGCGGGAGGCTCGTCCCTACCGCATATGGTTGCCCCCGTTTTTTGAAGGCAAGGAACTGATATCATGGGCTCGAAAGAATCCACCCAACGCCGCGCTCAGCGCGTCCGCCGCCAGATCAAAAAGGTTGCCGGCGATCGTCCGCGTTTGTCGGTCCATCGCACGTCGAAGAACATCTATGTCCAGGTGATCGACGACGCTAAGGGCCACACCATCGCGGCTGCTTCGACGCTTGAGAAGGAGCTCAAGGGCTCGCTCAAGACCGGCGCCGACACCGCGGCCGCAGCTGCCATCGGCAAGCTGATCGCCGAGCGTGCCTCGAAGGCCGGCGTCAAGGAAGTGGTCTTCGACCGCGGCGCCTACATCTACCACGGCCGCGTCAAGGCGCTTGCCGAGGCTGCACGTGAAGGTGGTCTGAGCTTCTAAAATCGAAATTCGCCCCGGCGACCCAAAGAGGCCGCCGGATATCATCATCAACCGTGCTTCCGGAAAAAAACAAGGAACAGGATATGGCACAGGAACGTAGGGATGGCGGCCGCGGCCGTGATCGCGAAGAGCGCGACGACGGCATGGTCGACAAGCTCGTCCACATCAACCGTGTCGCCAAGGTCGTCAAAGGCGGCCGGCGCTTCGGCTTTGCAGCACTCGTTGTCGTCGGCGACCAGAAGGGCCGCGTCGGCTTCGGCCACGGCAAGGCGCGTGAAGTGCCGGAGGCGATCCGCAAGGCGACCGAATCGGCCAAGCGCGACATGATCTTCGTGCCGTTGCGCTCGGGCCGCACGCTGCACCATGACGTCGAGGGACGCTGGGGCGCGGGACGTGTCCTGCTGCGCGCTGCCAAGCAAGGTACCGGCATCATCGCCGGCGGCCCGATGCGCGCCGTTTTCGAGACGCTCGGCATGCATGACGTGGTCGCCAAGTCGATGGGTTCTTCGAACCCCTACAACATGGTTCGCGCCACTTTCGACGCGCTGAAGAGCCAGATGCATCCGAAGGATGTAGCTGCCGCGCGCGGCATCAAGTATTCGACCCTTCAGGCCCGCCGCGGCACCGCCGTTGCGGCTGAAGAATAGTCGACGCTGACCAGGGATCTGACCATGGCCAAGAAAGCAACCAAGACCATCACCGTCGAGCAGATCGGTTCGCCGATCCGCCGGCCGAAGGAGCAGCGCGCGACGCTGGTCGGCCTCGGCCTCAACAAGATGCACAAGCAGCGTACGCTGGAGGACACGCCCTCCGTGCGCGGCATGATCGCTGCCGTCCAGCATCTCGTCCGCGTCGTGGACGAGGGCTGAGCCAGAGCGCAGGAGAATCCAGATGAAACTCAATGATCTGCGTGACAAGGACGGCGCGACGCACTCCAAGAAGCGTCTCGGCCGTGGCATCGGTTCCGGTTCGGGCAAGACCGCCGGTCGCGGCGTCAAGGGCCAGAAGGCGCGCTCCGGCGTCGCCGTCAACGGCTTCGAGGGTGGCCAGATGCCGCTGTACCGCCGTCTGCCGAAGCGCGGCTTCAACAATATCTTCGCCAAGAGCTTCACCGTCGTGTCGCTGGCCCGCATCCAGGCGGCGCTCGATGCCAAGAAGCTTGACGCTAAGACAGTTGTGACGGCCGAGGCGCTGGTTGCGGCCGGCGTCATTCGTCGCGTCAAGGACGGCGTGCGCATCCTTTCGGACGGCGATATCAAGGCCAAGCTTGCCTTCGACGTGGCCGGAGCCTCCAAGGCCGCGATCGAGAAGATCGAAAAGGCCGGCGGCTCGGTGAAGCTGCCTGAGCAGGCAGCCGCCGAGTAACGGCAATTTGAAGCACGGTCGGCAAAGGCGGAATTCGGTTTTGCCCTCGGTCGTGCTTTGATCCGACAGATGTGGCGGCCGCATCAACGCGGCCGCTTGCATGTTTGCAGTCCGGAGCTTATCTCGTGAGCTTCGGTGACACGCGCCGCCTGAGCTGCGGGCATCGAGCGTGACCAAGCGGAGAATCAGGCATGGCTTCGGCTGCTGAACAACTAGCCTCGAATCTGAATTTTTCGGCCTTCGCCAAAGCCGAGGATTTGAAGAAGCGCATCTGGTTCACCATCGGCGCGCTGCTCGTCTATCGTCTTGGCACCTATATCCCGCTGCCCGGCATCAATCCCGACGCTTTCGCCCAGGCCTTCTCGTCGCAGAGCAAGGGCGTGCTCGGCATGTTCAACATGTTCGCAGGCGGCGCCGTGCAGCGCATGGCGATCTTTGCCCTTGGCATCATGCCCTATATCTCCGCTTCCATCATCATGCAGCTGATGACCTCGGTCATTCCGTCGCTGGAAGCGCTGAAGAAGGAAGGCGAGCAGGGCCGCAAGATCATCAACCAGTACACACGCTACGGCACAGTGCTTCTGGCGCTGGTCCAGGCGTACGGCATTTCGGTCGGGCTTGAGGGCGGCAACGGCATCGTCAACGATCCCGGCATGTTCTTCCGCATCTCTACCGTCGTCACGCTGGTCGGCGGCACCATGTTCCTGATGTGGCTTGGCGAGCAGATCACCGCCCGCGGCATCGGCAACGGCATTTCGCTGATCATCTTCTCCGGCATCGTCGCCGGCCTGCCGCGCGCCATCTCCGGCACGCTGGAGCTTGGCCGCACCGGCGCCTTGTCGACCGGCCTGATCCTGGCGATCATCGTGCTCGCCATCATCGTCATCGCGCTGATCGTCTTCTTCGAGCGCGCCCAGCGCCGCCTGCTGATCCAGTATCCCAAGCGCCAGGTTGGCAATCGCATGTTCCAGGGCGATACCTCGCATCTGCCGCTGAAGCTCAACACGTCCGGCGTCATTCCGCCGATCTTCGCCTCGTCGCTGCTGCTGCTGCCTGCGACCGTCGCCGGCTTCTCGCAGACCACCAATATGCCTGCATGGGCCAGCACCATCCTGGCGGCGCTCGGCCACGGCCAGCCGCTCTATATGGCCTTCTACGCGGCGATGATCGTGTTCTTCGCCTTCTTCTATACGGCGATCGTCTTCAATCCGAAGGACACCGCCGACCAGCTCAAGAAGCATTCGGGCTTCATCCCGGGCTATCGTCCGGGCGAGCGCACTGCAGATTATATCGACTATGTGCTCACCCGCATCACGGTCGTCGGCGCCATTTATCTGGTGCTGGTGTGTCTGCTGCCCGAGTTCCTGATTTCAGCGACTGGCGTACCGTTCTACCTTGGTGGCACTTCGCTCCTGATCGTGGTCAGTGTAACGCTCGATACGGTGGCGCAGATTCAGGGTCACCTGATCGCGCACCAGTATGAGGGCCTGATCAAGAAGTCGAAGCTGCGCGGGGGGAAAAAGGCCAGATGAGGTTGATATTGCTTGGACCGCCGGGGGCGGGCAAGGGGACACAAGCACTGAGACTGGTAGAACGACACGGCATCCCACAGCTTTCCACGGGGGACATGCTGCGTGCTGCTGTTCAGGCCGGCACCGAAGTCGGCAAGCGCGCCAAGGCGGTGATGGACGCTGGCGAACTGGTGTCCGACGCTATCGTCAATGCCATCGTGGCCGAGCGCATCGATCAAGCTGATTGCGCAAACGGTTTCATCCTTGACGGGTATCCGCGAACTCTGGTGCAAGCGGACGCCGTTGAGGAAATGCTGTCGGATCGCGGACTGGAGCTAGACGCGGTCATCGAATTTGTCGTCGACGACAAGGCGCTGGTTGGCCGAATCGTCAAGCGCGCCGAAGAAGCCAAGGCCGCAGGCCTGCCAGTGCGCAAGGACGACAGTCCAGCGGTGTTCGAAGAACGCTTGAGGGAATATTACAAGAAAACCTCGCCGCTGATCGGCTACTACTATGCCAAGGGCAAACTTAGGGGCGTCGATGGCATGGCCGACATCGATGCGGTGACGCAGCAGATCGAGGCGGTGCTCAGGGCGACGACCCGGCAGGTTGGCCGAGCGGCCGGCTAGAGAATCGAACGATTGCGCTTGACTGGAGCGGCCCGCTGGGGTATGGCGGCCCGTCTTCCTATCAGGCATGAGGCTTGCTTGTCCGCAAGGGCAAGGCAGGCCGCTTTGAACTGGAAACTCCCGCAAGGGCCGGCCTCCACCGGACGCGGGGCAACTTGAAGCGCCGGCTCGCCCGGCCTACATGGAGAAGAGAAGAACATGGCTCGTATAGCCGGCGTCAACATTCCGACCAACAAGCGCGTCGTCATCGCGCTTCAATACATTCACGGCATTGGCAAGAAGTTCGCCCAGGAGATCGTCGACAAGGTCGGCATCCCGGCCGAGCGTCGCGTCAACCAGCTGACCGACGCGGAAGTGCTGCAGATCCGCGAGACCATCGACCGCGATTACCAGGTCGAGGGCGACCTGCGCCGCGAAGTGTCGATGAACATCAAGCGACTCATGGACCTCGGCTGCTACCGCGGCCTGCGTCACCGCCGCTCGCTGCCGGTTCGTGGCCAGCGCACGCATACCAATGCGCGCACCCGCAAGGGCCCAGCCAAGTCGATTGCCGGAAAGAAGAAGTAATTTAGGGCAGTAAGGGAGTAGGGCAGTAAGGCAATAGGAACGGCAGACATACTGCCCTACTGCCATATTCCCCTACTGCCTTCTCCCTGGTGGAGCCGCTGGCATTACGGCGGTGTAGAGATCAACTGAAAGGACCATCATGGCCAAGGAAGCCACTCGTGTTCGCCGTCGCGAACGCAAGAACATCTCGTCGGGCGTTGCCCATGTCAATTCGACCTTCAACAACACGATGATCACCATCACCGACGCGCAGGGTAACTCGATTGCCTGGTCGTCGGCTGGAGCCCAGGGCTTCAAGGGATCGCGCAAGTCGACCCCGTTCGCTGCCCAGATGGCCGCCGAAGATGTTGCCAAGAAGGCCCAGGAACACGGCATGCGCATGCTCGAGGTCGAGGTCTGTGGACCCGGCTCCGGTCGTGAATCGGCGCTGCGCGCGCTGCAGGCCGCCGGCTTCACCATCACCTCGATCCGTGATGTGACGCCGATCCCGCACAATGGTTGCCGCCCGCGCAAGAAGCGCCGCGTCTAAAGAATTTACCGAACGCCGCGCGAGCGCCTCAAGGGCGCTCCTCCACGGCATTCCAGGTCGCCCGCCACGATTGGATGGTGGCGGGACAACGGAAGGAAAGCACTATGATCCAGAAAAATTGGCAAGAACTGATCAAGCCGAACAAGATCGAGTTCTCGTCGAAGAAGAAGACGCTGACCACGCTCGTCGCCGAGCCGCTCGAGCGCGGCTTCGGCCTCACCCTCGGCAACGCGCTGCGCCGCGTGCTTCTATCTTCGCTGCGTGGCGCGGCTGTGACCGCCGTGCAGATCGACGGCGTTCTGCATGAATTCTCGTCCATCGCCGGCGTGCGCGAGGACGTGACCGACATCGTCTTGAACATCAAGGAAATCGCCATCCGCATGGAAGGCGACGGCCCCAAGCGCATGGTCGTACGCAAGCAGGGACCGGGTGCAGTTCTCGCCGGCGACATCCAGACGGTTGGCGACGTCGAGATCCTCAATCCCGACCACGTCATCTGCACGCTGGACGAGGGCGCTGAAATCCGCATGGAATTCACCGTCGACACCGGCAAGGGCTATGTGCCGGCCGACCGCAACCGCGCCGAGGACGCGCCGATCGGGCTGATCCCCGTCGACAGCCTGTATTCGCCGGTCAAGAAGGTCTCCTACAAGGTCGAGAACACCCGCGAGGGCCAGGTTCTCGACTATGACAAGCTGACCATGACCATCGAGACCGATGGTTCGATCTCGGGCGAGGACGCAGTGGCCTTCGCCGCTCGCATCCTGCAGGACCAGCTCGGCCTGTTCGTCAATTTCGACGAGCCGCAGAAGGAAGTCGCCGCCGAACAGGTTACCGAGCTTGCCTTCAACCCGGCGCTGCTCAAGAAGGTCGACGAGCTCGAGCTTTCGGTGCGTTCGGCCAACTGCCTGAAGAACGACAACATCGTCTATATCGGCGACCTGATCCAGAAGACCGAAGCCGAGATGCTGCGCACCCCGAACTTCGGCCGCAAGTCGCTGAACGAGATCAAGGAAGTCCTGGCGGCCATGGGCCTGCATCTCGGCATGGAAGTGCCGGACTGGCCGCCGGAAAACATCGAAGACCTCGCCAAGCGTTACGAAGATCAATATTAAGCATGATCCCGAACCGAAGGTCAGCGCAGCAAAAAGTTGCAGACTTTTCGGACAAGATCATGCGGCTAACCAACTGGGGCTCAGGCCTCTTGAAACCGCAATGAAGGAGAAGAGCCATGCGCCACGGATTTAAAGGCCGCCGGTTCGCCCGCAGCATAAGCCATCGCAAGTCGATGTTTGCCAACCTTGCCGTGTCGCTTATCGAGCACGAGCAGATCCTCACCACGCTACCGAAGGCGAAGGATTTGCGTCCGATCGTCGAGAAGCTGGTGACGCTCGGCAAGCGCGGCGACCTGCACGCCCGCCGCCAGGTTATTGCCCAGATCGGCAATGAAGGCGTCGTCAAGCGCCTGTTCGATACCATCGCGCCACGTTATGCCACCCGCAACGGCGGCTATCTGCGCATCATGAAGGCCGGCTTCCGCCACGGTGATAACGCGGCAATGGCGGTCATCGAGTTCGTCGACCGCGACACCTCGGCCAAGGGCGCCGGCGACCGTGCCCGCATCGAGGCTGAAGGCACCGAAGAGGAAGCCGCGGCCGCATAAGGCTCGGCTTTCCTGAGAAGTTCAAAAGGGGCCTCCGGGCCCCTTTTTCTGTTTCCGAAGGTAACCGGGCAGGGCTGGTAGGGGTTTGGTCACCGGTTTTTGCGGCGACTACCCAAAATAATCGGATTTCAGCGGCTTAGCCTTTCATTTTGCACAATCGTCAGGACAATGGCGCCCGACTTGGAGGATTCGGAATGCGCGTTAAACGGCTGTCCATTGTTCTGATCTGCGCCTTGATGGCGTTGGCCCTCGTGCCGGCGGCCAGGCACACGCTGGCGGAGGAGACCAAGCCAGATCCTGGTCTGTCCGACGTGCTGACCGATCTGTTGCATGGCGTCGAAGGCGAAAACGCCACCTCCGGCCCCGACAAGCGCGTGCCGTTCGGCCGCGAGGAGGTGCAGCTGTCCTTTGCGCCGCTGGTCAAGCAGACGGCGCCGGCTGTAGTCAATGTCTACGCCTCGCAGACCGCCAAGGTGGCGTCACCCTTCGACGGCGATCCGTTTTTCGAGGAGTTCTTCGGCCGCTCGCAGCCGCGCGCGCAGTCGTCGCTCGGTTCGGGGGTACTGGTCGATCCGACCGGCGTCGTGGTGACCAATTTCCATGTCGTCAAGGACGCCGACCAGGTCAAGGTCGCGACCGCCGACGGGCGCGAATTCGACAGTAAGGTGCTGCTCAAGGATGAGACGCTCGACCTCGCCGTGCTCAAGATTTCTTCCGACAAGCCGTTCCCGGTGATCGCCATCGGCGATTCCGACGCGCTCGAGGTCGGCGACCTGGTTTTGGCGATCGGCAATCCGTTCGGGGTCGGCCAGACCACCACCAGCGGCATTATTTCGGCGGTGGCGCGCAGCCATATCGGCATCTCCGATTCCAGCTTCTTCATCCAGACCGACGCCGCCATCAACCCCGGCAATTCCGGTGGCGCGCTGGTCAACATGGGAGGGCAACTGATCGGCATCAACACCGCGATCTATAGCCGTAGCGGCGGCTCGATCGGCATCGGCTTTGCCATCCCTTCGAACATGGTCCGCGCTTTCGCCGATGCGGCCAAGGCTGGGCTCGACTTCTTCGAGCGGCCGTATGCCGGTGCCGAGTTCGAGGCGGTGACGCCGCAGATTGCCGAATCGCTTGGCATGGACAAACCGACCGGTGCGCTGGTTTCTTCAGTCGAAGAGGCGGGACCCGCGGCCAAGGCAGGGCTCAAGCCTGGCGACGTAGTGCTGTCGCTCAACGGCAAGCCGGTCGAGAGCGTCGGCGCGCTGGACTACCGGATGGCGACGCTGTCGATTGGTACGAATGCCAGCTTCGGCGTTCTGAGCAAGGGTCAGCAGGCGACGATGGACATCGCTCTGGAACGACCGCCCGAAGGCGCCAAGGCTGCGGAACTCACATTGCGTGGGCGTAGCCCGTTTTCGGGTGCCAAAGTCGCTGAACTGTCGCCACGGCTTGCCCAGCGGCTCGGTCTGCGCACCGATGTCAAAGGCGTCACCGTGGTCGACGTCAACCGCGATTCGCCCGCTGCTGATTTTGGCTTCCAGCCCGGCGACGTCGTGCGTGAGGTCAATGGCCTGACGATCGACAAGGCGGCGACGCTGGAACAGGTAGCCCAGCAGGACACGCGCTGGTGGCGCTTTACCGTCGAGCGCGGCGGGCAGATACTGCGCCAGGTATTGCGTTACTGAGCCCGACCGTCAGCATGATCGGGCTCCAGGCAGAAGAAGTTGCATGGCCGATCTGTTCAGTGTCGATGAACCGGAAAAGACGCCGCCCGGCAGGCCGCTGGCGGACCGTCTGCGCCCGAAGAACCTTGGCGAGGTCGTCGGCCAGGAGCATCTGACCGGACCCGACGGCGCGCTGACGCGGCTGATCGGCTCCGGCTCGCTCGGCTCGATGATTTTCTGGGGCCCGCCCGGCACCGGCAAGACAACGGTCGCACGGCTGCTTGCCGGAGAGACAAGCCTCGCCTTCGAACAGATTTCGGCCGTGTTTTCGGGCGTTGCCGACCTGAAGAAAGTGTTCGAGGCAGCGAAGCTGCGCCGCTCGAACGGCCGCCAGACACTGCTGTTCGTCGACGAGATCCATCGCTTCAACCGCGCCCAGCAGGACAGTTTTCTGCCCGTGATGGAAGACGGCACCGTGGTGCTGGTCGGCGCCACCACCGAGAACCCGTCCTTCGAGCTTAACGCCGCGCTTCTGTCGCGTGCGCGTGTGCTGGTCTTTCACTCGCTCGGCGAGGAGAGCATCGCCAAGCTGCTGGCGCGGGCCGAGCAGGCAGAGGGCAGGGCGCTGCCGCTCGATGAAGACGCACGGGCGATGCTCATCCGCATGAGCGACGGCGACGGCCGCGCGGCGCTGACGCTGGCCGAAGAGGTCTGGCGCGCAGCGAAATCAAAGGAGGTGTTCGGCGCCGAAGCTCTGCAGCGCATCGTCCAGCGCCGCGCGCCGATCTACGACAAAGGCCAGGACGGCCATTACAATTTGATCTCCGCCTTGCATAAATCGGTGCGCGGCTCCGACCCCGACGCGGCACTCTACTATCTGGCCCGCATGTTCGACGCCGGCGAAGATCCGCTTTATCTCGGGCGCCGGTTGGTGCGCATGGCGATGGAGGATATCGGGCTGGCCGACCCGCAGGCGCTCGTCGTCGCTAACGCCGCCAAGGACGCCTACGACTATCTGGGCTCGCCCGAGGGCGAACTGGCCTTCGCCGAGGCGACCGTCTATCTCGCCACCGCGCCGAAATCCAATGCAGTCTATACCGCGTTCAAGGCCGCCACACAGGCGGCGAAGGAATTCGGTTCGCTGCTGCCGCCCAAGCACATTCTCAATGCGCCGACCAAGCTGATGAAACAGGAAGATTACGGCGCCGGCTATCGCTACGACCACGACGAGCCCGACGCTTTTTCCGGCCAGGACTATTTTCCGGAGAAGATGGGAAGGCAGACATTCTACGACCCGCCCGAGCGCGGCTTCGAGCGCGATATCAGGAAGCGGCTGGATTATTGGGCGAAGCTGCGCAGCGAGCGGGAAAAATAGCTGCCAGTCGCACAGTGGCGTGATCGCCGTTGTCTGGCGTGACAAAAAACCCTATCAAGATGCGCCTTCGGCCGGCGGACAGGCCAGAAACGTACCGACGATATTCAGAACGGAATCGCGCCTGGCGCGTGGAAAAATGACGAAAAAATCTCGCAAGACCCTTCGGAAGTTCGCCATAGCGATCCCGCTGCTGGCGCTCGGCTTTTATTTCATTCCCATCCTGATGACAATTTTCATTGTCCTCGGTCTGATCGACGTGTTGCGCAACGACAACAAGAACTGGGCCCTGTTCAGTGGTTATTTCCTCGGCAACGGCATCTTCACCTGGCTGCTTTCGCCCTTCAATCTGCTGGTCGATCTGCTGTGCTACAGAAACAGGGGTGTCTGGAAACTGGACCAGTTTCCTCCGGACTATCAACGCGAGGTCAACGAGGTCCTGGACGTATTCAAGGCGCGCAAGGACGAGATCATCGCCGATATCGACGCCAATTTCGGCAGCGGCCGGCGCGGCATGTATGTCTATCAGTGGTATGGCAAGCACAAAATAGACAACGTTGCCGAATTCAACAAGGATTTCAAATATATCAAGACGATTGCCGTTTCTGTTTTCAGCGGCAGGGAATCGACTTCCTGGCACTTTGGCCCGCTCCGGCTCAGCCTGCGCATTCTCTACAACCTCATCCCGGTGAAATCGGAAGTGTTTGTCGAGTGCGGCAACGCCAAGAACTACTGGCACGAGAACCCGCTGTTCATCTTCGATGACACACTGCTGCATCGCTCGGTCAACCAGTATGACGGGCGCCGCTACTGTGTGTTCATGGACATCATTCGCCCGTCGCCGTTTCCCGGTCTGATCGCGAGCCTCCTGGCCATCGTTTCGGTCAGCGTCGAGCGCATCAATGCCATGTTCTACAAAAACTGGAAGATGATCGCCTCCAGCAAGCCGAAGAAAGCCGGAGCCGCCTGACACCGTAGTGTGACCGGCGCGAGGGAGCACGATGTATCATCTGTTGCTTGTCTGCCTTGGTGGCGCGATCGGCGCAATGGCCCGCTTCTTCTTGTCCGGCTTCGTCGCCCGCCGGGTTGGCGAGACCTTTCCCTGGGGCACGATGGTGGTCAACGTCTCGGGAGCGTTTGCAATCGGTGTCGTTGCGCATGCGGTGGCGCGCGACGGCATGCCCGCCATCTGGGCCTTTGCCGTCACCGGCGGCCTCGGCTGCTACACCACGGTGTCTTCCTTCAGCCTGCAGACGCTGGCGCTGGCGCGCGAGGGCGAATGGCTGCGCGCCGGCGGAAATGTGCTGCTTTCGGTTTTCCTGAGCCTCGGCGGCGTGACGCTGGGCTTTGCCGCGGGAAGTCTTCTGATTGGCAGCGGGGCGCCGTGAGCGGCCCGCGGAAGCTCCGCCACGACGGGACGGAGACTGCCGCGGCCGGGCATGGCGGACGTCTCATTGGTTGGCGCAGAACCTCCGAAGCGGTTCGGCTCTATGCGACCGTGGCCGCAGGCAGCATGATCGGCGGTGTGCTGCGGGCGCTTGCCTCATCGACGAGCACTGCCCTGTGGGGCGCTGGATTTCCCTTCGGCACACTCCTCGTCAACATTGTCGGCTCATTCCTCATCGGCTTCTACGCGACATTGACGGGACCGGATGGTCGTGTCTTCGCCGGTCCGCTGCAGCGCCAGTTCTTCATGGCCGGCTTCTGTGGCGGCCTGACGACCTTCTCGGCCTTCAGCCTTGAAACGCTCACCCTCGCGCAAGGCGGGAGGTTTCTGGCGGCGGGACTCAATATCGCGATCTCCGTGGTGGCCTGGCTTGCCGCCGTCTGGCTTGGCCACATCTTTGCAGTTCGCCTCAACCGGCTGAGAGGGTCCAGGCAATGAAGATACCAACACAGGCGCAATTGCTGCGCATATTTATCGGCGAAAACGACAAGGCAGATGGCCGTCCGCTGTATGAGGTTATCGTGCTGAGGGCCCGCGAAATGCAGATCGCCGGCGCGACCGTCCTGCGCGGCGCGATGGGGTTCGGCCATTCCAGCCGGCTTCACACCACGAAGATCCTCCGCCTATCGGAGGATCTGCCCCTGGTCATCGAGATCGTCGATGACGAGGAAAAATTGGCCGCTTTCCTGCCCGTTCTTGAAACAATCATGACAAGTGGTTTGATTACGCTGGAGAAAGTTCAGGTTCTGCAATATGGAACCGACAACGAATAACCGAGTGAGATTGCGGGTGCCGGCGAATGCCGTTGCATGCCTGCAAAACGGCGATTGGAATCATGGCAGGCGTTGAACAGATCACAGTGGACGCCGGTGAGGCGGGCATGCGGCTCGACCGCTGGTTCAAGAGCCATTTCCCCGGTCTCGGTTTTGGTCATCTGCAGAAGCTGCTGCGTTCCGGCCAGATCCGCGTCGACGGCGGCAGGGTGAAGGCCGATACCCGCGTCGAAGCCGGCCAAACGGTGCGTGTGCCGCCGCTCGAAGTCGACAAGAAAGGCGAAAGCCCGCTGACCGGCCATTCGATACGCAACCAGGGCGACGCCGATGTCCTAGCCAAGATGCTGATCCATGAGGACCCGAAGGTCTTTGTCTTCAACAAGCCGGCCGGCCTGGCGGTGCAAGGCGGCTCGGGGGTCACCCGCAATGTCGACGACATGCTGGAAGCCTGGCGCAACCAAAAGGGCGAGAAGCCGCGTCTGGTGCACCGGCTCGACCGCGACACGTCGGGTGTTCTGGTTGTCGCCCGTACAAGGCTCGCCGCCATGAAGCTCGCCGAAGCGTTCCGGGCGCGTGAGACGAAGAAAACCTACTGGGCGCTGGTCAAGGGTGTGCCGCCGAAGCGCGAGGACAAGATCTCGACCTGGTTGATTAAGGAACCGACGCCCGACGGCGATCGCGTGCGCATCGCCAAGCATGGCGAAAAGGGCGCCGACCACGCCGTGTCTTACTACCGTGTCATCGAGCAGGCTGCACAGACGATGACCTGGCTGGAGATGGAGCCGTATACCGGCCGCACCCACCAGCTTCGTGTCCACGCCGCGCATATCGGCTGCCCGATCATCGGTGACCCCAAATATTTCGAGGCCGACACCAATTGGGATTTTCCCGGCGGCATGCAGAACCGTCTGCATCTGCACGCCCGCCGCATCGTCATCCCGCATCCCGATAAGGGGTTCGTCGACGTCACCGCGCCGATGCCGCCGCACATGCGCCAGAGCTGGAACCTGATCGGCTTCGACGACGCAAGCGCGGAGGACTAGGGCCGGTGGGCGTCGCCACAGATACGCTCGACCGCCGTGACGCGGTCGATCTGGCGGCCTCCGCCATCATGGTTGGGCTGACTTGTTCCTGGGGGCTGAACTACGTCGCCGCCAAGATCTCCTATGCCGGCTACGATCCCGTTTTCCTGTCGATCGCCCGCTCGGTGATCGGCGGCCTGTGTGTTTTCGGCTGGTGCCGCTGGCGCGGCATCGCGCTGTTCACGCCCGACAAGACCCTCGTCGCCGGCATTCTGGCAGGCGCGCTTTTCGGTCTCGAGTTCCTGTTTCTGTATGTCGGGCTCGAACACACCACCGTCGTGCGCAACACCTTGCTGGTCAACACCATGCCGTTCTGGATGCTGGTCGGCGGCCATTTCCTGCTGGGTGAAAGCATCACGGCACGCAAGCTCGTTGGTCTTCTGCTCGCTTTCGCCGGACTGGTCGCGGTGTTTTCCGACAAACTGAGCGCCAATGGCGGCGCAACATTGAGCGGCGATTTGCTCAGTCTCGGCGCCGGCATTCTGTGGGCCGTGACCAATATCGTCATCAAGCGGTCGAAGCTGGTCACGGCCAGCGCCGAAAAGCTGCTGCTCTATCAGCTGGCCGGGGCCGCCGTCGTCGGGATTTTGGTGATGCCTTTTGCCGGCCCGCCAGTCCGCAGCTTTGCAGTTCTGCCGACCTTGGCTCTGTTGTTCCAGGCCGTCTACGTCGTCGCGTTCACCTATGTTCTGTGGTTCTGGCTGCTCCGGCGCTACCCTGCATCTGGACTGTCGAGCTTCACCTTCCTGTCGCCGGTGTTCGGTGTGCTCTGCGGCGCCGTCTTCTTGAACGAGCCGTTGACAGTTCGTATCTTCCTGGCACTCGGCCTCATCGCCGCCGGTCTTATCATCGTCAACCGGCCGGCCCGAAAACAAGCCCCCGGATGAGCATGCGCGACATATTGAACGACCTCGAAGCTGGAAAGCAGCTCTCCGATCCGGACCCGGTGCGTCGCGCCCAGATCCAGATGAAGACGCAACTGCCGAAGCGCTTCTACAAGACCGTCGCAGTCGCGCCGGTCGAAGATGGTTTTGCCGTCCATCTCGATGGCAAGCCCGTCCGCACGCCGGCCAAAGCGCTGCTGGCGCTGCCGACCGAAAAGGCGGCTACTCTCGTCGCCGACGAATTCGCCGCACAGGAGGAGACCATCGACCCGGTGACGATGCCGGTGATGCGTCTGGTCAATACGGCAATCGATGGCGTCGCCAGTGATCCCCAGGCGGTGCTGGAGGACATACTGCGCTTCGCCTCATCCGATCTGCTCTGCTACCGCGCCGATGCGCCCCACGGACTAGTCGACCGGCAGAACGAGCATTGGGACCCGGTCATCGACTGGGTGCGCAGCGCACTCGGCGCCCGGTTCCATCTCGCCGAAGGCGTGATCCATGTCGAACAGCCGCGCGAGAGTATCGCGCTGCTCGGCCAGCATCTTGCCCAACGTGCCGATCCGCTGCGCCTTGCCGCCATTCACGTCATGACCTCGCTGACCGGATCGGCGCTGCTGGCGATCGCCGTCGACTTCGGCGAGCTCGACGGCGAGGCGGCCTGGGCTGCCGGTCATGTCGACGAGGACTGGCAGGCCGAGCAATGGGGCCATGATGCAGAGGCGCTCGCGCGCCGCGCTGCCCGCAAACGCGACATGATGGCCGCAGTCAAGCTGCTCGAAGCTCTCAAAGGCTGACGGCACCGCCCGCTATTTCGCACTGCACATTAGACCAAAGTCATAATCCCAAAGGCGGTCTGCCTCTGGGCACTGCTTTCTGTCATTTTTTGCACCGGTGGCTGCACTGAGTCTGCGTTGCGAGGAAACGCGGGCGATGACGTGCAGCATCGAGGACTGACGGAATCACACGGGAGGATACGCTCATGGCAATGGCATCGACCGCCGGCAAAACAAGCCGCGGCATGACACGCGAGGAGAAGAAGGTCATCTTCGCTTCTTCGCTCGGCACCGTTTTCGAATGGTACGATTTTTATCTCTACGGCTCGCTGGCCGCCTTCATTGGCGCCACCTTCTTCTCGTCGGCGCCGGAAGCGACACGCAACATCTTCGCCCTGCTCGCCTTCGCGGCCGGTTTCCTGGTGCGCCCGTTTGGCGCCCTGCTGTTCGGCCGCATCGGTGATCTCGTCGGCCGTAAATATACCTTCCTCGTCACCATGACGATCATGGGCCTGTCGACCTTCCTGGTCGGCCTTCTGCCCGGATATGCGAGCTGGGGCATCGCCGCGCCGGTGATCCTGATCATCCTGCGCATGCTGCAGGGCCTGGCGCTCGGTGGCGAATATGGCGGCGCCGCGACCTATGTCGCCGAACATGCGCCCGACGACCGCCGCGGCTACTACACGTCATGGATCCAGACGACGGCGACGCTCGGCCTGTTCCTGTCGCTGATCGTCATCCTGATCGTGCAGGCCTCGATGAGCAAGGAAACTTATGCCGCCTGGGGTTGGCGCGTTCCTTTCCTGGTCTCCTTCCTGCTGCTCGGCATCTCGCTCTGGATCCGGCTGTCGCTCTCCGAATCGCCGACCTTCCAGCGCATGAAGGACGAAGGCAAAGGCTCCAAGGCACCATTGACGGAAGCTTTCGGCCAGTGGAAGAACGCAAAAATCGCGCTGCTGGCGCTACTCGGCCTTACCGCCGGTCAGGCCGTGGTCTGGTACAACGGCCAGTTCTATGCGCTGTTCTTCCTGCAGAACGTGCTCAAGGTCGAGGCGCAATCGGTCAACATCATGATCGCCATTGCGCTGGCGATCGGCTCGATCTTCTTCGTCGTGTTCGGCTGGCTTTCCGACAAGATCGGCCGCAAGCCGATCATCATGGCCGGCCTTGCGCTGGCGATCGTCTGCACCTTTCCGTTGTTCAAGGCGCTGACCTGGGCAGCCAATCCGGCGCTCGCAACAGCGCAGCAGAACACCCGTGCGACGGTGACCGCGGCACCGGGAGACTGCAAGTTCCAGTTCAACCCGGTGGGCACTGCGAAGTTCACGACCTCGTGCGATATCGCCACCTCGTTCCTGACCAAGAACTCGGTGCCCTACGACGTGGTATCGACTGCGGCGCCCGGTACAGCCGCGTCGGTCAAAATCGGCAACGAGACGGTTGAGTCTTATGACGCCACTGCTGCCGGCGATCAGGCCAAGGCCAAGGATGCCGCTTTCGCCAAGGCGGTCTACACCGCACTTCGGGATGGCGGCTACCCGCTGAAGCGGGCAGCCGCCAAGGTGCCGGACCAGAAGCTCGAGGCCTTTATTGCGGCCAATCCTGAGCTGAAGCTCGATGCCGCGGCAATCCGCGCCGGCGACAAGGCTACCGTTCCGACTGACCAGGCGATCAAGGACAAGCTGCTGACTGCCGACGAGGCTGCGGGAGCCCCCGAGGTCACCGTCTATACCGTACCCGGCGGCGGTCCCTTCGCCATGTTTGCCGACCCTGCAGCGGTCAACTGGCCGATGACGATCGCCATCCTGTTCATCCTCGTGGTCTTCGTCACGATGGTGTACGGGCCGATCGCCGCGATCCTGGTCGAGATGTTCCCGACCCGCATCCGTTACACCGGCATGTCTTTGCCCTATCACATCGGCAATGGCTGGTTCGGCGGGCTGCTGCCGGCGACGGTGTTCGCGCTCAGCGCCTACAAGGGCGATATCTACTACGGTCTCTGGTACCCAGTGGTGATCGCGGCGATGTCGCTGATCATCGGCATGATCTTTATCAGGGACACGCTCGGAACGGACCTGCACACCAAACAGTAGCCGGCCCGTCCCGGTTCAAAGCAAAGCCCGGCGCGAGCGATCGCGCCGGGCTTTTTCAATTTATCGAGTGCAGGGCTTAGCTCTTCCGATCCTGTTTCGCTTCCTCGATCGCTGCCTCATGATACCAGGCACTTCCGAAATCCGTTCGGTTGCGCAAAGAAGCAAGTTCTGCCGCGGACTTAGCCTTTCCGCTTAAATTTGAGGCAGAGGCGCGCGCTGCCACCGGGAACATCAGGATTTTGGCCGACTGACGAGTGGAAGTGATTTCCATTGTCGGTTTCCTTTCTTCGACAGAACCTTGCCGATTCAACCTTTCCCCAACATAGGTTCAGCAACCGAATTAGGCAATATGATTACGAAAAGATCGGTACGTGCACATTATTTGTGCAAAATGTGCTTGTGGATGATCCGAGCGCAGCATGACGGCGGACCAGCGATTTTGGGCGGATAGAACCTCACTTTTGCCGCATCCGTCGCCGGCGAGAATGGCACACGAATTGCATTTTACTAGTCCGGCAGGTCGGCTGCTGGATAGGCCGGCTCGCCCCGGCGCCATCCAGGGTTCGGTGATCAAGCAACGAGAGGCTAGAATGACGAAATACAAGCTCGAGTACATTTGGCTCGATGGATACACCCCGGTTCCCAATCTTCGCGGAAAGACGCAGGTCAAGGACTATGCCGAGTTTCCGACGCTCGAGCAGCTTCCGCTGTGGGGCTTCGACGGTTCTTCGACCATGCAGGCCGAGGGCCACAGCTCCGACTGCGTTTTGAAGCCGGTCGCCGTCTATCCGGATCCCGCCCGCACCAATGGCGCGCTCGTCATGTGCGAGGTCATGATGCCGGACGGCGTGACGCCGCATGCGTCCAACAAGCGCGCCACCATTCTCGACGACGAGGGCGCCTGGTTCGGCTTCGAGCAGGAATATTTCTTCTACAAGGACGGCCGTCCGCTCGGCTTCCCCGAGAGTGGCTATCCGGCGCCGCAAGGCCCGTACTACACTGGCGTCGGCTACAGCAATGTCGGCTCCGTCGCCAGGCAGATCGTCGAGGAGCATCTCGACCTTTGCCTTGCCGCCGGCATCAATCATGAAGGCATCAACGCCGAGGTGGCCAAAGGCCAGTGGGAATTCCAGATCTTTGGCAAGGGCTCCAAGAAGGCCGCCGACCAGATGTGGATGGCGCGCTATTTGTTGCAGCGCCTGACCGAGAAGTACGGCATCGACATCGAATACCACTGCAAGCCGCTCGGGGACACCGATTGGAACGGCTCCGGCATGCATGCCAACTTCTCGACCGCCTATATGCGCGAAGTCGGTGGCAAGGGCTATTTCGAGGCGCTGATGGCAGCCTTCGACAAAAACCTGATGGACCACATCGCCGTCTATGGGCCGGACAACGACAAGCGTTTGACCGGCAAGCACGAGACCGCGCCCTGGAACAGGTTCAGCTACGGCATCGCCGACCGCGGCGCTTCGATCCGCGTGCCGCATTCCTTTATCAACAACGGCTACAAGGGCTATCTCGAGGATCGCCGTCCGAACTCGCAGGGCGACCCCTACCAGATCGCTTCGCAGATATTGAAGACGATCGCCTCCGTCCCGACCAGCGCCGAGGTTTCGGCCGCGGCTTGAGAATGCGTTCACGGCGCGGACCTCGGGTGTCTCCGCCGTGACTTTCGTTCCCATCGCATTGCATAAAAAACCCCGGCGTAACCGCCGGGGTTTTTTCTACGTGACTATGAGGTTCGGGATCACACCGAATAATACATATCGTATTCGACCGGATGCGGGGTCATTTCGAAGCGCATCACTTCGGCCATCTTGAGCTCGATATAGCTGTCGATCTGGTCGTCGTCGAAGACGCCGCCGGCCTTCAGGAAGCCGCGGTCCTTGTCGAGGCTCTGCAGGGCTTCGCGCAGCGACCCGCAGACGGTCGGGATCTTCTTCAATTCCTTCGGCGGCAGGTCGTAGAGATCCTTGTCCATCGGCTGTCCCGGGTGGATCTTGTTCTTGATGCCGTCGAGGCCGGCCATCAGCATGGCGGCAAATGCGAGATAGGGGTTGGCACCAGGATCGGGGAAGCGGACCTCGACGCGCTTGGATTTCGGCGACGAGCCGAACGGAATGCGGCACGAGGCCGAGCGGTTGCGTGCCGAATAGGCGAGCAGCACCGGCGCTTCATAGCCCGGAACCAGGCGCTTGTAGGAATTGGTCAGCGGGTTGGTGAAGGCGTTGATCGCCTTCGCATGCTTGATGATGCCACCGATGTAGAACAGGCAGCTCTCGGACAGGCCGGCATATTCGTTGCCGGCGAAAGTCGGCTTGCCTTCCTTCCAGATTGACTGGTGGACATGCATGCCCGAGCCATTGTCGCCGAACACCGGCTTCGGCATGAAAGTGGCCGTCTTCCCATAGGCGTTGGCGACCTGGTGCACGACATATTTGTAGATCAGCATCTTGTCTGCGTTGCGGACCAGCGTGTCGAACTTGATGCCGAGCTCGTGCTGCGCGGCGGCCACTTCGTGATGGTGCTTTTCAACGCGCACGCCCATTTCGGCGAGCACAGTGAGCATTTCCGAACGCATGTCCTGTGCCGAATCGATCGGCGGCACCGGGAAATAGCCGCCCTTGATGCGCGGCCGGTGACCGAGATTGCCGGTCTCATAGTCGGTGTCGTCATTGGACGGCAGTTCGGTGGAATCCAGCCTGAAGCCGGTGTTGTAGGGATCGGCCTTGTACTTGACGTCGTCGAACACGAAGAACTCGGCTTCAGGACCGACGAAGATCTGGTCGCCGATGCCTTCGGCCTTCATGTAGGCCTCGGCCTTCTTGGCGGTGCCGCGGGGGTCGCGGTTGTAGGATTCTCCCGAGATCGGATCGAGAATGTCGCACAGGATGACCATGGTCGACTGGGCGAAGAACGGGTCCATATGCACCGTATCCGCATCGGGCATCAGCACCATGTCGGACTCGTTGATCGCCTTCCAGCCGGCGATCGAGGAACCGTCGAACATGACGCCATCGGCAAACATGTCTTCCTCGACCTCGACGACATCCATCGTTACGTGCTGCAGTTTGCCCTTCGGATCGGTGAAGCGCAGATCAACGAACTTCACGTCGTTGTCTTTGATCTGCTTCATGATGTCTTTGGCTGTCGTCATGTCCCTGCTTCCCTATGTGATGACGTTTGAACGTGGCCTTTTAACGGGAAAATTCAGACGGCGTCCATGCCGGTTTCGCCGGTGCGGATGCGCACCACTTCCTCGATGTTCGAGACGAAGATCTTGCCGTCGCCGATACGGCCGGTCTGGGCCGCTTTGCGGATGGCTTCGATCGCGGCTTCGACCGCATCGTCGCCGAGCACGACCTCGATTTTCACCTTTGGCAGGAAGTCGACGACATATTCGGCGCCGCGATAAAGCTCGGTGTGGCCCTTCTGGCGGCCAAAGCCCTTGGCTTCGGTCACGGTGATGCCTTGCAGCCCGGCCTCCTGAAGCGCTTCTTTCACTTCGTCTAGCTTGAACGGCTTGATGATCGCTTCGATCTTTTTCATGTAAAAAGTGGCCTCCACTGCCAAAAAAGACGGGTTGTGAGCCCCGCTTGCGCCTCAATCAAGCACGAACTGTGCCAATTGATGGGGCGCCGAGCAGCCTCACATGATTTGGATACCATGCCGCGCAGGAATGTACATTCGCATCATTCGCTGCGTCCGATGCGCCATGAACGCCGCGAGCCTACACACCGCTGGTCCTGCCGTCCGCACAAATATTGGGCAGATCGGATATTTCATGAGCAGCTGCGCGCCGTCGTCCCGAACGAGGTGCGCCGCCAAATTTGCTTGGGGACCTTCGTTGTTTGCGTCGGATCAAAAACTGTACAATGCTTGGGGAAATGATGTGCATGTCGCCTGATATTCCATGAGCAACGAACTTTTGTCTCCCTCCGAAATGGCCGAGGCCGACCGGCTGGCGATTGCCGCCGGTCCATTCGAGGGTATTGGCCTGATGCGCAATGCCGGCGCCGCGGTTGCCGCCGTAGTGCTCAAGCGCTACCCGGCGGCGACACGCGTCCACGTGCTTTGCGGCCCCGGTAACAATGGCGGCGACGGCTATGTCGTGGCCCGCATCCTTCGGGAGAGCGCCGTCGATGTCTCTGTGTGGGCGTCCGGATCGCCCAAAGGCGGCCGTGATGCGGCACTCGCTGCCTCGGAATGCCCGGTTGAAGCTCGGCCGCTGTCGGATTTCGTTGCCGAGGTGGGCTCCGTCGTGGTTGACGCGCTCTATGGGGCGGGGCTGTCCAAGCCGCTGTCCGGCGACGCCACCAAGGTGATCGACATTGCGGCCGAATTGAACTTGCCGGTTGTGGCGGTCGACCTGCCGTCGGGCGTTTCAGGGGAGAGCGGCAATGTGTTAGGAAAGGCCTTCCGGGCCCGGACCACGGTGACCTTCGCGCGAAAAAAGCCAGGCCATCTGCTGTTGCCGGGGCGCGAGCTGTGCGGCGACATCGAGCTCGCCGATATCGGCATAGACAACAGCATCGTTGCGCAGCTTCAACCGCGAACATTCGAGAACATTCCGGCGCTCTGGCTTGACCGCCTTCCGGTTCCGGCGGTGGACGCCCATAAATACAAGCGCGGCCATGTTGGCGTCTTTTCCGGCGGACCGTCGGCGACGGGTGCTGCGCGGCTGTCGGCGCTTGCCGCGGCCCGCAGCGGGGCAGGGGCCGTCACCTTGCTGTCGCCGGCGAACGCCATGCAGGTGAACGCGGCGCATCTGACCTCGGTCATGCTGCACAAGATAGACACTATCGCGGATGTGGACGAATTCGTCGGCAGCCGCCGCCCATCGGCCTTCGTGCTTGGCCCGGGATTTGGCATCGGGGAGAAAACGCGCGATTTTGCCCTGGTCGTACTCGGCAACGCCCATGGGCAGGGCAGCGGGATCGACGGGCTGGTGCTCGACGCCGACGGCATCACCTCGTTTCGCGACGCGCCGGATGCCCTGTTCGAAGCCGCCCGTCGATCGAAAACGCCGGCTCTGGTGATGACGCCGCATGAGGGCGAGTTCGCCAAGCTTTTTCCCGATGTCGCCGGGCACCACGATTTGTCCAAGCTCGCCAAGGCCCGCGCCGCCGCTAAGCGTGCCGGTGCTATCCTCGTCTACAAGGGCGCCGACACAGTGATTGCGGCCCCCAATGGCCGGGCAGCGATCAACAGTAATGGTGCCTCATGGCTGGCTACGGCCGGTTCGGGCGATGTGCTGTCGGGCATCATCGCCGGGTTGCTGGCTCAGGGCATGCCAGCCTTCGAAGCGGCCTGTGCGGCAGTCTGGATCCATGCCGAGACCGGCACCCGTTTCGGACCGGGGCTGATCGCCGAGGACCTGCCGCTGGCGCTGGTGCCGGTGCTGCGCGAGCTCGTTGAAAGCCGCGGGATGGCTGCCGAATGAACCGCCTGATTGCGCTGCTCGTTGCGATCATTAGTGCCATGTCCATGGTACAGGCCGCGAACGCCGAAACTCCGCTAACCATCGTCGACGACCCGGCCGTTCTCGCCGAGCTTGACAGCAAGGGCTATGGTTTCGCCGGCATTTTCGGCGTCGATGGCAAGGGCGATTTGAAGACTCTCTACGACAAGGCGCCGGCCTATCATGCGATCGTCGAAACGATTGCAAGCGACGTCGCAGCATTGCGGGCCGAGATGAAGGCCGGCGGCCGGCCGCTTTACGAGGTGACCGACGGCAATGTCGGCCGTGTCATGGACATGCGCTGGCTGAGGACCGATGCCGCGCGCTTCCGTCTCGTCGGCATAGTCAACCGGCTCGATCGGCGCGACTTCGCCGCGCTGCAAGGCGACACGAGTTGCGGCGAAGTGCGCTTTATCTATCGCCTCGCCTACAGCTTCAAGAAGAACGGCAAGGTTTTGGCCTCGCGCCTGCCGTTCAATTTCAGTGCCATCTACAATGTCGCGCCGGATGCCGATGGCGGTTGTGTCGGCGTCGCCGGACGCTGGGCACCACAACTCGACGAGAGCGTCGATGCCGGCTGGCTGCTCGGCGGGCCGCTGGAAAGAGCGGCACTCACCTTCAAGCAGCTCGAGCTCAATGCGCAAGTGGTCCGCTTCCCCTCCGGCCAGGAGACCGAATTCGGCGGACAGGCCGCCTATCTCATGCGCATTTTCGGCATCGACAGCGGGGCTGTCAGTGAAAAGCCGCTGGAAAACACGCCCGACACGGCACGTCTCGCCGACGATGCTGCGCTGAAAGCAAGACTTGCCGACTATGTCCGCACCAATGTCGCGGCAATCGACCTCGGTGTCTACCAAATCCCCGATAAGTTCTTGGCAAAGAAGGTAGTCTCGTGGTCGACTTTCGGCAGCGCAAGGCAGGCCAACCACCCGTTCACGCCACTGTTCCGGCCCGCGGATTTCGCCGGGCTCGATTATTCCAAGCGGAAGCTGGTGCGCACGCCAGAAGCATTGGTCGAGCGGCTGGACAATGGCGCCTGCCAGGGCTGCCATCAGGCGGGTTCGACCGCCGGGTTCCACTTTATCGGCCTGGATGACAAGACGACCTCGCCGCTCAACCGCATCGAGGTCGGTATCTCACCGCATCTCCACGCCGACATCCCGCGCCGCGTCGCCTGGCTGCACGCGACTGCGAGGGGTAAGGAACCGAACCGCTTCCGCCCGCTGTCCTTCGCGCCGCCGGCGACATGGAACGATGCCGGCGAAATTGCCTATTCGCCGGCCGAAATGGCGATGCCGTGCTTCATGCCGGAAGATGCAGCCCGCTTCGGCGCGACTTGGCAATGCGGCGGCGGCACCGTCTGCACGCCGCTAGCGACCGCGTCCGGCGTGCGCACCAAGCTGGCGCAATGTCTGTTGCCCAAGGACAGCGAAAACATATTCTCCGGCCATCCGTGCCTGACCGGCTCGATCACCAGCAACCCGGCGCAACCTTTCAATGACCGCTATATCATCACCGGCCAGTTCGCGGCGTTCGCGCCAGGCATTTCGCGTACCGGCTACACCTGCCGACCGCCGAAGATCGGCGTGCCGGCGGGTATCGCCTATCGCGGCTGCGACGATCGGGATCGCAGCTTTGCCGCCTTCAAACCGGGCAAGCCGATGCCGAACGAGATTTGCGGATTGGTCGGCGGCAAAAAATTCGACACCTGCGTGGCGACCAATAATTTCGACCAGTGCCTGGGCGGCGCTGTCAATCGCGGTAATCGTCCCGCCTGCTCTACCGACCATTTCTGTCGCGAGGATTACATGTGCCAGTCGCTGCCGCCCGATACGCCGGGCATCGGCAAGGTGAAAGGCAACGGCTTCTGCTCGCCGACCTATTTCATCTTCCAGATGCGCATCGACAATCACGCCACGCCGTGGTCGGGCGCTGTCAGCGCGACGATGGGAGCCGGGTTCGGAGCGGCGGAAGCGGAATAGGCCGACGACTCTGACATTGGCCGCAGTAGCTCCAGGCGGACAGCTATCGATCGAGGTCGTCGGCGATGTTCGATGTCCATTCACCGTCGAAATGCCGGACGCGTTCGGCGACGATCGTATCGCTGAGCAGGCTCGACAAGGCGGAAACCAGAATTGGTTCTATCTTTGGAACTGAGCTAAATCCAAGAGCAATCAGACGTTCGGACCAGGGCGGATGGTCCGCGCTTTCGTTATCGGGCGCGTCCCACGCTTTTTGCGCATACTCCTGCAGGATGGGAAGTCTCGACAAGTGAACTGCCGCCGCGAGGATCCTTTCGAGTGGTGGACGAGGCGGCGTCATGGCGCCAAGCAGTTCACGCCGGATCGGACTGTAGACCTGATCATCGAAAAACGCACTGGCAGCACCGATCAGTAGCAGGGCGCGGGCCGCTTCATATGCGTCGCCGGACATCGCTGCATGGCGATCCGCGTCAATTTCCGCCCGCCGCGACAACCGTATTTCTTCGCGCTCTAGCGTGCGCGACAGCGGACCAAGCATCCAGTAGAACAGGCTGCCCGAAACGGTTTTTCCCGGAGGAGCGAAGTCGAAGATTAGATCGAAGCTTTTTTCGAGTTCGGCCAGGTTGAGGCCGCCGTTTGTGTCCTTGTTTCTCAGATGTGCGTTCTCATGGACCAAGATCGCGGCAAAAGCCTTTTGGTCGGTCACTGCGAGCAGAGGAAGGCCGATGGTGAGAATCGCCCTACGGCCAAGCAGCCCCAGAAACGGCCGCTCTTCACCGATACTGGCGTTGAGATCGGGGCTCAGCACGATGGTAGTCCGGCTGGCGCGGTGTTTGCCGGCAATACTCTCCCAGATGGCCCATAATTTCGGGGCTGATTCCCGAGCGATCCCCTCCACCTTGCTGGGTCGAAAACCGGCGAACAATGTCCCGATCAACAGAACCATGCCCAGCATCGCAGCTGGGATCGCAATAGCGCCAGCCGCGATGACGGCGAGCGGATGCCGGTCGAGAAACCAGAACCATAAGACTATTGGGCAGAACAGCGGCAGAGCGAAAAGCAGGACGACAAACCTGCCGAAGCGCGCTCCCATGTAGAGGATCAGGCGCGACATCAGCGCCTCACAGCGGTATATTGTCGTGTTTCTTCCAGGGGTTCTGCATGTCCTTGTTGCGCAGCATCCTGAGTGCGCGGGCGATGCGCCGGCGGGTCGAATGCGGCATGATCACCTCGTCGACATAGCCGCGCTCGGCGGCAACGAAGGGCGAAAGGAAGCGATCCTCGTAAGCCTTTGTATGCGCAGCGATTTTCTCCGCATCGCCGATGTCCTTGCGGTAGATGATCTCGACCGCGCCCCTGGCGCCCATGACGGCAATCTGCGCCGTTGGCCAGGCATAGTTCATGTCGCCGCGCAAATGCTTTGACGCCATAACGTCATAGGCGCCGCCATAGGCCTTTCTCGTGATGACGGTGATCTTTGGCACGGTCGCTTCGGCATAGGCGAACAGAAGCTTGGCCCCATGTTTGATCAGCCCGCCGTACTCCTGCGCGGTGCCGGGCAGGAAGCCCGGAACGTCCACGAAGGTGACGATCGGGATCGAGAAGCAGTCGCAGAAGCGTACGAAGCGCGCCGCCTTGCGGCTGGCGTCGGCATCGAGCACGCCGGCCAGCACCATCGGCTGGTTGGCGACGAAGCCGACGGTGCGGCCCTCGACACGGCCGAAGCCGGTGACGATGTTTTTCGCAAAATTCTGCTGGATTTCGAAGAAGTCACCCTCGTCGGCAACTTTAAGGATCAACTCCTTGATGTCGTAGGGTTTGTTGGCATTGTCGGGGATCAGCCTGTCGAGCGACAGATCGTGATCGGTGACCGACTGGTGGCATTCGATCTCGGGAATTTCCGCCGTGTTGGAAGCGGGCAGCAGATCGACCAGCCGGCGCATCTGCAGCAGCGCCTCGACGTCATTGTCGTAGGCTCCGTCGGCGATCGAGGACTTCGTCGTGTGGACGGAAGCGCCGCCGAGGCTTTCGGCGGTGACCGTCTCGTTGGTGACGGTCTTCACCACATCCGGCCCGGTGACGAACATGTAGGAGGTGCCGCGGACCATGAAGATGAAGTCGGTCATCGCCGGCGAATAGACGTCGCCGCCTGCGCAAGGGCCCATGATCAGCGAAATCTGTGGGATGACGCCGGAGGCCAGAACATTGCGCTGGAAGATCTCGGCGTAGCCGCCGAGCGCCGCCACGCCTTCCTGGATGCGGGCGCCGCCGGCGTCGTAGATGCCGATGATCGGCGCGCGGTTGCGCAATGCCATCTCCTGCACCTTGACTACCTTTTCGGCATGCGCCTCGGACAGCGAGCCGCCGAACACGGTGAAATCCTTGGCGAAAAGATAGACCGGGCGACCGTTGATGGTGCCCCAGCCGGTAACGACGCCATCGCCGGCGATCTTGGTTTTCTCCATGCCGAAATCGGTCGAGCGGTGCTCGACGAACATGTCGAACTCCTCGAACGAGCCTTCGTCGAGGAAGACGTCGATGCGCTCACGGGCGGTGAGCTTGCCCTTCTTATGCTGGGCCTCGATGCGGGCTCGGCCGCCGCCCATGCGGGCGATCTCGCGGCGCCGCTCGAGTTCCTTCAGCACGTCCTTCATGACCGGTCCCCAAAACGGAAAGCTGGATTGTGGTAATCGTGGCAGCAAGTGAGCGCAAGCGCCGCTTCGCCATGGCTTCTGCTGCGCTGCAGCATCCGACCCCTTGCATTCCGAAGCGAAGTGGGCCATATGCGGCGGCATAGGCGCTTGGGCCGGGACACTCCGGCCTTCTCGACGAATGAGACTGGTTGCGTCTGTTTTCCCTCTTCCCGACATATCGGCAAGGTGGCGAAAAAGCCCCGTGGCATGAAGCCTGCGGGCACGACAGCGCAGCCGTGTGGACGATGACGTCCGCCCGCCTTGTCGTTTCATGACAATTTTCGACGGCAGGTTGCGCCCTGCCGCCATGGATGTTTGCGGCCAGAAGCCGCATGAAAGAAGAATATTTTGACCAATGAAAACACTTTGACCGGTGAGAACACTGGGGAACTGACCGGTTTCGCCGCACTTGGAATTAGCGGTACACTGCTCAAGGCCACCCATGGCGCCGGCTTTACCGATCCCAAGCCGATTCAGGCGCAGGCTATCCCGCCGCAGCTCGAAGGCCGCGACATTTTCGGCATCGCCCAGACCGGCTCGGGCAAGACCGCGGCGTTCGCGCTGCCGATCCTGTCGAAGATCATCGCGCTTGGCACCAAGCGTCGGCCGAAGACGGCTCGTGCGCTGATCCTGGCGCCGACGCGCGAGCTCGCCGTCCAGATCGAGGACACCATCAAGATTCTCGCCAAGGGCGCGCATGTCTCGACCGCGCTGGTGCTTGGCGGCGTCTCGCGCTTCAGCCAGGTCAAGAAGGTTGCACCCGGCGTCGATATCCTGATCGCCACGCCTGGCCGGCTGACCGATCTGGTGCGTGAGGGCGACCTCGTACTTGCCGACACCAAATGGCTGGTGCTCGACGAAGGCGACCGCATGCTCGACATGGGCTTCATCAACGACGTCAAGCGCATCGCCAGGGCAACAGCGCCGGACCGTCAGACGGTGCTGTTCTCGGCGACCATGCCGGCCGAAATCGCCGAGCTGGCGAAAGGCTTGCTGAAGAACCCGATCCGCGTCGAGGTCGCCCCCCACAGCACTGCGGCCGCGGAGATCGTGCAGGGCGTCGTCTTTGCCCGCACCAAGCAGAAACGTCAGGTGTTGTCGGCGATGCTCGCCGACGAGGCGATGAAGTCCGTTATCATCTTTTCGCGCACCAAGCATGGTGCCGACAGGGTGACCAAGGACCTCGAGCGAGACGGCTTCAAGGCCGCCGTTATCCACGGCAACAAGTCGCAGAATGCCCGCCAGAAGGCGCTCAACGATTTCCGCGAAGGCTCGGTGCGAATTCTCGTGGCGACCGACATTGCAGCACGCGGCATCGATGTGCCCGGCATTAGCCATGTGGTGAATTTCGATCTGCCGGACGAGGCGGAGAGCTATGTCCACCGCATCGGCCGCACCGGCCGTAACGGCATGGATGGCATCGCCATCACGCTTTGCGACCCTTCGGAAAACGCCAAGCTGCGCCAGGTCGAGCGTATCATCCGCACCAAGCTGCCGATCGTTGCCGATCATCTCGGCAGCCCCGATCCGCAGCGCAATCCGGCCGAGAAGAACGAGCGCAGCTTCGAGCCGGCCAGCGATCGCAACGACCACAACGGCCGTCGCGACGGCAGGCGTCCCGGCGGCGCCAACAACGGCTTCGCCAAGAAGCGTTTCGGCGGCGACAAGCCGGCCTTTGCGGGCGACCGCAAGCCGGAAGGCGCCAAGCCCTTCAAGGGCAACAACAAGCGCCGCTTCGGCGGCAAGCGGCCGGCTGCACGGGCGGCATAACCTGACCGTTTTGCGTCCGGCCAAGCCTGGCTTGGTTACTCACGATTGAAAAGGGCGACCGGAGTGATGCTTCGGTCGCCCTTTGCTTGAGGCCTTTGGTTTACTTCACCACCGCCTCGACCCACACGACAATCCGCTGCGCGAGGGAAGCCGTGGTCGATGGCGCGAGCGCGTCGCCGGCAATGACGTGGCGCCCCAGCGACCCGCAAACACGATCCGTCGCCGCGTCACCGATCCTATTCGACCGGTGGCTTGCGGTCGAAATTCAGCGGCCGCGCATTCCAGCGGGTGACCGTGATGATCACCCATCGGCAGAACGGCCTCGGCAGCATCCTGAGCAGCTTCAGCGTCCAGCTCAGGCGGCGTGGGAATGTGACTTCGAAGCCGCCGCATTCGATGCCTTGCGCGATACGGCGCGAGGCCAGGTTGACCGGCATCAAGCCCGGCATCGGCAGGAAGTTCTTCTCAGTCAGCCGCGTGTCGACAAAGCCCGGATTAATCACCTGGATGCGGACGTTCATCTTGTCGAAATCGTATTTCAGCGACTCGGCCAGGATATTGACTGCCGCCTTGGTGCCGCCGTAAGCGGCGGTAGTGGGCCAGCCGAAATAGGCGGTGACCGAACCGATCAGCACGACATGGCCGCGCGAGCGTACGCGCATGCGTTCGATGACCGGCACCAGGCCATTGATGATGCCGAAATAATTGACTTCGAAAGACCGACGGAAATTGCGCGCGACAAGATCCTCGCCCGGCGTTGCGATATAGCTTCCCGCGTTGAACACTGCCAACACGATCGGACCGAGATTTTTCTCGATCGCTGCAACCGTCTCTGCCATGCGTTTTTCGTCGGTCACGTCGCAAGGAAAGGCTGCGACACGCCCCGACATCTGCGCCGTTTCGACGATGAGCGTATCGATCGGATGGTCATCGGGCGCAGTCACCGCGATGACATAGCCCTGAGCGGCAAGATCCTTGGCCAGCGAACGGCCGATACCGCTGCTGCCGCCCGTAATCCAGGCGACGCCATGCTTCGGATTGGCCCGATAGAGTGTCATGCTGCGCCCCGCCGGCTCTACTTAACCTGCGCTCTACCGGTGAAGAAATCGAATGAAAAGAGTGCTTTTCGGTACATCGTTGAAATGAATACCGGCTGGACGCCCCTGGGTGCAGGAATTGCAGTGTGCGAATGCGACTGGACAAGGCAAATTCTTGCCTTGAAACCGAAGCTTCGGGTTTCTAGGGTTTCGCCGCACCCACAAAGGAATCTCCATGCCCCGTTCTGTGATCGACGTGATCGGCAACACGCCCCTGATCCGCCTCAACAAGGCCTCGGAAGCAACCGGCTGCGAGATCCTGGGCAAGGCCGAATTCATGAATCCCGGGCAGTCGGTCAAGGACCGCGCCGGACTGTTTATCATCCGCGATGCGGAGCAGCGCGGGTTGCTGCGGCCCGGCGGCGTCATCGTCGAGGGGACGGCCGGAAATACCGGCATCGGCTTGACACTGGTTGCCAAGGCGCTCGGCTACCGCACGGTGATCGTCATTCCCGACACCCAGAGCCAGGAGAAGAAGGATACAATCAAACTGCTCGGCGCCGAGCTGATCGAAGTGCCCGCCGTGCCTTACAAGAACCCGAACAACTACGTGAAGCTGTCGGGCCGGCTGGCCGAGCAGATGGCGAAGACCGAGCCGAACGGCGCGATCTGGGCCAACCAGTTCGACAATGTCGCCAACCGTGACGGCCATATCCGCACTACGGCCGAAGAAATCTGGAACCAGACCGACGGCAAGGTGGATGGTTTCGTGTCGGCGGTCGGTTCCGGCGGCACTCTGGCAGGCGTCGGTTTCGGGCTGAAGGCCAAGAACAGCCAAGTCAAGATAGCGCTGGCCGATCCGCTGGGGGCTGCGCTCTATTCCTTCTACACCAGCGGCGAGCTGAAATCCGAGGGCAGTTCGATCACCGAAGGCATCGGGCAGGGGCGGATCACCGCCAATCTCCAAGGCTTTACACCCGATTTTGCCTTCCAGATCCCCGACGAGGACGCACTGCCGATCATATTCGACCTGATCCAGGAGGAGGGGCTTTGCGTTGGCGGTTCGACCGGCATCAACATTGCCGGCGCCGTTCGCCTGGCGCGCGAGCTAGGCCCCGGCCACACCATCGTGACCATGCTTTGCGACTACGGCACGCGCTACCAGTCGAAGCTGTTCAATCCTGAATTCCTGCGCGAGAAGAAGCTGCCGGTGCCGGGGTGGATGGAGCAACAGAGCACGATTTCGGTACCGTTCGAAAGGGTTGCGTGATGGTGCACAAGACCGAAGCGCTGTTTCGTGACGACGCCTATTTGGGGACGACCGACGCCACCGTCGTCGCAGTCAACGATCGCGGCGGCATCATTCTGGACCGGACGGTGTTTTACGCCACATCGGGCGGGCAGCCGGGCGACACCGGCAGCCTCGAACGTGCCGACGGCACCGGCATTGCGATTATCGCTACGATCACCGGCGAAACCAAGGACGAGATCATCCATGTGCCGGCGCTGGAGCAGGCAGTTCCAAAGGTGGGCGAGCGCATGCGGCTCGCCATCGACTGGCCGCGGCGGCAGTTGCTGATGCGCATGCATTCTGCCTGCCACCTGCTTACCGTCGTCTGCCCGTTCCCGATCACCGGCGCCGCGGTTTCCGAGGACGACAGCCGTATCGATTTCGATATCCCGGACGCCGGCTTTACTAAGGAAGACGTGACGGCCAGACTGATGGAGTTGGTGCGGGCCGACCACCCGATCTTCACCCGGCTCATTTCCGACGAGGAACTGGCATCCAATCCGGGCCTGGTGAAATCCAAGAATGTGCGGCCTCCGGCTGGCACGGGAAAGATCCGATTGGTCTGCATCGGCGAGAACGCCTCGATCGACAGCCAGCCTTGCGGCGGCACCCATGTAAAGAGCACCGGCGAAATCGGCGAGATCCATATCGGCAAGATCGAGAAGAAGGGCCGCGAGAACCGGCGCTTCCGCATTCGCTTTGGTCCTATGCCGCCAGCCTGATATAGGACTGCGACAGGCGGGACAGGAGAGAAAAGATGGCCGACGACAGTCCTTTCACCATCGATGCCGATTGGTTGCAGAAGCGGCTCGGCAAGCCCGGCCTGACGATTGTCGACGCATCTTGGTATCTGCCGGCACAAAAGCGCGACGCGCGCGCCGAGTATGACGCAGCGCATATTCCAGGCGCCCGCTTCCTTGACCAGGATGCGGTTTCGGACCCCGACGCGGCTCTGCCGCACACGCTGCCGTCGCCGCAGCATTTCGCGCAATATGTCGGCGCGATGGGTATTTCGGCCGATGACACGATTGTTGTCTATGACGGGCCAGGGTTCTTTTCTGCACCGCGCGTCTGGTGGTTGTTTCGCGTCATGGGCGTATTCCAGGTCTATATTCTCGACGGCGGCTTCGACCGTTGGAAAGCCGCCGGACGGCCGGTGACGGCGGAGCCGACGAAGATCGCGCCTTGCGTGTTTTATGCCAACTTTGATGCCGCCCGCGTCGCCAGCCTTGCCGACATGCGCCGGATCGTCGAGACGGGGGAGAGCCAGATCGCCGACGCGCGCTCGCCTGGCCGTTTTGCCGGCACCGAGCCGGAGCCGCGCCCCGGCATCCGGTCCGGTCATATGCCGGGCGCGCACAACGTGCCGTTTTCGACGCTTTCGGAAAACGGCGAATTGTTGCCAAAGGACAGGCTACGCAACGTGATCGAAGGAGCGGGCATCGACCTGTCGAAGCCGGTCGTCACCTCCTGCGGCTCGGGCGTCACCGCGGCAGCCATCACGCTGGCTTTGGAGACGCTTGGCCATACCGACAACAGGCTTTATGACGGTTCGTGGACCGAATGGGGCGGGCTTTCCGACACGCCCGTCGTGACGGGCAAGGACTGACGGGAATGGAAGACGGATCGCTGGAAGACATCGACGTCACCGTGACGTTTCTCGAAATGCATGTGCCGCCTGCCTATTCGCCCCCTCTGCCGTACAACCGCCAGATCGCGCTGCTCAAGACCAAAGACATTCCGCTGCATTTCTACCGCTATTTGATGGATCGGGTCGGCCGCAAATGGCACTGGGTCAATGTGCTGAGGCTGAGCGACGAGGAGCTTGCGGCGGGCATTCACCGCGAGGACCGCGACATCAGGGTGCTTTATCTGGATGGTGCGCCGGCCGGCTTCTTCGACCTCAAACCGCATTTGCCGGAGGAAGTGGAACTCGCTTATTTCGGAATGATGGAGCACGCGACCGGGCAGGGCATCGGCCGCTGGTTCCTCGGTGCGGCAATCGCCGCGGCGTGGTCGCACGGGCCAAGGCGGATAACCGTGCAAACCTGTACCCTCGATCACCCGGCAGCACTGCCGCTTTATCAAAAACTCGGCTTTACGCCAGTCGCGCAAAAAAAAGAGGTCGTACATCCGATGTCTTTCGCCGAGCGCGCGGCCAGCGTCATGCGGCCCTGATTTCAGGCCCGTTCATCCAGGCTTCAGCTTGTCGTTGCCACGCCCAGGGTCTGGATCAACACTCAAAGGTGTGCCCGACTTGTATGAGCCTGGCACTTTCCATATCGCTGTCGTCTAAAAACCGATGGTGATGGAGGATCGCACGATGACAATACGGGTGGTAATGGCCGGCGCGACGGGCTGGGTCGGCAAGGCGCTGGTTCCGGCGATCGGGGCGCAAGGCGACATGGCGCTGGCCGGGGCCGTGTCACGTAGCGGCGCTGGGCAGGATTCCGGTCTGCTGGTTGGCATGCCGGCTAATGGTATTGTCGTTTCGGCTTCGCTGGCCGAGGCGCTGGAGGCGCCGTCGGACGTACTGGTCGACTTCACCAAGCCGCATGTCGTGAAAGACCATGTGCTGCTCGCCATCGACAAGGGACGGCACGCTGTGATCGGCACATCGGGACTGGGTGCTGCCGACTATGCCGACATCGATGCCGCGGCGCGCGCCAACGGCGTCGGCGTCGTTGCCGCCGGCAACTTTTCCATCACCGCCACGCTGATGAAGCGGTTTGCACTTATGGCGGCAAAATACGTGCCGGATGTCGAGGTCATCGATTATGCCAGTGCAAAGAAGCCCGACGCGCCCTCCGGTACCGCACGGGAGCTTGCTGAGGCGCTGGCCGACATCCGCAAGGCCTCAACGGCAAAGCCGGTTTCCGAGGTCTCTGGCGTGCCGGCTACACGCGGGGGTGCGGTCGGCGCAGGCGAGGGGGTGCAAGTGCACGCGCTTCGCCTGCCGTCCTACATCCTGTCCTGCGAGGCGCTGTTCGGCCTGCCAGACGAGCGGCTGACCATCCGCCATGACGCCGGCTCGTCCGCGGCACCCTATGTGGCGGGCACGCTGCTCGCCATCAGACGGGTACAGCAGATCAAGGGTCTGGTTCGCGGTCTCGACGCGCTGATGGACTGATCCATTTCGGCAGGAATCGGGTGGGAAGCTCTGTCTTGCGAGCATAATTTCCGGTCAACGACACCGGAGATTTTGCCATGACGATAAGATTCAAGGCCTTGCCAACCGACGCGGTCCGGGCACTTCAGCGCGGCGGGGCGGATGCTTATGGCCTGAAGCCAGAGCGGCAGATTTCGGACGGCGACGGCGTGCCTTGCCGTCATTGCTTGAAGAATGTTGCTGCGGGGGAACCCTATCTTGTTCTGGCCTATCGGCCTTTTTCGGAGCTGCAGCCTTATGCCGAAACCGGGCCGATCTTTCTGCATGCGGAAGAATGCGAACGCGCTGCCGAGGTTGAGTTGCTTCCCGAAATGCTCGAAAGCAGCGATTACATCGTGCGCGGTTATGGCAACGACGACCGTATTGTTTACGGTAGCGGCGGCGTCATTCCGACCGACGCCATTGCCGCACGGGCAGAGACGTTGTTCAAACGCGACGACATTGCCTACGTCCACATCCGCTCGGCCCGCAACAATTGCTATCAGTGCCGGATCGACCGCGCGTAACCGAACAGGCTGCACCGGCTTGGGCCTGTCGCACTCCCGTCGCATACAAGCGGTAGAAAGAGACTGTCGATCGATTTGCCGACCGCGGATGAACCGGCGGAAATCTCGATAACCGAGGAAGCGGGGCTTTGGCTCCGCTTTTTTGTGCCTGCATTGTTCGCAAAACAAAAAACCCGCCGGGATTAGCCGGCGGGCTTGAACGATTTGCCTGGAGGGCCTTAGTTGAACTTATACTTCGCACCGATACGGACGGTGTGGAAAGAAGGAGTGGTGGTGAGGACATCGCTCGGCCCTCCAAACTCCTCCAGAATATCCTTCTCGGCAAACTGCGAATAACGATATTCGAGACCGACAGTTACGTTGTTGGTCACGGCCGCTTCCAAACCACCACCGACCGAGAAGCCGCTCGAGCCCCAATCGATGATGTCGCCGATGGGTGAAGATGCGTTCAGATCGAAATGTTGCCAGCTGTAACCGCCAAGCACATAGGCGAGGGTTGATTCGTTGACCTTCAAACCGACCCGGCCCAGCACATCGAAACCATAGTCGGTGTCCAGATTAATGGACCCGCCGGGCACTTCCAGCTCCGAGGTCATGCCGGAGTAGCGAGCATCAACCATAACGCCGGCAACCCAGCTGCCGAAGTCATGATCGTAGCCGGCGTTCAATTCGCCAAACACGCCTTCGCCGCCGATACCGTTGAACTCCAGGTCGCCAAGCGGCGGAACATTGATCTGATGCACCGACGCACCCGCGCCGCCCGCACCGCCGATATAGAAGCCGGTCCAGTTGTAGGTAGGTGCCTCAAAGGAAGAGACACCGCCATTCTGGGCGCCAAAACGATAATTGGCTGCTACCTGGAACGTGTGACGCGATGTATCGAGGTTGATTGCACCATCCGGTACACCGAACTCGGAAAGGACATCATCGTTGGTGCTGAATTGCGTAAAACGATATTCGGTTTTGATGGTCCAGTTGCTGTTGATGGCCGTCTCGACGCCGGCTCCGACGAAGTAGCCGCTCTGGTCCCAGTCGAAGTCAAAACCTGCGCTCGTGTCAAATTTGTATTTCTGCCAGGAATAGCCACCAAGGACGTAGCCCAAGGTGTTTGGCGTGAAGAGGTAGCCTGCCCGCAAGCCAGCGTCGAAACCATAGGTCTCTTTGACCGATGCGTCGAATCCAGCAACGTCGAGGGAGGTTTCGATGTTGCCGGCATGAGCGTCCAGAAGTCCGCCGATCAGGAACCGCGGCGCCACCATATAGTCGTACCCAACGGTGAGTTCACCGTATAGGCCTTCGCCACCAATGCCGTTGAACGACACCCCAGGAATGAAATCGCTGCTCAACTCGTGGACGTTCGCCCCGGCGCCAATGCCAAAGCCGACGTAGATGCCACTCCAGTTGAAGCCCGCCGTCTCCACGACCGGTTCGACCACGTCGGCGGCATGAGAGACCGACCCAAGCGCCAGAACAGAAACTGCGCCGAGAAGAAGAGATTTCGTGAATTTTCTGCTGATCATTACCCTGCCCCTGGTGAACCCTGCATCTACGTAGCATCGGCTCATTGTGGCGGCTGTAACAAAAAAGCCACAGAAAGAGCACATTGCATCAAACGGGCACCAGATGCAGGCAAAACCGGCTGTAGACCGAGAAAATTGCCTGTGAACAAGCAGCAGCCGACAGCATCGGCGACTCATCAGGAACAAACGGTTGGAAATCAGGCCGCGAGAACGGCCTTTGGCTCGACCAGTTCGTAACCGAGCGCCTCGGCCACCGCGCGATTCGTTATCTTGCCCTTGTGGACGTTAAGCCCGTTGCGCAGATGGTGGTCGTCTACCAGCGCCTTGAGGCCCTTGTCGGCGAGCTGCAGGCCATAGTGCAGCGTCGCATTGTTGAGCGCGTGGGCCGAGGTGACCGGCACCGCACCCGGCATGTTGGCGACGCAATAATGGATGATGCCGTCGACTTCATAGGTCGGCTCGGCATGGGTGGTGGCGTGCGATGTCTCGAAACAGCCGCCCTGGTCGATGGCGACGTCGACCAGCACGGCGCCTTTCTTCATGCCCGACAGCATTTCGCGCGTCACCAGCTTGGGCGCTGCTGCCCCCGGGATCAGCACGGCGCCGACGACTATGTCAGCCGAAAAACATTCTTCCTCCAGCGCCTCGACGGTCGAGTAGCGGGTGTGAACGCGGCCGCCAAAGATGTCGTCGAGCTGACGCAGGCGCGGGATCGAGCGGTCGATGATAGTGACGTCGGCGCCGAGGCCGGCCGCCATCCGTGCGGCATGCAGGCCGACAACGCCGCCGCCGAGCACGGTGACCTTGCCGGGGAGCACGCCGGGCACGCCGCCAAGTAGCACGCCGCGGCCGCCATTGGCCTTTTGCAGCGCCGTGGCGCCCGCCTGGATCGACAGGCGGCCGGCAACTTCCGACATCGGCGCCAAGAGCGGCAGGCCGCCGCGCTCGTCGGTGACCGTCTCGTAAGCGATCGCGGTCACACCGGAGGCCAACAGACCCTTGGTTTGCTCCGGATCCGGGGCAAGATGTAGATAGGTATAGAGGATCTGGCCGTCGCGGAGCTGAACCCACTCGTTGGGCTGCGGCTCCTTGACCTTCACGATCATGTCGGACTTGGCAAACACGTCGGCTGCCGTCTTGGCGATCGTGGCGCCGGCAGCGCGATACGCGTTGTCATCGGCGCCGATGCCTGCACCGGCGCCGGTCTCGACCAGCACCTCATGGCCATGCGCGACATACTCGCGGACCGAGCCCGGTGTCAGGCCGACGCGGTATTCGTGATTCTTGATTTCCCGGGGGCAGCCGACGCGCATCTTTTTTCTCCTGATCCGGCCCTTGGGGCTCGTTCCCTGTCTAGAGATAGTGAACCACGAATCGCTCGATAAGTGTTTGCGAATGCGCTTGCCTGAGAGGCGACTCTTCGATAATCGTTGCGCAAAACATTGCAATTGTCGCAGGAACTCGCAAAAATGCCGCTCGACAGGATTGATATCGCCATTCTTGAGACGTTGCAGAAGGATGGGCGGATACCCAATGCAGCGCTCGCCGAGAAGGTCGGCCTATCGCAGTCGGCCTGTTCGCGGCGGCTGGACAATCTGGAGAAATCCGGAACCATCCGCGGCTATCACGCCCGGCTGTCCAACGCTGCACTTGGGCACCAGATGACGGCGATCGTGCATATATCGCTGTCCGGGCAATTCGAGAAGACGTTGTCGGATTTCGAGGCAGCGATAAAGCGCTGCCCGAACGTCCTATCCTGCCATTTGATGTCGGGCGAGTATGACTACATCCTGCGCATAGCGGCAAAGGATCTCGTCGACTACGAACGTATCCACAAGGAGTGGCTGTCGGCAATGCCGCATGTGACGAAGATCAATTCGTCCTTTGCCTTGCGCGAAATCGTCGATCGCACGGCCGTGGGAATGAAACCTGAACTCGCCTAGTTGTTGACTGCCTCGGTCACCACACAGTCCATCGGAATGTCGTGCGGCTGCGGGTAGATGGTGACGATGCGCTGCAGTTCGTAGCCGACGCCGATGACCAGCGGTTTGAAGGGCATCGCGGCAAGCGTACGATCGAAGAAGCCGCCGCCATAGCCCAGGCGAAACTGCTCAGGGTCGATGCCGACAATCGGCGAAATGACGATGTCGGGTAACACCGGATCGCCGTCAGCCGGTATCGGGATATTCCAGACGCCCTTCTCCAGCCGGTCTCCGTGGGTATAGGCGCGAAAGACAAGCGGCCGGTCTTTCTCGACGACGACGGGCAACGCCGTGCGCCCGCCCCGCGCGTTGACGGTTTCCATCCACGGGCGCAGGTCCGGCTCGCCACGAAACGGCCAATAGAGGCTGACCACGCGGCCGGCGACGTCACCGATCACCGCGTCGAGCCCTTCGGCAATGCGCTGCGACATGGCTGCGCGCGTGTCGGCTGAAACGGCAAGGCGGGATGCGATCAATCGCTGGCGCTCGGCCTTGCGCCAGCGCCTTACGTCGGTCCAGTCGGATAGCGGCGCTTGGAACTCCGGGTCGAGCTCGTGCATAAAACAAGGCGGCGAGGCGTACTGCGCTGAGCCTTCATCTTCATCCCTAGCCATGCTTCACCTGCAATATACAGTTCCAACCAAGTCGTATCCTGGACGCAGGCTATATCTGGGAACGAGTCTGCAGCATGCGTATTCACGACATCAAGGGACGACTCCCAGTTAGTTACAGCGCAGGCATTGCTGCACTGCACAACGACACCTACATCAGCCTTGGCGAGAGGGATGAGTGAGATGAACACAGCCAACCATCGCGTCGTCGTCGTGGGCGCCGGATTCGGCGGTCTCGAATTCACCCGCGCACTTGCCGGCGCGCCGGTGCGCATCACCATGATCGACAGGCGTAATCATCACCTCTTTCAGCCACTGCTCTACCAGGTGGCGACGACGGCGCTGGCCACCTCCGAAGTGGCCTGGCCGATCCGCCATCTCCTGCGCAAGCGCGATGATGTGACGACGCTGCTCGCCACCGTTACCGGCATCGACCGCACCGGCAAGCGCGTGCTGCTGCAGGACGGCGGCACGGTCGCTTACGACACGCTTGTGCTGGCCACCGGCGCGCGGCACGCCTATTTCGGCCATGACGAATGGGAACCGTTCGCCCCGGGCCTGAAGACGCTGGAGGACGCCACCACCATTCGACGGCGTATTCTTTTGGCTTTCGAGCGGGCCGAACGGGAAACCGATCCCGCCAAGCGTCAGGCATTGCTGACGTTGGCGATCGTCGGCGGCGGGCCGACCGGCGTGGAACTGGCCGGCACCATTGCTGAGCTGGCGCACGACACGCTGCGCGGCGAGTTCCGCAACATCGACCCGCGGCAGACGCGTGTGGTGCTGATTGAGGCCGGCGACCGCATTCTCTCCAATTTCGCTCCCGAACTCTCCGGTTATGCAACGAAGGCGCTCGAACGGCTCGGCGTGACCGTCGAACTCGGCCGGGCGGTTACGCGCTGCGATGCCGAGGGTGTCGTCTTCGGCGACACACACTTGCCGGCCAGGACAATCCTGTGGGCGGCGGGCGTCGCCGCTTCGCCGGCCGCCGAATGGCTCGGCGCGGCAGCGGACCGCGCGGGCAGGGTGCTTGTCGAGCCCGACCTGAGTGTGCCGGGAAACCCGGAGATTTTCGTCATCGGTGACGCAGCGCACGTCCTGCGGCCGGATGGCCGGCTGGTGCCGGGCGTCGCGCCCGCCGCCAAGCAGCAGGGACGGCACGTCGCCGCGACGATCAAGGCAAGGCTTGCCGGTGACGCGACACCGCGTCCTTTCAGCTACAGGCATGACGGCGATCTGGCGACGATCGGCAAGCGCGCCGCGGCCATCGATTTCGGCTGGATCAAGCTCACCGGCCGGCTTGCCTGGTGGCTGTGGGGCCTGGCGCATATCTACTTCCTGATCGGCTTTCGTAACCGGCTTGCGGTTTCCCTGAGCTGGCTATGGATCTACTTCACCGGTCAGCGCAGCGCGCGGTTGATCACCCAGGGCGACGACGATAAGGGCTGATTGTTCGCTGCCGGGCATTCATCGGCGCGTCACCTCCTCTTGATGGAATCGGCTTCTGGACTCGGCTGGATTTCGGCGCGAAGCTTTGCTTCGGGCAGGACTTGTCACGTCGTGGAAGAAAGAGAAAAACGAATGTCCCAACTGCGCCACCTCGTCTCACGCCGCGATTTCCTCGCCGGCGTTGCCGCCAGCGGAGCGCTGATCATGCTGCACCCGTTCTCCGCCCGGGCACAAGCCAATCAGGCGCATCTGAGGATTATGGAGACGACCGACATCCACGTGAATGTGCTGCCTTACGATTACTACGCCGACAAAGCCAACGACACGATGGGGCTGTCGCGAACGGCATCGTTGATTGAAGCCGTGCGCAAGGAAGCAACCAACGCGATGCTGGTCGATAATGGCGACCTTCTACAAGGCAACCCGATGGGCGACTACATCGCCTACGAGAGAGGGATGAAGGATGGCGATCTGCATCCGGTCATGAAGGGCATGAACCTGCTCGGCTACGAATGCTCGACGCTCGGCAACCACGAGTTCAACTATGGCCTGTCGTTCATGGACAAGGTGCTGGCCGGTGCCAATTTCCCGTTCGTCTGCGCGAACCTGATCCGCGGCACCGAACTCGCCGCGAACCCGCGCGACGACAAGCTCTATCTCAAGCCGTATGTCATCCTCGACAGGAAGATCAAAGACGGATCGGGCGCCGAGCAACCGATCAGGATCGGCATCATTGGCTTCGTGCCGCCGCAGATCATGGTCTGGGACCTGAAAAATCTCGAAGGCAGTGTCAAGATGCGCGACATCGTCGAGGCGGCCAAGGCGTGGGTGCCGCAAATGAAGGAAGAAGGCGCCGACATCGTTATTGCGCTCTCCCATTCCGGCATCGACGTGAAGCAAAGCGACATGATGGAGAATGCCTCCGTCTTCGTGGCAGGTGTCGAAGGCATCGATGCGGTGTTCACCGGCCACCAGCACCTCGTCTTCCCTGGCAAGAAGGACTTTCAGTTGCTGGAAGCCGTCGATCCGGCGAAAGGCACGCTGCAAGGCAAGCCCGCCGTTATGGCCGGCTTCTGGGGCTCGCATATGGGGCTGATCGATCTGTTGCTGGAGCGCGACGGATCGACATGGAAAATCGTCTCGGCGACCTCTGAGGCCAGGCCGATCTTTGAGCGGGTCGACAAGACGAACAAGCCGACCGTCGCGGACGACCAGCGCATCGTCGACGCGCTCAAACAGGATCACGAGGCGACGCTCGCCTATGTGCGCCGGCCTGTCGGCAAACCTCGGCGCCGCTCTATTCCTATTTTGCGCTGGTCGCCGACGATCCATCGGTCCAGATCGTCAGTCAGGCGCAGACCTGGTACTTGAAGGACATCCTGAAGAACACCGAGTGGAAGGATATGCCGCTGCTGTCGGCGGCGGCACCGTTCAAGGCGGGTGGGCGCAACGGCGCCGACTATTACACCGACGTGCCGGTGGGCGATATCGCCATCAAGAGCGTCGCCGACCTCTACCTCTATCCAAACACGGTGCGCGCCGTCGAAATCACCGGAGCGGAGGTGAAGGAATGGCTGGAAATGTCGGCCGGCATCTTCAACCGGATCGAACCGGGCAAAGCCGACCAGGCGCTCATCAACACTGACTTCCCATCCTATAATTTCGACGTGATCGACGGCGTCACCTACAAAATCGATCTGTCGCAGCCACCGAAATATGATTCGAAGGGCGGGCTGGTGAATGCTGGCTCGAACCGCATTATTGACTTGATGTTCAACGGCAAACCAATTGATCCCAAGCGGAAATTCGTCGTCGCCACCAACAACTACCGAGCCGGCGGCGGAGGCAATTTCCCGCAGATCAATGCCTCGAAGATCATCTACGAAGCGCCCGACACCAACCGCGATGTGATCGTGCGTTATATCGTCAGCAAAGGCACCATCAATCCGTCGGCGGACGCCAACTGGTCGTTTGCGCCACTACCGGGAACCAGCGTCGTATTCCAGACCGGCGCCAGGGCAAAGGATTTCATTGCGCAAGTGACGTCGCTGAAGATCGAGCCGGCGGGCGAGGGCGAAGCAGGGTTTGCCAAGTACCGCATCACTCTCTAGGTGAGGATTTGAGCGTCGACTCGAAACTGTCTCAGCGCTAAGATACTGTCCGGTATGGCAAACCTTTTTCCAGCAGATGGCCTTGTCACCCACGTGGTGCGAAACGCCGCTTGACGGCAGGCATGACCAGATCCAGTGCGTCCGTCGAAATCCCACCGGAATAATCGTCCGGCAGTTGGTCGATCGAGGCTGGGTCGTCGAGGCCTTGTGAAAAGCCGCCGCCGGAATAGGGACCGAGCAGGTAGACATGGCTGCCGACACCGTCCATACGGTCGAGAAAACGGTCCGGCCAGCCCCACATCCACTTTGCGATATTGACGGGGATGAGCAAAGTGCCCTGGCGGCAGGCATCAGGAACGTAGCCGCTCCAGCCGAGCGCAGTGTAGCGAAGAATGCAGCGCGTCAGGGATGCGCGGCTCAGCGTGTGCGTATCCGGCAATGCTGCCTTGACCGCGTCCATAGGCCTGTCGCCGCCATAGACCGTCAGATTGGCGCGCTCGGCCGGCGTCAATGTGGCGAGCCAGGCAGCCAGCATCTCGCCTTCCTTGGGATCGTTGCTTTTGACGTTGATGTTGAAGCGCCGGTTCGGGAAGCGCTGCAAGACTTCATCCAGCGACGGCATCATGCCGACACCCTTGCCGCGAAACGGAAAGGTCTTGCCGCCATCGGCAGTGTAGCCATAACCAATATCGAGCGTCTTCAATTCGGACATTGCATGGCTGCGCGTTTCACCCTTGCCGTCGGTGCGACAATCCAGCGTCCAATCGTGGAAGACGGCGAACTTGCCGTCCGTGGTAGGATGGACATCAAGTTCGAGCGCGTCCGCACCGAGCGCGAAGGCGGCTTCCATCGACGGTATCGTGTTCTCGAGGAAGGAATGGCGCGGCGTCAGCATGCGAGCGGCCGTGCATGTTTCCGATCCGAGGTTCGTACGGTCGAAATCCTGAGCCAGGCCGCGATGCGCAAGCACCGAAGGGGTGCCGGCCGGCCGGCTCGAAAGCAGCGAGGTGTTGTTGAGCCAGATGCCGCCCGCAGCGACAAGAATTGCAACGAGGGAGATCGTCCGTCTGCGCATGATATGATTCCCATTGGCCGTTATGGCCGCATCCTGCGTCACGATCGGACTTTTGACGGCCGGGCAGATCAAACGGCCGCTAAAGATTCCCGGGGAGGGTCCCCAGCAGCGTTGGAATCGTTATGGTTGCAGCCGTCCATATGCGCTAGTTTTAGTCATGCGTTATGTCATCGTCATCACGACCGTCACCTTTTTCCTGATCTGGGACGGCATTTACAACCAAGGCCGCTACCTCGACAGGACGGTCAGGGAGGTGACCCGCATCGTGCACTATGTAACCAGCATGGTGTAGTTTCTCTTCGCTGCTACGGTTCGCAGACGCGACAAACCTGCCGATTGACGGCACGCTGCCGCTGACACAAAAGAACGCCGGTCCAACGGTCGAGGAGGCTGGGTTGATCCGGCATATCGTTTTCTTCAGCGCACGGCATAAAGCGGATGTCGAGGCAGTGCGCACGGGCCTCCTGGCGCTTGGCAAGATACCTCATTCGCGTCATTTCGAGGTAACGCTCAACACCAAGGTCGACCCGCTCTCGGATGAGATCGATGTGGTCGTCTACGCCGAGTTCGAGGACGAAGCGGCGCTCGCCGCCTACAAGGCGCATCCGCTCTATGCAGAGACGACCAGCCGGGTCAAACCGCTACGCGAATTGCGTTATTCGGCCGACATCGTTGCAAGTTGACGAGCCGCCGTCCCCTAGGCGCTGATAATGGTCTTGCCGCTGAGGCGTCGGCCAAGCCCTTGAACCATTTTCAGGAATGAGGCACACCGCGCGGGACATGACCGAGAACACCTCCGCAAGGCCTCATCCGCTCGATCACCTGGTGCTGCCGACCGCGAGCCTCGATATTGCGCGGGCGCGCTTGACCCTGCTTGGCTTTACTGTTGCGCCGACAGGTATCCACCCTTTCGGAACGAAAAACTGCTGTGTCTTCCACACCGACGGCACCTATCTCGAGCCGCTCGTGGTCGCCGACAGACAGGCCGTGGCAAAGGCGATCGCGAACCGCAATGTCTTTGTCGCGCGTGATCGCACCTATCGCGAAGAAAACGGCGATGAAGGATTTTCTGCCGTGGCGCTGGGCACCGAAAGCGCCGCCGCGGACCACGCGCGTTACATGGAAGCCGGTCTGTCGGCGGGGGACGCGCTAAGCTTTTCGCGCGCCTTCACCGATGCGACGGGAAAGAGCGACACCGCATCGTTCAAACTGGCCTTCGCGGCTACAGGCAAGGCAACGGACGCTTTTCTCTTCGCCTGCGAGCGGATCAATGCGCCGAACGTCGACCGCACTGCGTTGCAGGGCCACGCTAATGGCGCAACCGGCATTGTCGAAGTCGTAGCAGTCACTGGCGAACCTTTCGAACAAGGCCGCTTGATTTCGATCGCAGCCGGAATCGAGGCGCAGGGCGGCACTGTCTATGAGCTGCCGAATGCCGTAGTGACCATTCTGGATCCTGCAGCCTATTCGGCACGCTTCGGCATTCCCGCCGGCGCGCCATCTGAACTCCGCTTTGCCGGGATCGTCTTTTCGATTGGGCACGCCGACGCCGTCGCCAAGCTGCTTGCAGCCAATTCCGTCGAACATCACACGCGCGGCAGTGATATCATCGTGCCGCCCGCGCCAGGGCAGGGCGCCGCCTTTATTTTCCGGGAGATCGCATGAACAAGCTCAATCCACTGATGCCGAACTCTTCCGTTGCGGTCGGCAAAGTCATTTTCGGCAACAGCGCGCCCTTATCGCTGATCGCCGGTCCATGTCAGCTGGAAGCGCGGCAGCACGCTTTCGACATGGCCGGTGCGCTAAAGGAATTGACTGAAAGGCTCGGCATTGGGCTCGTCTACAAGACCAGCTACGACAAGGCCAACCGCACCTCGCTTGGCGGCACGCGCGGCGCGGGACTTGAAGCGGCAATGCCGATCTTCGACGACTTGCGCAAGAATTTTGCGCTGCCGATCCTGACCGACGTCCACACTGAGGAACAATGCGCGATCGTCGCTCCGCATGCCGATATCCTGCAGATTCCTGCCTTCCTCAGCCGACAGACCGATTTGCTGATTGCTGCGGCAAGAACCGGCAAGGTGGTCAATGTGAAGAAGGGCCAATTCCTCGCGCCGTGGGACATGAAGAACGTCGTCGCCAAGATCATCGGCTCCGGCAACGCCAATGTCTTGGTGACCGAGCGCGGCGCATCCTTTGGTTACAACACCCTGGTGTCCGACATGCGGGCGCTGCCGATCATGGCCGAGATCGGCGCGCCGGTGATTTTCGATGCCACCCATTCCGTGCAGCAGCCGGGTGGGCAGGGCGGTTCGTCTGGAGGCGACCGGCGCTTTGTCGAGACGCTGGCGCGCGCGGCCGTCGCGGTTGGCGTCGCCGGCGTCTTCATCGAGACGCACCAGGACCCCGACAACGCGCCTTCCGACGGTCCCAACATGGTGCCGCTAAAGGATCTTCCCGCATTGCTTGAACGGCTGATGGCCTTCGATCGCATCGCCAAGAGCGTGGGTTGAACCAGCAGTTGCGCCACAGCAGCGTCGTCAAGAAAACTTTGAAGAATTTCGAACCCGCCTGGAACCTTAGCCCGCGGCCCTCATTGTCAAAATCTAATGTCAACGACGACGAGGAGAACACCATGACGACCCAGACGGGACACACCGAAGCCATCGCCGCTTCGCGGGTTATCGGCACATCGGTCTACAACACGGAAGGCACTCATATCGGCGACATCGAGGACGTTATGCTCGACAAATTGTCGAACGGAATCATGTTTGCCGTGATCGGTTTTGGCGGATTTCTCGGCATTGGCGAGAAATACCACGCCATTCCGTGGGCGAGCCTTGATTATGACGAGAACAAGGGTGGCTATGTCGTGCCGTTCACCAAAGACCAGCTGATGGCCGCTCCTTCTTACTCGATCAACGAGCTGACCGGCGCCGACGGCGAGGCCGCACGTGACGCCTCATACAACTACTACAACGTCGAGCCTTACTGGCATTGACCTTACTGGCACTGACTAAGTCTCCTGGAATCAAAAAGGCCCCCGGGAAATCGGGGGCCTTTCGATGTGGCGGGTTGCTACTGCGCAATCTGCAGGGCCGGCAAAGGCGACGATCCCTGCGGGGGTTGCTGATTGTCGCACGACGTCAGGAACGCAGCCGCGATCAGGAACAAACTCACAATACCGCTCAACTGGGACATGGCGAAACTCCTCCTGTTTCGCCCCGCGCGACAACAGCCATAAACCAGAAACCGGCATGCGGCCTATGACAAATGATGACAGTGTTTTGTGCTTCGTGAGTCCCAAGAGCGGCAATGGGCGCAGGGCAATATTTGCAACTGCCCCGATTGCGTTTTGCGGCGCTTTGGCTAAGAGGTGCGCGACGCTTCAATCGATCAATCGGGGACATCGCAATGACGGCCATCATCGACATTGTCGGGCGTGAAATCCTGGACAGCCGCGGAAATCCGACCGTCGAGGTCGACGTCGTGCTCGAAGACGGTTCGATGGGTCGCGCCGCGGTGCCGTCCGGTGCCTCTACCGGCGCGCATGAGGCGGTCGAACTGCGCGATGGCGGCCCCCGCTATCTCGGCAAAGGCGTGCTCACGGCGGTCGAGGCGGTGAACGGCGAGTTGTTCGAGGCGATCGGCGGCATGGAGGCAGAGAATCAGATCCATATCGACCAGACCATGATCGAGCTCGATGGTACGGCCAACAAGAGCCGGCTCGGCGCCAACGCCGTCCTCGGCGTGTCGCTGGCGGTGGCCAAGGCCGCGGCCGAAGCGGCCGACCTGCCGCTCTACCGTTATGTCGGCGGTACCAAGGCCCATGTGCTGCCGGTGCCTATGATGAATATCATCAATGGCGGCGCGCATGCCGACAACCCGATCGATTTCCAGGAATTCATGATCCTGCCGATCGGCGCGCCGACGCTGCGCGACGGCGTGCGCTGGGGCTCGGAGATCTTTCATACGCTGCGAAAGAAGCTGAAGGACGCCGGCCATAACACCAATGTCGGTGACGAGGGCGGCTTTGCTCCCAACCTGAAGAGCGCGCCGGCCGCGCTCGACTTCATCATGGAATCGATCGAGCAGGCTGGCTTCAAGCCTGGCGAGGAGGTTGCGCTAGGCCTCGACTGCGCGGCGACCGAATTTTTCAAGGATGGTAACTACGTCTATGAAGGCGAGAGGAAAACCCGCGACCCGAAGGCACAGGCCAGATATCTGGCCAAACTTGCTGCCGACTACCCGATCATCACCATTGAGGACGGCCTGGCGGAGGATGACTGGGACGGTTGGAAAATGCTGACCGATCTCATCGGCAAGCAAACGCAGCTGGTTGGCGACGATCTGTTCGTCACCAACACGGCGCGGCTGCGCGACGGCATCCGCATGGGTGTCGCCAATTCGATCCTGGTCAAGGTCAACCAGATCGGCTCGCTTACCGAAACGCTCGACGCCGTAGAGACCGCGCACAAGGCCGGCTATACCGCAGTGATGTCGCACCGCTCGGGCGAGACCGAGGATGCGACCATCGCCGACCTCGCCGTTGCCACCAATTGCGGGCAGATCAAGACGGGCTCGCTGTCGCGCTCGGATCGCATGGCCAAGTACAACCAGCTCATCCGCATTGAGGAGGAGCTCGGCAAGCAGGCGCAATATGCCGGCAAGTCGATCGTGAAAAGCTGATTTCGAGAGAAAATCCGTGGCGGCGAGGGCGGGGACATTCCCGCCCTTTTTTGCTTCCTGGCTCTGAATCCAACAGGCTGTAACCGTCCATTAAGCACAATCGGGCGACAAAGGCGGCGTAGAGGATTCGGACCATGTGGACACGCCAGCACAAGCAAAGAAACACCGGCCGGCTGATCATCCCCTCGCTCTGCGTGGTGTTCCTGACTTATTTCGGCTTCCATGCCTATCATGGCGAGTTCGGGATATATTCCAAGTATCAGCTCGAAGCCGAGACTGCCGAATTGCAGGGCAGGCTCAATGCCGTCAGGACGCGCCGGATCGATCTCGAGCGCCGCGTTCAGCTGATGCATGAGGGCACGCTGGAGAAGGACATGCTGGACGAGCAGGCGCGCAAGGCGCTTAATCTGTCCCACGCCGACGAGATCACCATTATGTTGCCGGTCGCAAGATAATCTGATTTCAGTTAATCGGCGATATTTGCAATGATTTTAATTGCTTAGATGCATGACAGCCATGCGTTTTCGGCATGGCGAAAGCCTTCCCTGCATGTTAGCCTGCCTCAAATCGGTGGGAGAACTGATCTCCCTCGCTGTCCGCCAAGAGACGCCAACAGGGAGTGATGCATGGCCACCGCCACCAGAAAAGCGCCTGCCAAATCCAAATCAGACGGCAAGATGCCGGGCCTTTCCACCCCGAAGCCTGTTGAATTCACCAAAAACCAGGAGCTTGCCGCCTACCGGCACATGCTGCTCATCCGCCGCTTCGAGGAAAAGGCCGGCCAGCTTTACGGCATGGGCTTCATCGGCGGTTTCTGCCACCTCTACATCGGCCAGGAAGCGGTCGTTACCGGCATGAAGATGGCGCTGATCGATGGCGACCAGATGATCACCGCCTATCGCGACCATGGTCATATGCTGGCCATGGAGTTGTCACCGCGCGGCGTCATGGCCGAACTGACCGGGCGCCGTAGCGGCCTGTCGAGAGGCAAGGGCGGCTCCATGCACATGTTCTCCAAGGAGAAGCATTTTTACGGCGGCCACGGCATCGTCGGCGCGCAAGTGTCGCTCGGCACCGGCATTGCCTTCGCCAACCGCTATCGCGGCAACAACAATGTGACGCTGACCTATTTCGGCGATGGCGCAGCGAACCAGGGCCAGGTCTACGAAAGCTTCAACATGGCCTCGCTGTGGAAGCTTCCGGTGATCTACATCATCGAGAACAACCGCTACGCCATGGGCACCTCGGTCTCGCGCTCTTCGGCCGAGACGGATTTCTCGCACCGCGGCGCCTCCTTCAAGATTCCAGGCATCCAGGTCGACGGCATGGATGTGCGCGCCGTTAAGGCCGCCGGCGACCTCGCCGCCGAATGGTGCCGCGCAGGCAACGGGCCGCTCATTCTTGAAATGCAGACCTATCGTTACCGCGGCCATTCGATGTCGGATCCGGCAAAATACCGCTCCAAGGAAGAAGTGCAGAAAATGCGCTCCGAACGTGACCCGATCGAGCAGGTCAAGGCGCGGCTGCTCGACAAGAAATGGGCAAGCGAGGACGAACTCAAGGCCATCGACAAGGAAGTCCGCGACGTCGTCGCCGACGCCGCAGAATTTGCCCAGAACGACGCGGAGCCGGATCCGTCCGAGCTCTGGACCGACATCGTACTTTAACGAGAGGGCAAGGACATGCCGATCGAAATTCTCATGCCCGCCCTCTCGCCGACCATGGAAGAGGGTAATGTTTCCAAGTGGTTGAAGAAAGAGGGCGACAAGGTCGTAGCCGGTGACGCCATTGCCGAGATTGAGACCGACAAGGCAACGATGGAAGTCGAAGCCGTGGACGACGGCACGCTTGCCAAGATCGTGGTTCCTGCCGGCACCGAGGGTGTCAAAGTCAACACACTGATCGCTGTGCTGGCCGTCGATGGCGAAGACGTCGACGAGGCAGGCGAAGGTATCGGCGAGGAGGCCATTGAGTCGCAAGCGGAAGCGCCCGCGGCTGCTCCGCCCCCCGCGGCTGCTCCGGCCAAGAGCGAAGCTGCAGCACCTGTTGCCGCCGCACCCAAGCTGGAAATTGCCGCCGATCCCGACGTCCCGGCCGGCACCGAAATGGTCTCGACCACGGTACGTGAAGCCTTGCGCGATGCAATGGCGGAGGAAATGCGCCGCGACGGCGATGTCTTTGTCATGGGCGAGGAGGTTGCCGAGTACCAGGGCGCCTACAAGATCACGCAAGGCCTGTTGCAGGAATTCGGTCCGCGGCGCGTGGTCGACACGCCGATCACCGAGCACGGCTTTGCCGGCGTTGGTGTTGGCGCGGCGATGGCCGGCTTGAAGCCGATCGTCGAATTCATGACCTTCAACTTCGCCATGCAGGCGATCGACCAGATCATCAATTCTGCCGCCAAGACGCTCTACATGTCTGGCGGCCAGATGGGTGCCCCGATCGTCTTTCGCGGCCCGAACGGCGCGGCTGCCCGCGTCGCCGCGCAGCATTCGCAATGCTATGCCGCCTGGTACAGCCATATTCCCGGCCTGAAGGTGGTGATGCCTTATACCGCCGCCGACGCCAAGGGTCTGCTTAAGGCGGCGATCCGCGACCCGAACCCGGTTATCTTCCTCGAGAACGAAATCCTTTACGGCCACTCCTTCGACGTGCCGAAGATGGACGATTTCGTGCTGCCGATCGGCAAGGCGCGCATTCACAAATCCGGCAAGGACGTGACCATCGTCTCGTTCGGCATCGGCATGACCTACGCGATTAAGGCCGAGGCGGAGTTGCGTGGCATGGGCATCGATGCCGAGATAATCGACTTGCGCACCATCCGCCCGCTCGACTTCGACACGATCATCGCTTCGGTCAAAAAGACCAATCGCCTGGTGGTGGTCGAGGAAGGCTTTCCGCAGAACTCGGTCGGCGACCATATCGCCAATCAGGTCTCGCAGCGCGCCTTCGATTTCCTCGACGCACCGGTCATCACCATTGCCGGCAAGGACGTGCCGATGCCCTATGCGGCGAACCTCGAAAAGCTGGCGCTGCCCAATGTCGGCGAGGTCGTCGAGGCGGTCAAAGCCGTGACGTATCGCTGAGCAGGGCGGAGGACAAAATGCCTATCAACATCACCATGCCGGCGCTGTCGCCCACAATGGAGGAGGGCAACCTTTCCAAGTGGCTGGTCAAGGAGGGCGACAAGGTTTCGCCCGGCGACGTGATCGCCGAGATCGAAACGGACAAAGCAACGATGGAAGTCGAAGCCGTCGACGAAGGCACGGTTGCCAAGCTGGTGGTTCCGGCCGGCACTGAAGGCGTCAAGGTCAATGCGCTGATCGCGGTGCTGGCGGCTGAGGGGGAGGATGCGGCGGCCGCCGCGAAAAGCGGTGACGGCGCTGCGCCGGCAAAGGCTGAGGCTCCGAAAGCGGACGCCTCCAAAGCTGAAACACCAAAGCCCGAAGCGCTGAAGCAGGAGCCTGCCGCACCTGCAGCTAAGGCGGAAGCAGCGCCGGCCGCCAACGGCCATGCAAACGGTGAGCGCATCTTCGCGTCGCCGCTGGCCCGGCGCATTGCCAGCGAAGCCGGTATAGATGTCGCGGCGCTGACCGGCTCCGGCCCTCACGGCCGCGTGGTAAAGGCCGACGTCGATGCCGCGATTTCCAGTGGCGGCGCCAAGGCGGCACCAGCAAAAGCGGCCCCCGCTGGTGCTGCGGCGCCTGCCGCCGCAGCACCCAAGGCGATGCCGGACGAGCAGGTGCTCAAACTGTTTGCCGAAGGCTCCTACGAGCTGATCCCGCACGACAATATGCGCAAGACCATTGCGCGGCGGCTGGTCGAGGCCAAGACCACCATTCCGCATTTCTATCTGACGCTCGACTGCGAACTCGATGCACTTCTGGCCCTGCGCACACAGATCAATGCGGCCGCCCCGATGAAGAAGACCGAGAAGGGCGAAACGCCGGCCTACAAGCTGTCGGTCAACGACATGGTCATCAAGGCTCTGGCCATGGCGCTGATGGCGGTTCCGGACGCCAATGCGTCGTGGACAGAAAACGCCATGATCAAGCACAAGCACGCCGATGTCGGCGTTGCCGTGTCGATCCCCGGCGGCCTGATCACCCCCATCATCCGGCGTGCTGACGAAAAGACGATGTCCGTCATCTCCAACGAGATGAAGGATCTTGCCGGCCGCGCCCGCAGCCGCAAGCTGAAGCCGGAAGAATATCAGGGCGGTACCACGGCGTTGTCCAATCTCGGCATGTTCGGCGTCAAGGATTTTTCTGCCGTCATCAACCCGCCGCATGCGACGATCCTGGCGGTCGGCGCCGGCGAGCAACGCGCGGTGGTGAAGAACGGCGAGATCAAGATCGCAACAATCATGTCGGTGACGCTGTCGACCGATCACCGCGCAGTCGACGGTGCGCTCGGCGCCGAGTTGCTCGTCGCCTTCAAACGCATGATCGAAAATCCGATGGGCATGCTGGTCTAAGCAGGGAACAGGGCGGTGCGGAAATTCTACACCAGCCTTTTCGCCTCCATCCAATCCGGCTCGTAAACGATTATCGTACATTGGCTGTTCGGGCGGTAGCGATTGCGGATAGGTCTTTGTTGGAGCGGGGAAAACGCATGAAAACGGTCCTCTGCTATGGCGATTCGCTGACCTGGGGCTATGACGCGGCAGGCCTTGGCCGGCACCCGCTGGAAGATCGCTGGCCGAGCGTGCTGCAGGCAGCATTGGGCAGCGGCGTCGAGGTCATCGCCGAAGGCCTGAATGGCCGAACCACAGCCTTCGACGATCACTTGGCCGGGGCGGACCGCAATGGCGCAAGGCTGTTGCCAACAATCCTGACGACGCACGCACCGATCGACTTGATCATTATTATGCTCGGCGCCAACGATATGAAGCCGTGGATTCACGGCAATCCGGTCGCGGCCAAGCAAGGCATGCAACGCCTGATCGATATCGTGCGCGGTCACGATTACCCGTTCAATTGGCCGGCGCCGCAGATCCTGATCGTCGCGCCGCCCGTAGTCAGCCGCACGGAAAACGCCGAGTTCAAGGAAATGTTCGCCGGCGGCGATGACGCGTCAAAGCGGCTGGCGCCGCAATATTCCGCCCTTGCCGACGAGGCCGGCTGTGGCTTCTTCGATGCCGGCACGGTGGCCAAAACCACGCCGCTCGACGGCGTCCATCTCGATGCCGAAAACACGCGGAACGTCGGGCAAGCGCTGGCGCCGCTCGTGCGCCTCATGTTGGAATTGTGAAGGAGAAAGCCGTGGCTGAGAACTACGACGTCATCATCATCGGCTCCGGCCCCGGCGGCTATGTCACTGCAGTGCGTTCGGCGCAGCTTGGCTTCAAGACGGCGATCGTCGAGCGCGAGCACTTGGGTGGCATCTGCCTGAACTGGGGTTGCATTCCGACCAAGGCGCTGCTGCGCTCCGCCGAGATCATGCACTATTCGGATCATCTGAAGGACTACGGCCTGAAGATCGACGGCAAGGTCAGCGTCGACACAGCCGCCGTCGTCGATCGGTCACGAAAGGTCTCGCTGCGGCTCAACGGCGGCGTCGGCTTCCTGATGAAGAAGAACAAGGTCGACGTCATCTGGGGCGAAGCCAAGCTGACCAAACCTGGCGAGATCGTTGTGTCGAAATCGTCGAAGAAGCCGATGGAGCCGCAGCCGCCGGCGCCCAAGGGCGTCAAGGGCGAGGGCACCTATAGCGCCAAACACATCATTCTGGCGACCGGCGCCAGGCCGCGCGCGCTGCCCGGCATCGAGCCTGACGGCAAGTTGATCTGGACCTATTTCGAGGCGATGGTGCCGAAAGAGATGCCAAAATCGCTGCTGGTGATGGGCTCGGGCGCCATCGGCATCGAGTTCGCCTCATTCTACCGCACCATGGGCGCAGAGGTGACGGTGGTCGAACTGCTGCCGGCTGTGATGCCGGTCGAGGACGCCGAGGTCTCGAAATTCGCGCAGAAGCAGTTCGAGAAGCAGGGCATGAAGATCATCCTCGAAGCCAAGGTGACAAAAGTCGAGAAGGGCACTAACTCGGTCACGGCGCATGTCGAGATGAAGGACGGCAAGGTCGAGAAGATCACCGCCGACCGTATGATCTCGGCCGTCGGCGTACAGGGCAATATCGAGAATCTCGGGCTCGAGGCGCTCGGCGTGAAGACCGAACGCGGTTGCGTCGTCGTCGATGGCTACGGCAAGACCAACGTGCCCGGCATCTATGCCATCGGTGACGTCGCCGGACCGCCGATGCTCGCCCACAAGGCCGAGCACGAGGGCGTGGTCTGTGTGGAAAAGATCGCCAATTTCCCCGGCGTGCATGCCACCGACAAGCTGAAGATCCCAGGCTGCACCTATTGCAATCCGCAAGTCGCCTCGGTCGGACTGACAGAAGCCAAAGCGAAAGCCGACGGAAAGGACATCCGTGTCGGCCGCTTTCAGTTCGCGGCAAACGGCAAAGCGATTGCGCTCGGCGAGGACCAAGGCTTCGTCAAGACCATTTTCGACAAGAAGACCGGCCAGTTGCTGGGTGCCCACATGGTCGGCGCAGAAGTAACCGAACTGATCCAAGGCTTCGTCGTGGCGATGAATCTGGAGACCACCGAGGAAGAGCTGATGCACACGATCTTCCCGCACCCGACGCTGTCAGAGATGATGAAGGAGAGTGTACTCGACGCCTATGGTCGCGCACTGAATGCATGATAAATTGGTTGGGCGAGTCTCACAGGGAAGACACAAAGGAACTCGACGGCAGAGCAATTCGTTTCGCAGGCATCATCCATCATACAAGGAGAGGGCATATGGAAATGAACGGCGTGGGCTGGGTTGCAGCCATCATCATCGGTGGCCTGGCGGGATGGCTCGCCGAGATGGTCATGAAGAGCAATACCGGCATCCTCATGAACATCGTTCTCGGCATTGTCGGCGCAATCGTGTTGAACGCCATCTTGCAGGCCCTGAACATCGGCATCTTCGGCGTCGGCTGGATCGCCTATCTGATCACCGGCTTCATCGGCGCGTGCATTCTGATTGCGGTCGGACGACTGGTGCGCCGCTAACCTCTGTCGGCACTTGCTATGCGAAAAAGGCCACCGCGGCATGCGTGATCGCGGCCTTTTTCTTTTCGCCGAAAAGTCCTAGATGACGTGGGTAGAGCGAGCGCTGGACAGGCGCTTGCCAATGAGCCGGGTTTCACATGGTCACCGTCCTTGACACGATTGCCAATGCGCCGCGCCTGCGGCATCCCGAAAAGGCGCACAAGCCGGATCAGGACGTACTGCGCAAGCCTGACTGGATCCGCGTCAAGGCGCCGATGTCGAAAGGCTATGCTGAGACGCGCGAAATCGTGAAGTCTCACAAGCTGGTGACGGTTTGCGAAGAGGCGGGCTGCCCCAATATCGGCGAGTGCTGGGAGAAGAAGCACGCCACCTTCATGATCATGGGCGAGATCTGCACGCGGGCCTGCGCCTTTTGCAATGTCGCCACCGGCATCCCGACCGCACTCGATCCCGACGAGCCGGCGCGTGTCGCGCATGCGGTCAAGCAGATGGGCTTGAGCCATGTCGTCATCACCTCCGTCGATCGCGACGATCTCGCCGATGGCGGGGCCCAGCATTTTGCCGATGTCATCCGTGCGATCAGGGCAGCAACCCCGTTGACGACGATCGAAATCCTGACGCCCGATTTCCTGCGCAAGGACGGTGCGCTGGAGATCGTCGTGGCGGCCAAGCCGGATGTTTTCAACCATAATCTCGAGACCGTGCCGTCTAACTATCTGACGGTTCGGCCGGGCGCGCGCTATTTCCACTCGATCAGGCTCTTGCAGCGGGTCAAGGAGCTTGACCCCTCGATCTTCACCAAGTCCGGCATCATGGTTGGCCTTGGCGAGGAGCGGAACGAAATCCTGCAACTAATGGACGATCTGCGTTCGGCCAATGTCGATTTCATGACCATCGGCCAATATCTGCAGCCGTCGAAGAAACACCATCCGGTGATCCGCTTCGTCACGCCTGAGGAATTCAAGTCCTTCGAGACGATCGGCAAGACCAAGGGCTTCCTGCTGATGGCATCAAGCCCGCTGACGCGCTCGTCGCACCATGCCGGCGACGATTTCGCCAGACTACGCGCGGCGCGTGAAGCGTTTCTCAGGAAGTCCGCCTAGCAAACTGGTTTCATGCCACAATTCGAAGCCCATCGCCGCGTCGCGCATACGCCGGAGCAGATGTTCGCTCTGGTCGCCGATGTCGAATCCTATCCGCAATTCGTGCCGCTTTGCGAGGCACTGACGGTTCGCTCACGCAAGGAACGCGACGGACGCACCTTGCTCATCGCCGACATGAGCATCGGCTACAAGGCGATCCGCGAGACCTTTACCACGCAAGTGCTGCTGAAGCCGGACGAGAACGCCATCGATGTCAAATACATTGACGGCCCTTTCAAATATCTGAGCAATGTCTGGCGCTTCGACCCGGCCGACGGCAGCGGTTGCAACGTCTGCTTCTTTATCGACTACGAGTTCAAGAGCCGCATTTTGGGTGCCTTGATGGGAACCATGTTCGACCGCGCCTTCCGCATGTTCTCCGAGGCGTTCGAGAAAAGGGCCGAAATCATCTACGGCGCGCCATCGGCAGCCTGATCCGCAGCGAGCGCGCGCAGACCCAGCTCAAGCGCATGCCGGACCGTCTCCCGGCGGATGAAATCTCGGCCCTTGTCGGCGAACAGCTGGCATTCGCTGACTACCGGCCGGCCAGCCACGGCAACGCCGAACCAGACCAGGCCGACAGGTTTTTCCGCCGAGCCGCCGGCCGGACCGGCGATGCCAGTTACCGCCAGTGCAAGCCCGGCCGGCGAATGGGCCAAGGCTCCGGCCGCCATCTCCACCGCGGTCTCGCGCGAGACCGCGCCGTGCGCCGCGAGCGTAGCGGCCGAGACGCCGAGCATCTCAGTCTTGGCCTGGTTGGAATAGGTGATGAAGCCGCGATCGACCACCGCGGAAGAGCCGGCGATGTCGGTCAGGGAGGCGATGATCATGCCGCCGGTGCAGCTCTCGGCCGTCGTCAGCGTGATGCCGCGCTGCTGGCAGGCCTGAAGCAGGGCATCTGCGAGATCGCTATTGCTCACTCGGGGACATCCCCTGGAAACACGACGCTGGCGGTCGCGATGGCCGCTATGCCTTCCTCACGGCCGACGAAGCCGAGCTTTTCATTGGTTGTCGCCTTGATCGAAATGCGATCCAGCGAAATTCGCAGGATTGCGGAAAGCGTTTCGGTCATGGCCTCGCGATGCGGGCCGACGCGCGGCGCCTCGCAGATCAGGGTGATATCGGCGTTGGCGATGCGCCCGCCGCGCGCGCGCACCAGCTTGGCCGCGTGTTCGACGAAGATGCGTGAGGCGGCCCCTTTCCACTGCGGGTCGGAGGGCGGGAAATGCGTACCGATGTCACCGGCGCCGCAGGTGGCGAGCAGGGCGTCGGTCAAGGCGTGGAGACCGACATCGGCATCCGAATGGCCGGACAATTTCCTGTCGTGTGGAATGGCGACGCCGCACAGGGTGACATGGTCGCCGGGCTCGAACGCATGGACGTCATAGCCATTGCCCGTTCGGATGTCGGGAAAACGTGAGGCGCTAGAAAGCCGCTGATCCGCCATTGCAATATCCCGTGCCCAGGTCAGTTTGACGTTCTCCGGCGAGCCAGGAACGATCTTCACCGGAATATGCGCCCATTCGGCGATTGCCGCATCGTCGGTGAAATCCGCTTTGCCCAGATGATGAGCCTTTTCGTGCGCAGCCAGAATCGGCCAGAACGGAAAGCCTTGCGGTGTCTGTGCGGCATAAAGCCCGGCCCTGGACACGGTTTCGCCGATCATGCCTTCGGCCGTTTCGCGCTTGAGCGTATCGGCAACCGGCAAAGCAGGCAGTGCCCCCTGGCGCTCGCCAATGGCGGCGATCGTGCGGTCTATCAGTTCCGCATCGACAAACGGCCGGGCCGCATCATGGATCAGGACCCGGCCCGGCGCATTGCTTCTCAACGCCAGCAGTCCAAGGCGGACGGACTCCTGCCGTGACGTACCGCCGGTCACAGCGACGACACGGTCGGCGTTCGCACCGGCCGCACGGCGGAAAAGCGCGCCGTCGTCGGCATGAATAGCAACGACGACAGGTCCAATCTTCGGATGCGTCAGAAAGGCACCGAGCGTGCGTGCAATAACGGCGCCGCCGCCAATTTGCTGGTACTGCTTCGGCCCATTGGCCTGTCCGGCGCGCGCGCCGCGGCCGGCAGCAACGATGACCACGGCGACCTTGTCGTCCGCAGCTTGCTTTTCGCTCACATCTCTCATGCCGAGACGCTTAACGCATGATCCCGAAAAGTGGTATCGCTTTTGAAAGACGCAGGATTGATGCGGTGCGGCGATCCGTTTTTTTCCCAAATGCGCCTTAATGTCACGACATTGCGCGTTGCACATCTCCGTCGTTCTGGCTAGAGAATGTGCAGCAACCGAAGGTGCTTGGTTTTTGTGCATGCCTGATGTGACCAAATTGGCTTCGCCGCTAGATGTGGGTGGCGTGAGAATCCGCAATCGCGTGTTTCTCGCGCCGATGTCGGGCATTACCGACGAACCGTTCCGGCAACGCGCGCATGCGCATGGCGCCGGGCTGGTCGTATCGGAAATGGTGGCGAGCGGTGAGCTTGCAAAGGGCAGGGCTGGTTCCGGCCTGCGCATCCGTCATTCCGGGCTGCCTGTCCACATGGTCCAGCTTGCCGGCCACGAGGCAATGCACATGGCCGAAGGCGCGCGAATCGCGGTCGGCGAAGGCGCCGACATCATCGACATCAACATGGGCTGTCCGGCCAAAAAGGTGACGGGCGGCTATGCCGGTTCGGCACTGATGCGAGACCTCGACCACGCGTTGTCGCTGATCGAAGCGGTAGTCGGCGCGATCGCGGTGCCAGTCACGGTCAAGATGCGGCTCGGGTGGGACGAAGGCGCGCTCAACGCGCCGATGCTGGCGCGACGCGCCGAGCAGGCCGGGGTGAAGATGGTGACGGTGCACGGCCGCACGCGTTGCCAGTTCTATCAGGGCAAGGCCGACTGGCGTGCCATCGCACGCGTCAAGCAGGCGGTCTCGATCCCGGTCGTTGCCAATGGCGATGTCGGCTCGCCGGCAGAGGCCGCGTCGATCCTCGAGCAGTCTGGCGCCGACGCGGTGATGGTCGGCCGCGCGCACTATGGCGCGCCGTGGACGGCCGGCAGCATTGTAGCGGCCGCGCTGGCCGAGCCGGTATCCAGCATGCCGGAAAGCCCGCAAGCGCTGGCCGACTACGTCATTGCCCATTACGAAGACATGCTGGCGCTCTATGGCGTGGAAAGCGGAGTGCGCCAGGCGCGCAAGCATCTCGGCTGGTATCTCGACCGCCACGCCGGCGGCACAAGCGACGACCGGCGCAAGACCATACTCACGTCTTTCGAGCCTGGGCGTGTCATTGCGTTGCTGCGCGACATGTTTTCAACCGCTCCCGAAGCGGCGAACCTGCGGAGTGCGGCATGAACGCCACCGTCACACAGAGCACGGATATGGCGGACGCCGCGCATATTGTGCTCAACACCATTCGCCGGCCGGTAATCATGGTCGATCCGCAAGGTTTCATCACCTTCGCCAATGCCGATGCCGAGGATTTTTTCCGGTCGAGCGCCACGATGCTCGCCCGCAACACGCTGCACAAGCTCATTCCTTTCGGCAGCCCGCTGCTGACGCTTGTCGACCAGGTGCGCGAGCGCCGGGCGCCGGTCAACGAATACCGGGTCGACGTGTCGTCGCCACGTCTCGGCATCGAGAAGGTGGTCGACCTCTACGTCGCACCGGTGACGGAATTTCCAGGCTCGGTCGTGGTGATGTTCCAGGAACGCTCAATGGCCGACAAGATCGACCGGCAGATGACGCATCGCGGTGCGGCACGCTCGGTCACCGGCCTCGCCGCGATGCTTGCCCATGAGATCAAGAACCCGCTGTCCGGCATTCGTGGTGCTGCGCAGTTGCTAGAGCTGTCGGCGTCCGACGAGGATCGCGCACTGACCAGGCTGATCACCGACGAGACCGACCGCATTGTCTCGCTGGTCGACCGCATGGAGGTGTTTTCCGACGAGCGCCCGATCGACCGCTATCCCGTCAACATTCATGTCGTGCTCGACCATGTCAAGGCAATCGCCAAGAACGGTTTTGCCAAGCGAATCAAGATATTGGAGGACTATGATCCATCATTGCCTCCGGTTTTTGCCAATCGCGACCAGCTCATCCAGGTGTTTCTCAATCTGGTAAAAAATGCCGCCGAGGCGATCGGCAGTGATCCGCAGGGCGAGATCATGCTATCGACCGCCTTCCGTCCGGGCATCCGTGTTTCCGTACCCGGGACCCAGGACCGCGTATCGCTGCCATTGGAATTCTGCGTGCGTGACAACGGTTCGGGTGTTTCCGAAGACATCCTGCCGATCCTCTTCGATCCTTTCATCACCACCAAGCCGAACGGCTCCGGTCTCGGTCTGGCGCTGGTCGCAAAGATCGTCGGCGAGCATGGCGGCATCATTGAATGCGAATCGACCCCGCGCGGCACCACTTTCCGCATCCTGATGCCGGCGTGGAAAGAAACCCAGTTTGGCACCGACGACGACGGTGAAGGAGACCGCAAATGACCGTTCGCGGCAATATTCTCGTCGCCGACGACGATGCGGCCATCCGCACTGTCCTCAACCAGGCGCTTTCGCGCGTCGGCCACGACGTGCGTGTCACCTCCAACGCTTCGACGCTGTGGCGCTGGGTTGCGGCGGGCGAGGGCGATCTGGTTATCACCGACGTTGTCATGCCTGACGAGAACGCCTTCGACATGCTGCCGCGCATCAAGAAGGCGCGACCGGAACTGCCGGTCATCGTCATGAGCGCGCAGAACACGTTCATGACAGCAATTCGTGCTTCCGAAACCGGGGCCTACGAGTATCTGCCGAAACCGTTCGATCTGACCGAGCTGCTCAACATCGTCAACCGCGCTCTTTCCGAGCCGCGGCGGCCGAAGATCGATACGCGGGCCGACGAGCCGCCGGAAACGATGCCGCTGGTCGGCCGCTCGGCGGCCATGCAGGACATCTACCGCATGCTGGCGCGCATGATGCAGACCGACCTGACGGTCATGATCAGCGGAGAGTCGGGTACCGGCAAGGAACTGGTGGCGCGCGCGCTGCATGAATACGGCCGCCGCCGAGGCGGTCCCTTCGTCGCCATCAACATGGCGGCGATCCCGCGCGACCTGATCGAATCGGAGTTGTTCGGGCACGAGAAGGGCGCCTTTACCGGCGCGCAGAACCGCTCCACCGGCCGTTTCGAGCAGGCCGAAGGCGGCACGCTCTTCCTCGACGAGATCGGTGATATGCCGATGGAAGCGCAGACGCGGCTGCTGCGTGTGTTGCAGCAGGGCGAATACACCACGGTCGGCGGTCGCACGCCAATCAAGACCGACGTGCGCATCGTCGCTGCCACCAACAAGGACCTGCGCACACTGATCAATCAGGGGCTTTTCCGCGAGGACCTGTTCTACCGCTTGAACGTTGTGCCGCTCAGGCTGCCGGCGCTGCGCGAGCGGTCGGAGGACATTCCGGACCTCGTCCGCCACTTCTTCAAGCTCGGCGTCAGTGAAGGCCTGCAGACAAAGCGCATTTCCACCGGCGGCATCGAGCTGATGAAACGCTACCCATGGCCCGGTAATGTGCGCGAACTCGAAAACCTCATTCGCAGGCTGGCCGCACTGTATTCGCAGGACGAGATTTCCGCCGAGATCATCGAGGCGGAGTTGAAGACCGGCGAAAGGCCTGTCGTTCCAGGTGGCGGCAACCTCATTCCCGACGACCTTTCCATCGGCCAGGCGGTGGAGCATTTCCTGCAACGCTATTTTGCCTCGTTTGCCGGCGACCTGCCCCCGGCCGGGCTCTATCAGCGAATCCTCTCCGAGGTCGAATATCCGCTGGTCCTCGCCTCGATGACCGCAACGCGCGGTAACCAGATCAAGGCTGCCGAATTGCTGGGGCTCAACCGCAACACGCTGCGCAAGAAGATTCGCGAACTCGGCGTCAACGTCTACAAATCGTCCAGGCAGGTCTAGACGAATCCCTTTACGAGCGCTTTCCAGGGGATCGATTGCCGAAAGATTTCCGTCTCGGCCACACTTGTTGCATAATCGCCACAATGCGTTGCATACATCCGACGCAATCACTGGCTCTAGACGGCGACATGGCCCTGCACGCACCGACACTGAGCAAATCGCCTTTCAGCAATACGGGCGCGCGAGACGGTCGCCGGCTGCTTGCGCTGCCGGGCGTGATCGCCATTGCCGGTGCGCTGGTGACGGCGGCGATCTCCTTCGCCATTCTGGTCGGCGCGACGCCGATCACGCCCGACGCGAGGACGACGCTGGCGCTGATTGCGCTTAATGCGGCGTTCGTCCTGTTTCTGATTTTGCTGGTCGGCCGCGAGGTGCATCGCATCCTGATGGCACGACGGCATGGCAAGGCTGCGTCGCGCCTGCATGTGCGCATAGTGGCGATGTTTGCGCTGGTCGCCGCCATCCCCGCCATCATGGTGGCGATCATCGCGTCGATCACGCTCGACATCGGCCTCGACCGCTGGTTCGAGATCCGCACCAAGACGATCGTCAATTCGTCGTTGTCGATCGCTGACGCCTATGTGCAGGAAAACGCGCGAAATCTTCAGGGCACGACGTTGTCGATGGCTTACGACCTCGACGCTTCGCGCACGCTTTATGGCCTCGATCGTACCGGTTTCCTCGACCTCATGAACAAGGAGGCGGTGGGTCGCTCGCTGGCGCACGCAGCACTCATCAAGCCCGATGGTTCCTTCGTCATGAGCGCCAAGACCGACGCGGACTTTGCCATGCCAGAGCCGCCTGAGGGCGCCGTGGCAAGCGCTGCAGACGGCAAGCCGGTGCTGATAGAACCGCGCACCCGCAACATCATGGGTGCCATCGTCAAGCTGCGCGAGATCGACGGCCTCTATCTCTACACCATCCGCCTCGTCGATCCCGAGGTGATCAAGGCGCGGCAGATCGTCAAATCCAACACCGCCGAATATCGCGGTCTCGAAGACAACCGCCGCACCTCGCAAGTGGCTTTCGCGCTTCCCTATCTGTCGCTGACGCTGATCATCATCCTGTCCGCCATCTGGACCGGCATTGCGGTGGCCGACCGCCTGGTGCGGCCGATTCGTCAGCTCATCGGCGCGGCCGACGAGGTCGCTACCGGCAATCTCGACGTAGCCGTGCCTGTCCGCCCCTCCGACGGTGACGTCGCCTCGCTCGGCGACACCTTCAACAAGATGCTGATGGAGCTGAAATCGCAGCGCAACGAGATCCTGTCGGCCAAGGATTTGATCGACGAGCGGCGGCGCTTTTCGGAGGCGGTGCTTGCCGGCGTCACCGCCGGGGTCATCGGCGTCGATCCATATGGCATCGTCACCATCGTCAACCGTTCGGCCGAAACGATGCTGGCCATATCCGCTCCGGCAGCGCTTGGGCAGAACCTTTCCGCGGTGCTGCCGCATGTCGGCCGCGTCTTCGAGATCGGCCGCAAATCGGGCAAGCCGGTCTATCGCGAACAGGTCACCTTCTATCGTGCCGGCACCGAACGGACCTTCAACGTGCAGATCACGATTGAAGCCGGCGACGATGGTTCGGAGGATAAGTCCTACGTCGTGACAGTCGACGACATTACCGATCTGGTCCAGGCACAGCGTTCCTCTGCATGGGCTGACGTGGCGCGGCGCATCGCCCACGAGATCAAGAACCCGCTGACGCCGATCCAGCTTTCGGCCGAGCGCATCAAGCGCCGTTACGGCAAGGTCATCACCGAGGACCGTGAGGTTTTCGATCAATGCACCGACACCATCATCCGGCAAGTGGAGGACATCGGCCGCATGGTCGACGAGTTCTCGGCGTTCGCCCGCATGCCGAAACCGGAAATGAAGGCAATCGATCTGCGCGATTCGTTGCGCGAGGCCTCGTTCCTGGTCGAAGTAAGCCGCGCCGACATCACCTTCGAGCGCGTCTTCGGCAATGAGCCGCTCAAAGGCACGTTCGACAGCCGCCTGATGGCGCAGGCGTTCGGCAACGTCATCAAGAATGCCGCCGAAGCCATCGACGGACTTGATGCAGAGGATCGTCCGCACGGCATAATCCGGATTCAAGCCGGGCGTCAGAATGGCGCGATTCGAATCGACGTCATCGACAACGGCAGGGGCTTGCCGCGCGAAAACCGGCAGCGCTTGCTCGAGCCTTACATGACGACACGCGAGAAAGGCACCGGGCTTGGCCTCGCTATCGTCAAGAAGATCGTGGAGGACCATGGCGGGCGACTCGAATTGCACGATGCACCAGCGGACTTCCACGATGGGCGGGGTGCAATGATCAGCATCATCCTGCCGGTTGCCGCCACAGTTCCGATACGCGGCGAGGGCAAGACAGAACACGAAAAAGAAACTGAAAAGGTCGGTAATGGCGTCTGATATTCTCATCGTCGATGACGAGGAAGACATCCGCGAACTCGTCGCCGGTATCCTGAGCGACGAAGGTCACGAAACACGCACGGCGTTTGACGCCGACAGCGCGCTGGCGGCGGTCGCCGACCGGGCACCCCGGCTGATCTTCCTCGACATCTGGCTGCAGGGTTCGCGGCTCGATGGCCTCGCTTTGCTGGACGAGATCAAGACGATGCACCCGAACCTGCCGGTGGTGATGATCTCGGGCCACGGCAATATCGAAACGGCGGTCTCGGCCATCCGCCGCGGCGCCTATGATTTTATTGAAAAGCCGTTCAAGGCCGACAGGCTGATCCTTATTGCCGAACGGGCGCTTGAAACGTCCAAATTGAGACGCGAGGTTTCGGATCTCAAATTGCGCAGCGGCGAGACTTTCGACCTCATCGGCATGTCGTCGGCAATGAGCCAATTGCGCCAGACCATCGAGCGCGTCGCGCCGACCAACAGCCGCGTCATGATTATCGGCCCCTCCGGCTCGGGCAAGGAACTGGCGGCGCGCGCCATCCACGCATTGTCGGCGCGCAAGAGTGCACCTTTTGTGACGCTGAGCGCCGCCAACATCACGCCTGAGCGTATGGAGATCGAGCTGTTCGGCACCGAATCGAACGGCGTCGAACGCAAGGTCGGCGCGCTGGAGGAAGCCCATCGCGGCATTCTCTACATCGATGAAGTGGCCGACATGCCGCGCGAGACGCAAAACAAGATCCTGCGCGTGCTGGTCGAACAGCAGTTCGAGCGGGTAGGGGGCACCAAGCGGGTCAAGGTCGACGTGCGCATCATCTCGTCGACCTCGCAGAACCTCGAAGCCATGATCGCCGACGGCCGTTTCCGTGAGGACCTTTATCATCGCCTGGCCGTGGTTCCGGTCATGGTGCCGGGACTGGCCGAGCGTCGCGAGGACATTCCTTATCTGGTCGACAATTTCATGAAGCAGATCGCTCGCCAGGCCGGCATCAAGCCGCGTCGCATCGGCGACGACGCGCTGGCGGTGCTGCAGGCGCACAACTGGCCGGGCAACGTTCGGCAGTTGCGAAACAATGTCGAGCGTCTGATGATCCTGGCGCGTGGCGATGATGTCGATGCGCCGATCACCGCCGACCTCTTGCCTGCCGAGATCGGCGACGTCATGCCGCGCACTCCAAACAAGTCCGATCAGCACATAATGGCGCTGCCGCTGCGTGAAGCACGCGAACAATTCGAAAAGGATTATCTGATCGCCCAGATCAACCGTTTTGGCGGCAACATCTCGAAGACGGCAGAGTTTATCGGCATGGAACGCTCTGCATTGCACCGCAAGCTGAAGTCGCTGGGCGTCTGACAGCAGTCGTGGCCCACGCAATTATCGGTTACTGCGGTCCTTGGAATCGCATAAGAAAGCTGGGACTTCTTCCAGGGATTTGCCATGCCGCGCATTGCCTATGTTAACGGGCGCTATGTCGCTCACGCCGAAGCTTCCGTGCATATCGAAGACCGTGGCTATCAATTCGCCGATGGCGTCTACGAGGTCTGCGAGGTGGCACGAGGCTTCATCGTCGACATGCCGCGCCATCTCGCTCGATTGAACCGCTCACTTACCGAACTCTCGATCGATTGGCCGATCACGCGCGGCGTGCTACCGCTCGTCATGCGCGAGGTGGTGCGCCGCAACCATGTCGTCGACGGTCTGATCTACGTCCAGGTGACACGCGGCGTCGCCAGCCGCGAGTTTTTCTTCCCGCCGGCAGGTACGAAGCCGTCACTGGTGGTGACCGCCAAAAAAGCCGATCCTGCAGTTGCCGCGAAGCGGGCCGAGAGCGGGATCCGGGTCATCACGGTGCCGGAGAACCGATGGGATCGGGTCGATATCAAGTCGGTCGGCCTGCTGCCGAACGTGCTGGCCAAGCAGAAAGCCAAGGAAGCCGGCGCTCAGGAGGCCTGGTTCGTTGATGTTGACGGTACCGTCAAGGAAGGCGGATCGTCGAACGCGTGGATCATCACCAGGGACGGCGTGCTGGTGACACGGCCCGCCGAGCACGGCATCCTGCGCGGCATCACCCGCACGACGCTGTTCGATGTCGCCGCCAAGCTCGGCCTGAAGATTGAGGAGCGCGGCTTTTCGGTTGCCGAAGCCAAGGCCGCGCGCGAGGTTTTCATCAGCTCTGCAACCACGATTGCCATGCCGGTGGTGGCGATCGATGGCGCTCCCGTCGCCAACGGCCACCCGGGCTCGATAACAGTTTCATTACGGCAGGCCTTTTTTGACGTTGCGGAAAAAAGTCCAGCCTGATAACCGCACAGATGGAATGAACATCAATATATCTCGTTCTGCTTGTCGTTACTGACGGCAAGATGGTGTTTGCGTGCTTGACATGTGCCGGCTAATTTGGCGCATTGGCCTGCAAACCGAAGGGGATCGGCGAAAGACAAGAACAATGGCGGAACGATCGCAAAATCTTCAGGACCTGTTCCTGAATTCAGTTCGCAAGAGCAAAAACCCACTCACCATCTTTCTCATCAACGGCGTGAAGCTGACCGGCGTGGTCACTTCGTTCGATAATTTCTGCGTTCTGCTGCGTCGCGACGGCCATTCCCAGCTTGTCTACAAGCACGCTATTTCCACGATCATGCCGAGCCAGCCGGTTCAGATGTTCGATGGTGAGGAAAGCCAGGGCGCCTGATTGGCACGTGAAAAAGACGCGGACCGCAGCGTTCGCGGAAAACCAGCACATCAGACCGGGACAGAGGCCAACGGTCGGACCCGGGCGGTGGTCATCGTGCCGGTGCTTACCCGGCAGCCGCGTGGCGACGACGATACCAATCGTCCGCGCCTGACCCGTTCCGCCGAGGCCCGTCGCGACGAGGCGGTCGGCCTCGCCAGCGCCATCGACCTTGACTTGGTCCACACGGCGGTGGTGACCGTCAACGATCCACGTCCGGCGACCCTGCTCGGCAGCGGCAAGGTCGCGGAGTTCGCCGAGATCGTCAAAGAGGGCCACGCGGAAGTGGTCATTGTCGATCATCCGCTGACCCCGGTACAGCAGCGCAACCTCGAAAAAGAGTTGAACGCCAAGGTGCTCGACCGCACCGGGCTGATCCTGGAGATTTTCGGCGAGCGCGCCCGCACCAAGGAAGGCACGCTGCAGGTCGACCTTGCCCATCTCAACTACCAGAAGGGCCGCCTTGTCCGAAGCTGGACCCACCTCGAGCGCCAGCGCGGCGGCGCCGGCTTTCTCGGCGGTCCTGGCGAGACCCAGATCGAGTCGGATCGGCGTGTGCTGCAGGACAAGATCACCAAGCTGAAGCACGAGCTCGAAACCGTGCGCCGAACCCGCGACCTGCACCGCGCCAAGCGCAAGAAGGTGCCATTTCCGGTGGTGGCGATCGTCGGCTACACCAATGCCGGCAAGTCGACGCTGTTCAACAGGCTGACCGGAGCAGGGGTGCTGGCCGAAGACATGCTGTTTGCCACGCTCGACCCGACGCTGCGCCGCGTGCGCCTGCCGCACGGTACGCCGATCATCTTTTCCGATACGGTCGGCTTCATTTCCGACCTGCCAACGCATCTGGTCGCGGCCTTCAGGGCGACGCTGGAGGAAGTGGTCGAGGCAGACCTCGTCATTCATCTGCGCGACATCTCCGATCCCGATACGGCCGCGCAAGCCGAAGATGTCGAGCGCATCCTTGCCGATCTCGGCGTCGATGCCCGCGATAGCAAGCGCGTCATCGAAGTATGGAACAAGATCGACCGGCTCGACGAGGGCAACCGGGCGCGGCTGCTTGCTGATGGTGCTGACGGCAAGAAGGCACCGCCAATCGCCATATCGGCGGTGACCGGCGAGGGCATCGATGCGCTGAAGGCGATCATCGAGACGATGATGTCGGGCGAACTGGAGACGTTCACCGTCACGCTCAAGCCCGACCAACTCGCCGTCGTCGACTGGCTTTACCGCAACGGCGACATCGCCTCGCGTGATGACAATGAGGATGGCAGCGTGACCATCGCGCTCAAGGCCACGCACAGCGCCCGGCAGGAGATCGAAAGCCGATTGCGCCGTCAAAACAACGGGTAGGGGCCTACTTCGCGCTTTTCGCTTGCTGCCAGAGCGCTTCCATCTCGTCCAGCGTCGCTTCTTCGAGGCTGTTTCCCGACGCTTGCAGCGTCCGCTCGACATAGTGGAAGCGCGATCGGAATTTTTCGTTGGTGCCGCTGAGTGCCGCTTCGGAATCAATTTTGAGGTGCCGGCCGAGATTGACGACCGCAAACAGCATGTCGCCGAACTCATCCTTGATCGGCGCGCTGTCGCCTTTGGCCAGCGCTTCGCGCAATTCGCCGATCTCCTCCTCTATCTTTTCGAGGATCGGTGCCGCCTCGCTCCAGTCGAAGCCGACGCGGGCGGCCTTTTCCTGCAGCTTGAGCGCCCGGGTCAGCGCGGGCAGCGCGACCGGCACGCTGTCGAGAAAGCCCTTGCCATGGTCTTCCGGGTCGAGCCCACGGGTGAGGCGCGCACTGCGCTTCTCCGCCTTTTCCTCTGCCTTGATCTTTTCCCACATGCCCTTGGCCATGCCGGCGCTGCGCGCCTTGTCGTCGCCGAAGACATGGGGATGGCGGCGGATCATTTTTGTGGTGATGGCCTGGACCACATCGCCGAATGAAAATTCGCCGGCCTCCTCGGCCATTTGCGCGTGGTAGATCACTTGCAGAAGGAGATCGCCGAGTTCTTCCCGCAGATCGTCGAGGTCGCCGCGCGCAATGGCGTCCGCCACTTCGTAGGCTTCCTCGATCGTGTATGGCGCGATTGTCGAAAAGTCCTGCTCGATATCCCACGGGCAACCGGTTTCCGGCGCCCGCAGCGCTGCCATGATCTCGATCAGCCGGGAAATGTCTTTCGAGGGTTTCATCTGGGAAACGCTATCCTGTACACGGCTGTGCGGCCAACGGCTTCAGCCGGTGAGGGCGCCTTGTCCACAGATGGGCCGCTAGACAATAATACGAAAGTGGAAGCCGGTTTCCGGAAGATCCTAGTTAGCAAAAGCATCAGTCGACCACGGAGACGATCGCCTTGGCGAGCGCATCCATGCCGTCCTCGGGCAGGCCAGCAACGTTGATGCGGCTGTCGCCGACCATGTAGATGCCATGCTCGGCGCGCAGCCGCTCGACTTGCGCTTCCGACAGGCCAAGCCGGGAAAACATGCCGCGGTGGCTGGCGACGAAATCGAAACGGTCGGAGTTGGACTGCCGCCGCAGCGCCTCGGCGAACTGGACGCGCAGCCGCAGCATGCGCAGCCGCATCTCTTCAAGCTCTGCCTCCCAATCGGAACGCAATGCGGAGTCTTCGAGCACGATGCGCACCACCGCCGCGCCGTGGTCCGGCGGCATCGAATACATGGCACGTGCCGCCGACAGCATCTGGCCCATCGCCAAATCCGCCTGCGCGCCGTCTTTCGCCAGGATCAGCGCTGCACCGACTCGGTCGCGATAGACGGCAAAGTTCTTCGAGCAGCTCGAGGCAACGACCATTTCCGGAACTTTTGCCGCCAGAAGGCGCAAGCCGGCGGCATCCGCATCAAGCCCGTCGCCAAAGCCCTGATAGGCGATGTCGACAAAGGGCAGCAGGCCGCGCTCAACGACAAGATCGGCAATGGCAGCCCATTGCGGGATGTCTAGATTGGCGCCCGTCGGGTTATGGCAACAGCCATGCAACAATACGACGTCGCCAGGATTCGCGGTTCTCAATGCATTCAGCATGTCGTCGAAGCGAACCGCACCAGAAGCAGCGTCGAAATAGGGATATTCGCGTGTCTGCAGGCCAGCGGCGCGCATCACCGGCGTGTGGTTCGGCCATGTCGGATCCGACAGCCAGACCATCGCGTCGGTGCGGGTCCTTTTCAGCAGCTCTGCCACCAGCCGCAGCGCGCCGGAGCCGCCGGGCGCCTGCGCCGCACGAATGCGTGTCATGTCGGCAGCTGGGCCGAACACCAACCTGGCCATCGCCGCGTTGAAGGCGGTATCCCCGGCAAGGCCGAGATAGGTCTTGGTATCCTGGCCCTGCAGCAACCGCTTTTCGGCTTCGCGCACCGCGCGCATCACCGGCGTCTTGCCGTCGCGATCCTTATAGACGCCGACCCCGAGATCGACCTTGTCGGGACGCGGGTCGGCGCGATAGAGGCCGATCAAGGCCAGGATCTTGTCGGCAGGCGCGGGCTGGAGATTTTCGAACATCGATAAGTTTCCATTGGCGGCGGAGTGATACGCAAACCGGCCGTGCTTTGCCAGCAGTTTCATATGCGCCAACTCGGCGTCGGTTTGTCTCGAGGGCGGCCGATACTATCTGCCGGGCGAGGGCAGGCGCGATATCTCCCAGAGAGAGCGCGGCGAGCCGAAAAATTCGGGGAGAGCGGGATTAAAATTCCGACCTGCTCCGTAAACAGGACATGAAACGGCCGATGCCACGCTTCGACATTCTGGGACAGCTCGGTTCACTGCGCCGTTACGCACGCTCGCTGACACGCGACAGCGCCGATGCAGAGGATCTGGTGCATGATGCGCTGGTGCGTGCCTATGAGCGACGCGGCAGCTTCCGCTCCGGCGGAAACCTTCGCGTATGGCTGCTGTCGATCGTCCACAACGCGTTCATCGACGGCTTGCGATCCCGCAAATCCGAAGCAATGCGCATCGAACAGGCCGGCTATCTCGCCGAGGCCAGCGTCCAGGCTGCGCAGGAACATTCGGTCCGTCTGGCACAGGTGCGCGACGCTTTTTTCACATTGCCGGAAGAGCAACGTTGCGCGCTGCATCTCGTCGCCATCGAGGGGCTCAGCTACAGCGAGGCGGCCGAGATTAGCGGCGTGCCGCTTGGCACGCTGATGTCGCGCATCGGCAGGGCACGTGCGGCACTCCGCGAGATGGAGGACGCGGCACCGGCACGGGCGAAAGGCCATCTGAAGATCGTCGGAGGTCGATGATGAACCAACTGCGCGATCCAGTGACCGACACCGATCTCGACGCCTATGTCGACGATCAGCTGGACGTGGCGCGTCGCATCGAGGTCGAGGCGTTCCTTTCGGCCCGGCCGGAGGCGGCCGCGCGGGTGATGTCCGACCTGCGGATGCGTGACGAATTGCGCGTAGCGCTTGCCGGATCGAAAGGCATGGCGCGGCCCGCGACGGCCGATGCTGCACGGCGGCTGGAGCGGGGATTGGCGCGCGGCCGCGTCCTTGGTGCCTTGCAGCGGGCGGCGGCAGTCGCTGTCTTCGTCGCCGCCGGCTGGCTTGCGAACGGGCTAATTGGACCGATATCGGTGACGGAAGTCGTCGCTTCGACCCATCCGCCCGCCTATGTGGAGGACGCGATCCGGGCGCACCGCACGACGCTCGTGCGCGAGGCGATGTCGTCGCAACCCGAAGCGCCCGGCTACAATGCCGACGAAATTCGCGCCGCGGCGGCGATCATTATGCCATCGCTGCCTGCGGACTGGACGGTCCGCGACGTGCAGATCTACCCATCGCAGTTCGGCCCGAGCGTCGAGATGGCTGTCGAGACGAAAGAGATGGGGCTGGTCTCGTTGTTCGCGATCAGGCCTGGGACATTCGACGTCGTCAAGCCGACTGTCGTTCCCTCGGGCGACGTTTCCTCGGCTTATTTCCAGATCGGCGAGGTCGCCTACGCGGTCGTCGCACGTAGCGACATCCAAGGCATAGATCTCACGGCCGAAGCGCTCGCCAAAACGCTTTACTGATCGACCTGCAAGAAGGAGAACCACATGAACAATCTCGGATATATCGGGGCCGGAGCCCGAGCCGGAGCCGTCTACGACGAAGGCCTGCGCCGGCACATGCTGCGCGTCTACAACTACATGGGCCTTGGCCTCGTCGTTACGGGCGTGATCGCGTTCGTGGTGGCTTCCACGCCCGCGCTTTACGTGCCGATCTTCTCCACACCGCTGAAATGGGTGGTTATGCTGGCACCACTGGCCTTTGTGCTCTTGTTCTCGTTCCGGATGCAGACGATGTCGGCGGCCAGCGCCCAGGCGATGTTCTGGGCATTCTGCGCGGTCATGGGGCTGTCGCTGGCTTCCGTGTTCCTGGTCTTTACCGGCACCAGCATCGCACGCACCTTCTTCATCGCCGCCACCATGTTCGGCGCGACCAGCCTTTACGGGTACACGACCAAACGCGACCTGACGCAGTTCTCGTCGTTCCTGATCATGGGCCTGATCGGCGTGGTGATCGCCAGCATCGTCAATATCTTCCTGGGCTCGACCGCGCTCCAGTTCGCGATCTCGGTGATCGGCATCGCCGTCTTCATCGGCCTCACCGCCTGGGATACCCAGACTATCAAGGAGCAGTATGCGGAAAACTTCGGTGCGGAATCACAGCAGAAGCTCGCTGTTTTCGGTGCATTCTCGCTGTACCTGAACTTCATCAACATCTTCCAACTGCTGTTGAACTTCACCGGCGAGCGCGAATAGCCGGCGTCGGACCACGACCGGAGGCGGATATCATGGACAGAAACGATCAACAGGCGATCGGGCACCTCTTCGAGAAGTTGGCAAATGTCGAGCGCCAGGCGCCGCCGCGCGATGTGGAAGCAGAGCGCTTTATCCAGGATCAGATCGGCCGGCAGCCTGGCGCGCCATATTACATGGCCCAGACGATCGTGGTGCAGGAGCAGGCCTTGAACGCAGCTCAGGCGCGCATCGAAGAACTGGAAGAGCAGGCGCAGCAGCCCGCCGGCGGTGGACCGCTCAGCAGCTTCTTCGGCCGCAGCGGCGGCAGGCGCTCGGGCTCGGTTCCGCGGGTAGGGCGCGCCGCCTCCGTTGCAACTGAAGGGCCGCAGGACACGCCACAGCGGGCAGGCGGCGGTTTTCTTGCTGGCGCTGCGCAGACCGCGATGGGCGTGGCCGGCGGAGTGCTGCTCGGCAGCGCGATCGCCGGCATGTTTGGCGGCAGCGAAGCGAAGGCAGCTGAACAGCCGACGCCGCAGCCGGACGAAGCCGATCAGGCAGGCGATGCCAGCTCCGACAATGGCGGTGACTTCGGTGATATGGAGTTCTGACGAGCGACCCAGACTGTGCCTGTGCCGGCGCTGGTGACGATTGCGGGTCAGCATAGGCGAGATGGCGAGCGCAGCATCCGGGAAGCGAGCCCTCGCCGGCGGCTAATAACCCAGGCGCTTCAGTTCAGTCTTGACCGCTGCGATCGTCTTGAAGCGGAAGTGCTTCGTTGTGCCGTCGCGCCAATGGCAGTCGCATGTGGCGTCGAACTTCCGGCTCGCTTTCAATTGAGTCAGCGCCTTCTGGCCGGGCTTGGGGCCATCGAAGATGCGAACTTCGTAGAGCGTCCCTTCGACATCGTAGTGCATCTGAGCCCAGGAAAGTATCACGATCAGTTCCTTTGCCGGGTCGTGGTCGGCGTTGGCGAGGCCGAGCGCTATGTCCGGCGTGTCGCCCTCTTGTTCACCTGTCGTGACCTGGATTGCGCGATATCTGTTGTCAGCTAGCCGTTGCAGCGCGACGAGCGGGCGTTCCGGATAGTCCTCAGCGGTCTGGTAATCGACGAAGAGTGTCTGGAGGCCGCTCCAGCTCACGGCTGTGGTGTGCGGATCAGCATTGTCGGCGAACCCGACAACACGTTTGGCGAAAGCCAGGTCGTTCTCGCCTGGCGCACGATCAAAGTCCTGCGCTCGCGCGCCAGTGAGCACGCAGGCGAGGGTGAGGACGAAACTTGTGAAGAGCCCAAGTCGCTTCATGATTCGCAACCGTAGCATGCCGGTTGCGAATCTTCGCGCCTGGCCGTCGGCAGCGGGATGGAAACCTTGTCCAACTCCCGCGCGCCCCAGTCGCATAAGATAGGTTATGGAACTGAAATGGGGGATAAGGATGTGGCGTGGAAGTGGCACCAGCAAGCCGCTGGGCCGGTTTTAGAGCGAGAATTGGTTTCATGCACCTTGCGAGATCCCACTCAGAAACCCAGCCGTAGAAACTTGGTCCTTCACCCTGATTCGTAAGGGATTTCGATCGTCATGCCGTCATAAGCAGGCTCGACGTTGGCCGGCGTCTCGGCCATTACCGTGGCGTAGTCGAGCGGCACATGCATATGCGTCAGTACCGCGTTCTTCGGTGCCAGTCTTTCGATCCAGCCAAGCGCCTGACCAAGCGACAGATGGCTCGGATGGACGGTGTATTGCAGCGCGTCGATGACCAGCACGTCCAACCCGCGCAAACGCTCGGCGGTCGCGTCCGGAAAGTCGCTGGCATCAGGGCAATAAGCCAGCCCGCCGATGCGGAAACCCAGCGAGGTGATGTCGCCATGAAGCTGCAGCAGCGGTTCGAGGGTGAGGGCGCCGCCCTCGCCCTCGATCACCACCGGCCGGTCGTGGTCGATGATATGGGCGTTGACGATCGGCGGATACGAACTGCCTTTCGGTGTTTCGAAACAGTAGCGGAACGCCTCGCGTAAGCGCAGCATGGTGGCCTGATCGGCATGGATGTCGATCCGGTGGCGCTGCTCCAGTACGAAGCCGCGCAAATCGTCGATGCCGTGGATATGGTCGGCATGCGGATGTGTGTAGACCACCGCATCGATGCGCCTGACCGATGCCAGCAGCATCTGCTCGCGGAAATCCGGGCCGGTGTCGATGACGACGGTGGTCCGGACGCCATTCGCCGCGATCCGCTCGACGAGCGCTGCGGTGCGCGTGCGCCGGTTCCGGGGGTTCGCGGGATCGCAATTGCCCCAATCGCCGGTGATGCGTGGCGTACCCGGCGATGAGCCGCAGCCGAGGACGGTAAGACGTAACCGGTCGCTCATGCGTCAGGCGCCCGGCGCGCTCGGGCGCGGCATTTTCCTGAACAGCCGGAAGAAATTATCCGTGGTGATATCAGCGATCTCGGCCTCGCTGAAGCCGATCGTCTCGGCCAGCACCTTGGCTGTATGCGCGACATAGGCGGGCTCATTGCGCTTGCCGCGAAAGGGGATCGGCGCAAGGTATGGCGCGTCGGTTTCGACCAGCAGACGGTCGCGCGGCACATCGGCGGCGACGGCGCGCAGCTCGGCGGAGTTCTTGAAGGTCAGGATACCGGAAAACGAAACGTAGCCGCCGAGCGCAACACCGATCTCGGCTAGCCTGCGCCCAGACGAAAAACAGTGCAGGATGAAGGGGAAGGCGCCCTTCCCTGTTTCTTCTTCGAGGATGTCGGCCATGTCGTCGTCGGCGTCGCGCGAATGGATGACCAGCGGCAGACCGGTCACGCGCGCCGCGGCGATGTGGGTGCGAAAGCCCCGCGCCTGTGCGTCGCGCGGCGCATGATCGTAGAAATAGTCGAGCCCGGCCTCGCCGATCGCTACCACTTTGCGATGAGCAGAGAGCCGCACCAGATCATCGACAGTGACGTCAAGCTCTTCCGCCGCATTGTGCGGATGGGTGCCCACCGAGCAATAGACTTCATCGAAAGTCTCTGCAATCTCAAGCACTTGGCTAAATCGCTTCACCCTCGTCGAGATCGTCACCATACGGCCGACGCCGGCCGCGACGGCGCGGGCGACGACAGTCGCCCGCCCTTCGGCGAAATCCGGAAAGTCGAGATGGCAGTGACTGTCGACCAGCATCAGGCGCCTGTATCCGTTGGCTCGACATAGCGTGGAAATACTGCTTCCGGCGCCGGCAGTGCCGTACCGGACACCAGCGCATGACGTTCGGCGACATGCGCGAAGTCGCGGCTGTCCGCCGGCACCGCCAAAAGATCGAGCAGCTTTGCCGCCGAGCCTGGAATGAAGGGCTGGCACAGCAATCCGACACGCCGGATCACCTCAGCCGTCGTCCACAGCACTGTTTCCATGCGTGCCGGATCGGTCTTCTTCAGCGCCCATGGCTCCTGCCCAGCGAAATAGCGGTTGGCTTCGGCCACCACGCCAAAGATCGCCGCCAGCGCCAAATGGATGCCCTGGTCGGCCATCGTCCTGCGCGCCGTGACAAGGGCGGCATCTGCCTGATCGAGGATCGCCTGGTCGGCGTCGCTCAATTCGCCACGCTTCGGCACCACGCCGCAACAGTTCTTGGCGATCATCGACAGCGAGCGCTGCGCCAGATTGCCAAGATCGTTGGCAAGGTCGGCATTGGTGCGGTTGACGATCGCATCATGGCTGTAGCTACCGTCCTGACCGAACGGCACTTCGCGCAGGAAGAAATAGCGCACTTGGTCGAGACCGTAGTGCTCGATCATGGCGAACGGGTCGATGACGTTGCCGACCGACTTCGACATTTTCTCGCCGCGGTTGAACAAAAAACCATGCGCGAACACGCGCTTCGGCAATTCGATGCCAGCCGACATCAGGAAAGCCGGCCAGTAGACCGCGTGAAAGCGCACGATATCCTTGCCGATGACATGGACGTTTGCAGGCCAGAAAGACCATCTCTCGCTGGCCGGATCCGGATAACCGGCAGCGGTGATGTAGTTGGTCAGTGCATCGACCCAGACATACATCACATGCTTGTCGTCGCCCGGGACCGGCACGCCCCAGTTAAACGTGGTGCGCGAGATGGACAGATCCCTGAGGCCGGATTTGACGAAGCTGACGATTTCATTGCGCCGCTCCGCCGGCCCGACGAATTCGGGGCTGTTCTCGTATAGTGCGAGCAGCCTGTCCTGATAGGCGGAAAGCCGAAAGAAGTAGCTTTCTTCTTCGGTCCATTCGACGGGCGAGCCGAGCGGTTCGCGGCGCACGCCGTCGTCGCCGACCTTGGTTTCGGCCTCGTCGAAATAGGCTTCCTGCCGAACCGAATACCAGCCGCTGTAGCGGTCGAGGTAAATGTCGCCATTCTCAGCCATGAGTGTCCAGATCGCCTGGCAAGCCTTGTAGTGCCGCTCCTCGGTCGTTCGGATAAAAACGTCGTTCGAGCAGCCGGTCGCTTCGAGCATCGAACGGAAGATCGCCGAATTGCGATCGGCAAGCGCCTTCGGCGTCAGGGCTTCGGCGTCCGCCGTCTGCTGCATCTTCAAGCCGTGCTCGTCGGTCCCCGAGACGAAGAAGACGTCCTTGCCGTCGAGCCGCTGGAAGCGGGCAAGCGTGTCGCTGGCGATCACATTGTAGGCATGGCCGATATGCGGCTTTCCGTTCGGATAGAAGATCGGCGTCGTGACGTAGTATTTTTCGCGTGACATGGATGAGCCGTCATGAATGTCTGAATGAAAGATGTCGCGGTGAGATATCGCATCGAAACGGCAATTGCCATCCGACGCCAATGTGGTGGCTTCGAAGTTCCTGCGATTGATTGGGATCAATGCTCAGGGGCTTCAAAGCCACGCCAGCGGCCGTCACATTCGCATTGCAGAATTCAGGCGGTCGATCATGGTCAGGGCGTGCTGCTTTTTGTCGAGATTGTAGGTCTCGGTTTCAGATATAGCGTTCAAAGCCTCGTGCCAAGTATCCGACAGCGTTTTGGCCCGCGCGAGATCGCCGGCGAGCGCGGCCTGGCTGGCGCCGGCCGACAGCAGGTCGAGCGCGCGGCGATTGAATATCTCGAACGGGATTGCCTGGTCGCGGCCGGCGACCGCCTCGGCAAGACGGTAGGCGCCTGCGACATCCATCTTTTTGGACATCACCAGGGCGTCGAGGGTGGCGGCGATTTCAAGCCCGCCATACTGCGTCAACAGGATCGCGTTGCGCGCGCTGCCCCCTGCCCGCTCCGCCAGCGCCGCGCGCGCCGCAGGATCCTCCGGTGGCGGCGGCTCGATGCCCTCCAGAACCGCCATCAAGCTCTTGGCATCGAGCGGGGCCAATCGCACCATCTGGCAGCGCGACCGGATCGTCGGCAGCAAACTGCCCGGCGCATGGACGATGAGGATGAACAAGGTGCGCGCGGGTGGCTCTTCAAGATTCTTCAGCAAGGCATTGGCAGCATTGGTGTTCATGTCGTCGGCGGGATCGACGATAACCACCCGGTAGCTGCCGTCGTGCGAGGTCAGCGACAGAAAACGGCTGACCTTGCGGATTTCGTCGACCGTGACCACTGTCTTGAAGCTCTTGGTCTTGTCATTCGCGGGGCGTGTAAGATGCAGAACCGAAGGATGTGCCCCGGTGGCGATCTGGCGAAACAGCGACGAAGCCGGATCTGGAACGGCAAGGCTTTCCGGCGCCTGCTCGAAGGCCGGGTGCTTCAACAGATGATGCGCCAGATGAAAGGCCAGCGTCGCCTTGCCTATGCCCACCGGTCCGGCAAAGATCAGTGCGTGCGGCAGCTTTCCCGAGCGGTAAGCGGTGGCGAGCATGTTGGCTGCCTGCGGGTGACCGACAAGACGCGGCGTCTCGGATGGCTCGGGCACCCCGTCCAGCGTATCGTGCTGTTCCGGCGCGATGCGTTCGAAAATCATACCGGCGCCGCCTGCCTTCTTTGCGCCGGCATCATCCTCTCGAGAGCCGCGAAGACGATGGCGGTAACAATATCCTCCACGGTGTCGGGGTCGGCTGACGCATCGACGACGACGCAGCGTTCGGGTTCAGCTGCGGCGATCGCGAGAAACGCCTCGCGCCGGCGTTGGTGGATAGCCAATGTTTCCTTCTCGAAGCGGTCGGGTCCGTCACTGCTCCCCCGCCGGGCGGTAGCGCGCCTCAGGCCCTCGGCGGGGTCGATATCGAAGATCAGCGTCATGTCCGGCACCATGCCGTTGATGGCGACCTTCTCCAATGCGTCCATGAATGCCGGGTCCAGGCCGCCGGTGACGCCCTGGTAGACGCGCGAAGAATCCATGAAACGATCGCAAAGCACGACCGAACCGCGCTCGACCGCCGGCCGGATGACCTGTTCGACATGGTCGGATCGCGCAGCGGCGAAAAGCAACGCTTCCATCTTGGGGCCGAACGGCTCGGCTGCGCCTGAAAGCAGGACATGCCTGACCGCCTCCGCACCCGGCGAGCCACCCGGCTCACGCGTCACCAGCACATCGTATTTCTTGGCGCGCATCTTCCTTGCCAGCCGCTCGATCTGTGTCGACTTGCCTGCTCCTTCGCCGCCTTCAAAAGTGATGAAAAATCCGCGCGCCAAAGCCTTTGTCCATACTTCGGGGACCGTATAGTCCCGGCGGGAAAAAAGGTCCACCGCGACGGTGCTAACGCAGCCAGCCGACGGCCAGTTCCTTGGCGGCGTCAAGCGCGCGCTGCGGCAGCGAACCGACACCGATCGACTCGGCGGCAAACAGCGGCGTCTCCTGGCTCAGAGTATCGCCGATCCAGACGCGCAGCGTACCGACCGGCTGCCCCTCCTCCACCGGCGCGGCAACCGGTCCGTCATAGACGATCCTGGCGGTGAGCTTGTCGCGGTTGGTGATCGGCAGGAAGATCTGCACCGGTCCTTTTGCCTTTAGTGCGACTCCGGACTTGGCGCCGCCAAAGACCTGGGCTTCGCCAACCACTTCGTCCTTGGCGAATATTTCAGTCTTCTCGAAGGTGCGAGCACCCCAGTCGAGCAGCTTTCGCGCTTCCTCGGCACGCTCGCGGTCGTTTGCAAGGCCGCTCATCGCCGCGATTACCCTTGTGCCGTTGTGGCTGGCCGAGCCGACAATGCCGAACCCGGATTGCTCGCTGGCGCCGACCGCGAGCCCGTCGGCGCCTATATCCATGGCCAGCAGCGGATTGCGGTTCCTCTGGGAAATCTTGTTCCAGGTAAAATCCTTCTGGCCGTAATAGCGGTAGAGATCCGGGTAGTTGCGCCAGATATGCAGCGCCAGAAGCGCGAGTTCGCGAACGCTCGTTTGCTGCCCATCTGCCGGCAGACCGGTGGAGTTGACGAAGGTCGATTTCTGCAAGCCGATCTGGCGGGCACGCTCGGTCATCTGCGCCGCGAAGTTTGCCTCGGACCCCGCGATTCCTTCAGCGATGACGATACAGCCGTCATTGGCCGCCTGCACGGTCACGCCCTGGATCAGGTCTTCAAGCCGGATCGTCGACTTGAGTTTCGCGAACATAGTCGATGTCCCCGAAGGAGCGCCGCCCTTGCGCCAGGCGTTTTCGCTCACCACGAAGGGATCGTCGAGCGTCATGCGCCCCGATTTGATGGCGTTGAAGACCACTTCCATCGTCATCAGCTTGGCCAACGAGGCCGGCGGGATCAACCTGTCGGCGTCCTTGGAAAACAGCACGGTTCCGGTTTCGGCATCGATCATGAAGGCCTGCGCGGCCTTGGTCTCGAAAAGCTGTGCTGAGGCCGGCGCAAGCGAGAGCAGCAGCAGGCCGAGCGCTATAAGCCCAGTGAAAGGGCGAAAAAATTTCATCAGATTCGACCAGTGAGCCGGCGCTCTTGCACGTTGGCAGAAGCTATCAGGCTTTTGCCTGGCGGATCAATCGCGCACGAAAAAACCAGGCAACCCCGAGCTCAGTCGCGTACAGCAAGCGCATCCGGCGCACCATGCGACCACGCTGCCTGCAGTATCTCGTCCAGGCTGCCACGGCCGTCGGCATAGAGGTTGACCGAGTACCAGTCCTTGCCTTCAAGTTCCGAGCGCTGGATTTCGGTCTTGCCGAAGCTGGAAAGCTGGGCAGCCACACGCTCGGCTTCGGCGGCATCCTCGAACGAACCCGCCGCGACATAGTCCGTGGGCGACCCGGTTGGAGGAGCTTGCCGCTTCCACGATTGAAGAAGCTCGGCGGGCGACATGCCGGTGTCGTCCAGCTCGGCAAACGCGCTGGAGGCGCGCTGCACGCGCTCGTCGGCGTAAGACAGCGACGCCATGGTGAATGGAGATTGCGCCGGCAGGGTGATCTCCGGACGCTCCGGCACGATGGGGCCGAAATCGGGCAGTACAATGTCTCCCGAAGCAGACGCCTGCACCGCTATGACAGGCCCTGCATCGGATCCCTGCCCGGTATTCGTCAGCTGACCGGGGAACGGCACGGCTGCGGCGCTCACCGCCAGGCTTGGCGACGGCCCATTCATGGCGACCATGACACCGCTGGGCAGACCGTCCGACGGATCCGGCGCCCTGTTGCCTGGACGATACGAAGCCATAAGATACTGCCCGTCATTGCCTTCGAGCGGCGCACGGCCGACATATTCGACCTTCACCTCGGCCGTACCGATATTGGCATAATCGAGCATTTCAGCAGCGCGCTTCGACACATCGATGATGCGTCCATCATGATAGGGTCCGCGATCGTTGACGCGCACGATCACCGAGCTGCCGGTCTTCATGTTGGTGACCCGCGCATAGCTCGGGAGCGGCATAGTCGGATGCGCCGCCGTCAGATCGGCCATGTCGTAGACTTCGCCATTGGCGGTCAACCGGCCGTGGAACGCCTCACCGTACCAGGACGCTAGGCCAACCTTGGCGTAACGTTTGTCTTCCTTCGGATAATACCACTTGCCGCGCACCTGATAGGGCTTGCCGAGCTGGTCGCGCCCCCGAGACGTCTTGAACATCACGCGCGGGCTGGCTTTCACGCCATATTCGGCTTCGGAAAAATATTCCTTGGAGCGAGGTTTCTTGTTGACCATCGCCTTTTGCTGCGGCGCGGCACATGCCGCAAGAAACGCTGCCGACAAGGCAAACAGCGCGAAAGCGGAAGCGCGACGAAGACGCGGGCGCGCCGTGGTCTGCATATTTTGATTGTCCCCTATAGCATCGACGAAGGCACCGCAGCATAAACGTCAGCGATGCCGAAGCACCCACTCCAGAAACGCCGGCAACGCCCTACCCCAATGCTTTTTGTGCGCAGGAATTGTTTATCACCGTATTAACCGATTGTGGTCGGAACCGGGCGAGATTGTGGCGCGGACCGTCTCGCCGGTCGGGATGAAGTCGTCGCTTATCGATCAGCAAAACGCCCTTCGTGGCGCGCTTTGAACCTTGCCTGGCGTGTCTGCGAGCGCAGAGTCAGGGACCGAAGATCACGAGCTCGGTGAACGTCAGATCTCCAGGTGCGGGTGGTCTGGGACCCTTGAAGTATTTCAGCCCCTTGTTGGGGCGGTACCATCCCACCAAACCTGGAATCGGCTCCTTGGCGTCGACAAAGCAAACCAGGATTCCGCTTCGCAAGAGAAAGCGCCCCATGGCACCGGCGCAGCGGCTCAAATCCGCGAGCGAGCGGCAATAGATGACCTGATGGCACCGGATAAGACCGTGCAACATTCGGCGCGGCATCAACACCAGGGGGAACGCTGCTCCGTCGCAGATGCAGATCAACGACAGGCACCCCAGCGCGGCGTGTTCCGAGAGTATGTATCTCTCACTTTCGGACAGCATCGCCAGTTCCGGAAGATCGGGACGCACCTCGACCACGCGACACGACGGCGGCGCCGAACTTAAAGCCGGCAAGAAGGTAAATTGTCCGCTGGAGAAGAGCCGAAAGCCGAGCGCCCGGTTGGCTTTCAATGTCGCTTGCGCCGGCGAAATGTTCGTGTAGGTCACGTCCTTCCGCTTGAGAACCGCCGCAACCAACATGGCGCCATAGGAACGGAATTCTGCGTCGACTGACCAGCTCGAAAGATTGCAGCGGATTTCCTCGCTCTCCGGCCCCTGGTAGCGCGCATAAAGGGTGAGCACAACGCCGACGATCCGATCGGCATGCTCCAAAGCAAAGCCATATTGTGGGAGCTCGGCAACCGCAGGCCGCTTCGACAGACGGGTCAGAGCCCGGATCCAGTAACTTCGGTTACGCGCCGGAAAGCCCCTGCACAGACAATCGACCACTCCCTCCCAGTCGGTTTCGCGAATTGGTCTACAGCGAAGACCGGGCGGGAGAGCGCCAAGTACGGCCAAAATTCAACTCCAGAATACGATTTACTTACATGTGCCTAATGCGCCCAACATATCAGCGCGCAACGATTAATAGTCCGTGCGGGTTTTAAAAACGATTTTCCACACTCAGCACAAACAGCTCGCCATGACGCTGCTCACCGTCCTGGATCACGCCGAAAGGTGCGGCCGCCACGGTTGACTTGGCGTTGAATGCGGCTTTACAGGAATGGAGCGCGAACCGATCGGGGAACGTCCTGGTGCCAATCCGGTACCGACAGCTCGAACCCGCTCCTCTCGCGATATCCTAAGTGATTGAAAAATCACCCTGGAGGGATGGCCGAGCGGTTTAAGGCACCGGTCTTGAAAACCGGCGTGGGTGCAAGCCCACCGTGGGTTCGAATCCCACTCCCTCCGCCAGTGACGCTCTGGTACGACCCGGAGACATGGGTAACAGAATGTACCTAAGACATGGGTGACAACCTCGTGCCGAACGGGTTGTCGATGGTCTGCAAGGTTCTCTGT